>DRQW01000026.1 GCA_011371305.1 Anaerolineae bacterium | reverse complement strand
GCTCAAGCCCTTCTCGTCCGAAAGCCGGGCCGAGGGCTTTGATCTGCGACTGGACCGCGAAGATGCCATCGACGACATCTTCAACATGGTCCAGGTCGTGCCTCTGCAACCCCTGTCCACGCCAACACCATCCCCCACACCACCATCCCAAATCAAAACCATTCGCCTGCAACAAGGATTGGAGGGTTTCCAGGGATTCACCGACACCTATCTTAGCAAATGGCAACCCAATAAGACGTTCGCCAAGAAAACCGTGCTGGCCCTGCGTATCAACAACGTCATGGTCAGTTTGCTGAAGGTGGACCTGTCTGCCATCCCGCGCGGGGCGCGCATCCTCGATGCCACGTTGCATCTCACGCGCGTGGACCCGCGTTCTCCCACCGTGCGCGTGAACGCGTATGCGTTGTTGCGAGACTGGGACGAAAACGCCACCTACAATCGGGCGAGCAAAGGTATGAAGTGGCAACGCCCGGGCGCGCTGGGCAGCCGCGATGCCAGCAAGACCCCCATCAACGCCACCCCCGTCGTCGTACCCAAAGGAGGCACCGCCACCTTCGATTTAACCACGCTGGTGCAAACATGGGTGAAAGATCCCACCCAAAACCACGGCATCATCCTGCGGGGCGAAAGCAACACCAACAAGCAATACAGCTTCGGCAGCAGCGACGCGCGCAAGCTTTCCCTGCGACCCTATCTGGAAATCCGATACATCGCGGATGGCGCCACCCCCACGGCGCCCCCGCCATCGCCGACACCCACCCCCGCGCCACCGACCGCCACCCCCACCCACATCCCGAGCCCTTCGCCCACACCCCCCCCGCCCCCCACGGCCACGCCGATACCAACACCTACCCCGCGCCCCACCGCGGCTCCCACACAAACACCAACACCATCCCCCACCGCTACCACCACGCCCAGCCCCACCCCCACGCCCGCGGCCACATGCTCCCTGCGCCTGGAGCAACGGCTCCAGGTCGGCCCGCACCCCAAAGGAGTGACCGCCTGGCCACAGGGCTTCCTGGTCGGCATGTTCGATGACGGCTCCCTCGCGGTGTTCGATGGCAAACTGACAAAGGTCGCGACCTCGGGTCAGGCCGCGAACGACGTGGTCTATCGCAACGGGCTCGCCTATCTGGTCCACCGAAACAGCGCGGATATCAGCGTCGTGGACCCCGTGGCCAGGAATGTGGTCGCCACCATCCCGGTCGGGAAGTTACCGTGGGGCGCAGCCGCGAACGATGAACGGCTTTTCGTGGCGAACTTCGCAGACAATACGGTAACAACCATCGACCTCGATACCAACCAGCCCCTGGCCACAACCTCGGTGCATGGGCTGCCCGCGCTGGCCGCCGCGGGCGCGGATACAGGCTACATCACCCATCTCGATGGCTATGTGAGTGTTATCGGCAACGATGGCACGGTACGCACGACCTTCGGGCCACTGCCCGGCGGGGAGGCATTCGGCGTGGCTCTGGACGAAACTGGGAACCGGCTCTTTGTCAGCAACCGGCGCACGAAACAGGTGGTGGTGCTGGATAGCCGGTCGGGCGAAGTGTTGCGTCGGGTGGATGTGGCCCCCTACACGCCCTATGCCCTGGCCTTCGACGCCCGATGGGGATTGGTTTTCGCCCTGGATGCCGTGCGCGATCAGCTCCTGGCCATCCGTCCGGATACGGGCGACATCGTGGCCCAAGGGGACGTGAGCCGACAGGACGCGAAGCATGGGGGCCAGTTCCTGGCCATTGCCGCCAACGGCGAACGGGTCTATGTGCCCGCGTTCGATGCGGGCGTGGTCGATGTGTTCCGGGTCGAGGGATGCCGGAGATAGGCCGTTCAGACGTTATGTCCCCTCGCCTGCTCGGCTCTTCACCAACACCTTCCACGTACCCCGCTGCACTTTCTCATCCCGCTGGTTCAAAATCTCCATCTTGAACCACACATACCCGCCTCCGAGCCGCTTGACTTCCTTTTTATCCGCCACGGTGGCGCGTAGCCGGATGGTATCGCCGATGAGCACGAATTTGCGGAACTGCCATTCCAGTTCCATAAAGGCCATCACCGTCTCTTCCATGAACCCCAGGCGCACGGCCAGGCCCGAAGCGATGGAAAGCACCAACAGCCCGTGGGCGATCCGCTCCCCCGCGAGCTGCTCTTTGGCATACTCGGCGTTGGTGTGAATCAGATTCCAGTCGCCCGACAGCATGGCGAAGGTGACCACATCGGTTTCGGTAATGGTGCGGCCTACACTTTCGATGCTATCGCCGATCTGAAAATCTTCAAAGTAAAGGCCCTGGGGGCGGGATAGTTTCGTCATCTTGCAACTCCTTGTTGAAATGAGCGTGGGTGGAATATGGATGAAGGAGGAGACGATCTGCGGAGTGGGGGTTGTCAGCCTGTGTTATACTGAAATCAGCATCGCGTCATGCCTTTCCATTCACACTCAAGGAGGTAAGCTATGTCCAACGTCGCGAAAGTCATCGAACTGGTCGGGAAATCCGACAAAGGCTGGGAAGACGCAGCCGCGAATGCCGTGAAGACCGCGGCCCGCACCCTGCACGGCATCACAGGGATCGAGGTCGTGAGCATGACGGCCAGGGTGGAAAACGGGAAGATCGTTGAATACAAAACCACCATCAAGCTCGTCTTCGCCGTGGAAACCTAACATTCCTGCACCACCGGCACAATGACCGGATTGCGGCGGGTCTTCTGGTAGAAGTAACGGCTAAGCGCCTGTTGCACCGCGACCAGCATGGCCTGCCGCTTTTTGGTTTTGTGTTTTTTGATGGTCTTTTCCAACACGTCCTGAGCGCCTTGCATCATCTCCTCGGCCTGCAGGGTATAAACCGCACCGCGGGTAACCAATTGCGGCTTCCCCGCCAGGTCCCGGGTACCTTTGCGCAGGGGGATGATGGCGACCACAAAACCCCCGCGGGCCAGCGCGTCCCGCTCGTGCAACACCTTCGGCCCCACATCCCCCACACCCGAGCCGTCCACGAAAATATAGCTGCTGGGCACTTGCTCCACCACCCGGCAACTCTCGGCTGTGATCTCCAGCACATCGCCGTTGCGTATCTGGAAGATGCGTTGCTTGGGAATGCCCATGGTTTCGGCCAGTCGTGCATGGAGATGTAGATGCCGAATTTCGCCATGGACCGGGATGAAGAATTTGGGATGCACCAGGGAGAGCAGGAGTTTCATCTCCTCCTGGCTGGCGTGGCCCGACACATGCACATGGGCCAGGGGCGGGTAGATGACCTCCGCGCCTTTGGCCACGAGCTGGTTGATCATCTTGGCCACTTCTTCTTCGTTGCCCGGGATGGGGGAAGCGGAGATGACCACGGTATCTTCTTTGCGGAGCTGGATGTCGCGATGGCGGTCGGTGGCGATGCGGGCCAACGCGGCCTCGGGCTGGCCCTGGCTGCCCGTGATCATGATGGTCACCTGTTTGGGGGGCAACTTGCGCGCGGTCTCCAGCTTCACATACGCGCCCTTGGGCACCTTGAGATATCCCAGCCGCCGCGCGATCTCGAAATTCTGCACCATGGATCGCCCTGCGATGGCGATTTTGCGACCGTGGCGGTGGGAGATGTCGATGATCATCTGCAGGCGCTGGAGCTGCGACGCGAACGAGGCGATTAACACCCGGCCCGGTGCTTCCCGCATGATCTGATCGAACACGGGCTCCAGAGTCTTTTCCGAGGGGGTAAAGCCCGCCCGTTCCGCGCCGGTGGAATCCGCGAACAGGGCCAGCACGCCCGGTTCGGCCAACGCGGCCAGCCGGGCCAGATCGGGGCCTTCGCCCGCGGCCGGGGTGAGATCGATCTTGAAATCCCCACTGTGGATGACCCGCCCCACCGGCGTGTCAATGGCCAGGGCCATGCTATCCGGGATGGAGTGGCTGAGGAACACGCTGTGTACCGTGAAGGGCCCCAGTTTCACGGGCGCGTCGGGGGTCATCTCCCGCAGGTCGGGCTTGTATCCTTTGCCGAAATACTCCTTCAGTTTGCGTTCCACCAGGGCCAGCACAAGCTTGGTGGAATAGATGGGCGCCTGGATTTCATCCAGCAAAAAGGGCAGCGCGCCTGTATGGTCTTCGTGACCGTGGGTGATGACAATGCCACGGATCCAGTCCTTCTTGTCACGCAGATAATCGAAATTGGGGATGACCAGGTCCACGCCGAGCATATCTTGCTCGGGGAACATGACCCCGGCATCCACGATGAGGATATTTCTGCCGTATTCGAAAACGTTCATGTTGCGGCCGATCTCGCCCAGGCCGCCCAGGGGGATGAATTTTAGTGTATTTTTTGCCATGGTGGTTGGTTTCGTGAAAAAGGTTAAGGGATTGACTGGATGATGAAAACCGTGGTCGGTAGCCCCGTAAACAAGGAAACCAGGGAAACCGGGCCGATTTGCTCACCCTCCCGGTCCACCGGTCTACCGGCTGGTGCAGCCTCGCTCAACATGGCCCTGGCGACCTTTTGCAGAAGGCGCCAACGCGCTATCTGCTGAACAGCGCCACGGTGGTGAAATAGTAGGTTTGGGGCGCGATGTCCACAGCTACGGCCTCGACGAAGCGATAATGAGCCGCCTGCATTTTTTCGATGTCCCGGGCCAACGTAGCCGGATTGGAGGCCACATAGGCCACGCGATGCGCGCCCAGTCGGGCCAGATTTTGAGGGATGCGGTGGCCCAGGCCCTCCTCGGGCGGGGAGACAATAGCCAGATCGATGGGGTCTTTCAATTTGCGCAGGACTTTGGGGGGCGGGCCTTCGTGCAGCACAACGTTGTCCAGATGCCCGCAACTAAACGCTGCGTCCTCTATAGCGTAGGGGTTTTCTTCCACGCCGATGATGAGGCTGACCTGCTCGGCCAGGCCCAGGGTGAAAAGCCCCTGGCCCGCGTACACATCCATGACCGCGTGTCCCGGCCCCGCGGCCAGCAATTCCCTCACAGTCTCGATGAGCAAAGCCGTGGCGGGGATGTTGAAAGGGCGCCGCGCGCCCGCGCTGAAACGATACGTGTGCCCCGCGATGGTCTCGAAGTACCAGGGCTGGCCGACCAGGGGTTGCACCCTTCCATCGCTGCGCTCCAACACGATGGAGACGGGGAAATCCACCTCGATGGCAGGGGCCTCGTCCCTGCGAGTGCGCAGGGCCACCAGCTTCTCGCCTGTGCTGCGGCTCACGGCCAGGTCCACACTGCGTAGCCCATCCCAGGCCACGTTGAAATCCCGGAACAGCGCCTCCAGGTCGGGGTGCAGGATAGGACAGGCTTCAATGGACAACGCTTCGTAGCTGCCCACCCGGCGCAGGCCCAGGACCTCGCCCGCGGGATAGAAGACCATCTGGGTGCGGTAGCGCCAGGGCTCGTCCGCGGCACGGGTGGGCAGGATGCGCGGCTTCTTCAGCCCGCCCAGACGCTGCAACTGGTCGCGCAAGATGCGGGCCTTGTAGTCGGTCTGAGCCTCCCGGGCGATGTGTTGCCACTGGCACCCGCCACAGCGCCCAGGCCCGAAGTACGGACAGGCAGGGTCGATGCGGTAGGGGCTGGGCTCCAGCACCTCCAGCAGGCGAGCCCGGGCCCAGCGTTTATGCACTTCGACCAGCTGCACACGCACGCGCTCGCCCGGCAGGGCGAAGGCCACAAAGATCACGCGCGCATCCACTTTGCCCAGGGCTTCACCACCGTGGGCAATGCCTGTCAGCTTGAGTTCAAGGATATCGTCGGGCATCGTTGGTTGGTAATCGACCCCACGCCAAAGCGCCCGGGCCGAAAGGCTTCCTTCCTGCACATTATACCCCACACCCCACCATTTCCCGGCATCGCCCACCCTCTCCTACCCCTGAATTTCTATGAAAGATTTGATAAAAATTGACGCCGGCGTTGCGTCATGCTAGAATAACGCTACTGCAAGAACAGGATTACGCGTTCGCAACAGCAACTCGAAGCCACCATTGGCTGAAGCGACAGCAGGCGTAACACGTAATTCGTCATCCGTCATGCGTGACGATTTTACGGATTACGGCTTCGGCTCCCCACACCCCAACATCGAACACTGATTTTGGTTACTGCTAACCGATAACTCGCCGTGCATCCCGCCCGACAGAAGATCCTCGAATATCTCAAGCGTCGCGGCCAGGCCACGGTTGATGAATTGGCAAATCACCTGGATATGGCGGCTGTCTCCGTCCGCCATCATCTCGATTTGCTCATCAGCGACAACCTGGTCGAGGCGACGCGCGTCCGCCGCCAGCCGGGCGCGGGGCGGCCCAAGCGCCTTTATGCCCTCACCTCCCACGCCGATGCCCTGTTTCCCGACCAATACCAACGCCTGGCCCACGTCAGCTTCGACATCCTCAAACGCACCCTCTCACCCCAAGACTTCCAACGGGTGATCGAAGCCCTGGTGGAAGACATCCTGGCCCACGCCCCCGTGGACCTGGAACACCTGGAGCCGCAAGAACGGCTCCAGGCCGCCATCCAATTCCTGGATAGCGAAGGCTATATGGCCTTCTGCGAATGCCGGGACGATGGTTGCATCCTGCACACCTGCCATTGCCCCTACAAAGAGCTGGCGACACGCCATCCCGAGATCTGTCAGGTGGATGACCTTCTGATCCAGCGCCTGACGGGCATGATCCCCTTGCGCGTCTCCAAGATCATCCACGGTGAGCCCCGATGCACCTATCGGCTTCTGCCTATGGAAGAAGCCCCCTCACCGCCCCCAGGCCCCCTTTCCCTCCCTGTGGAAAGCTGACATCCTTCTCATCCCATTCCGATTCGAATTTCCTATGGTTCAGCCATCCCTTTCGTCATCAACGACCCATCTTGTCGATCGGTTCGGCCGGCAGCTCACCTACCTGCGCGTCTCCCTGACCGATGTCTGTAACCTGCGGTGTGTTTACTGCATGCCCGAAGACATGACCTTTCGACCCCGGCACGAGCTGATGACCGATGAGGAGATCATTACCATTGTGCGGCTTATGGCCGAGCTGGGCATCAACAAAATCCGGCTGACGGGGGGTGAGCCCACGGTACGCCCCAATCTGGTGGAGATCGTGCGCCAGATCGCGCACATCCCCGGCATCCGCGACATCGCCATGACCACCAACGCGCTGTTGCTGCCCCAACTGGCGGAACCGCTGGCCCGGGCCGGCCTCAAACGCGTCAACATCTCCCTCGATACCCTCAACCCTCACAAGTTCAAATTCATCACCCGCTGGGGAGACCTGGACAAAGTCCTGGCCGGGATCGAGGCCGCGGAGGCCGCGGGCCTGAAGCCCATCAAGATCAACGCGGTAGTCACTCGCGGCTTCAACGAAGGGGATGTGGTGGACCTGGCCCGGCTCACCCTGGACCGGGACTGGGACATCCGCTTCATCGAAGTCATGCCCTTCGGTTCCGAAGCCGACTTCGCACAATCGGTGGTGGTCTCTTCGCAAGAGACCCGGGAGCGCATCGAAGCCGCGCTGGGGCCCATGCAGCCCGTCGCGGGCCACGACCCGCGCGACCCGGCCAAACCCTACCGGCTGGCTGGCGCCCGCGGCACCATCGGCTTCATCAGCTCCGTCTCCGAGCCCTTCTGCGAAGCCTGCAACCGCCTGCGGCTCACCGCGGACGGCAAGCTGCGGCTCTGTCTGTTGCGGGATGGCGAATACGACATCCTCACCCCCTTGCGCGCGGGCGAGTCGATTGAGGCCATCAAACAGGCCATCCTGGACGCAGCCTACAACAAACCCTGGGGCCACGGCCTCCCCGACGGCGTCATCCCCACCTCCCGGTTGATGAATCAGATCGGGGGATAAATATGGTAAGATAAGAAGGAAAGACATGCCTCGATCGATTCCGCTATTTGCGAGGAAACCATGACCAAATCGACGATCGCTCCTGTACGATACATTACCGAAGAAGATGGACGCCGTGTAGGCGTGGTGCTGGATTGGGAAGACTATAAACGGCTGCGTGAATTACACGTTGAGGATACCGACTTACTGCCAGGCCTCACGCGCTCCGAACTGGAAGCGTTAGCCCACAGCAAACTTTCCATCGACCAGCAGACCCGTTTGGATGAGTTACTGAACGAAGCAAAGAAACGTTCCCTGACCCATGAAGAGGAAAGGGAACTCAACCAGATTCTAGAATACATCGATCAACTCAACTTACTCAAAGCCAGAGCAATGCTGACTTTGCAGATCAGATTTGACGAATCGGCTTCCTCGGTGGAGACGTGATGGGCATTTCACAGCGATTGCAAGAGCTTGTGCGAAAGCGGGATGGGTATCGTTGTGCATATTGTAGGACGCCAGAAGCGCTGACTGTGACCGTGTTTGAAATTGATCACATCATACCCAAGAGCCAGGGAGGGGAAACCCACGAATCCAATCTATGCTTAGCATGTCCGACATGCAACCGTTATAAAGGCATTAGCAAGACGGCCATGGATCCCGAAAGCGGAGAGGAAGTTCCTCTTTTCCATCCTCGCCAAGATCGATGGGAAGATCATTTCGCCTGGAATCATGAGAAAACCCTAATCGAAGGATTGACCCCTACGGGCAGAGCGACCATTGAAAAGTTAAAGATGAATCGCTTGCAGATGGTGCGCATACGCGGTTTGTGGCGGAAGATTGGCATTGACTTAGATGCTTCCTTTTCTGACCTATCCGAATAAAAGGAGACGTTTTATGAGCAAATATCACGGCTTCGAACTCGTAGAGGCCCGCGACATCCCCGAGATCAACAGCCGGGTACGTCTTTTTCGCCACATCAAGACGGGCGCCCGGTTGATTTCTGTGGAGAACGATGACGAGAATAAGGTCTTTGGCATTGGCTTCCGCACGCCCCCCAGCGACAGCACGGGTGTGGCCCACATCCTGGAACACGTCGTGCTGGCTGGGTCCCGCAAATACCGGGTAAAGGAACCCTTTGTCGAGCTCCTCAAAGGCTCCCTGAACACCTTCCTCAATGCCATGACCTGGCCCGACCGCACCATCTACCCCGTGGCCAGCACCAACACCAAGGATTTCTACAACCTGATCGACGTGTACCTGGACGCGGTCTTTTACCCCTTGCTGCGCCCCCTCACCTTCCGCCAGGAGGGCTGGCACTTCGAGATCGACGACGAGGGGAATCTCAGCTACAAGGGCGTGGTCTTCAACGAGATGAAGGGCGCGTATTCCTCGCCCGATAACGTCCTCTACCGCACCATCCAGCAAAGCCTCTTTCCCGACACCACCTACGGCCTCGACTCGGGCGGCGACCCCCGCCACATCCCCGACCTCACCTACGAACAGTTCAAGGCCTTCCACGATGCCTACTACCATCCCGCCAACGCCTGGATCTTCTTCTACGGCAACGATAAGCCCAAAAAGCGGCTGAAAATCATGAACAAATGGCTGCGGGACTTCGGCCCGCAGAAGGTGGATTCCCACGTGCCCCTGCAATCCCGTTGGAACGAACCAAAGGTCATGCGCGTCCCCTACATCGCGGGCGAGGATGGCAAAGCCTTTGTGACCGTAAACTGGCTGTGGAGTGAGGTGGCCGACCCCGAGGAAGCCCTGGCCCAAGAAGTACTCAACCACATCCTCATGGGCACGCCCGCGTCGCCCCTGCGCAAGGCCCTCATCGATTCGGGCCTGGGCGAGGACATCGCGGGCTACGGCCTGGACGATGACCTGCGCCAGAGCTTCTTCGCCGCGGGCCTGAAGGGCACCGAAGAAGACCAAGCCGAGGCCATCGAAAAGGTCATCTTCGATACCCTCACCCAGCTGGCCGAGGAAGGAATCGACCCCAAAACCGTGGAAGCCTCGCTGAACACCATCGAATTTCAACTGCGGGAGATGAACACGGGACGTTACCCCCGGGGTCTTTTCCTCTACATGCGCACCCTGCCCTTCTGGATCTACGACCACGACCCCTTCGCGGCCATCGCTTTCGAAAACCCCCTGGAAGCCATCAAGGCCAAAGCCCTGAACGGGGGCGGATACTTCGAGTCCATGATCCGCCGCTACTTGCTGGACAACCCCCACCGCGTCCGGCTCACCCTTTTCCCCGATCCGAAGCTCAAAGAAGACCTGGAAGCCAAGGAACAGGAACGCCTGGCCCGGGAGAAAGCCCGACTCACCGAACAGGAACTCCAGCGCATCCGGGAGGAGATGGAGGCCCTGCATCAGCTCCAGGAAACCCCGGACGATCCCGAAGCCCTGGCCGCCATCCCCCGTCTCAAGCTGAAAGACCTGGACAAAACCGTCCCCACCATCCCCATCGACGTGAGCGAACTGGCCGGTGGGCGGTTGCTCTATCACGACCTCGCCACCAACGGCATCCTCTACCTGGATGTAGGCCTGGACCTGAGCGTCCTGCCCGCGGACCTGCTCCCCTACGTGCCCCTCTACGCCCGGGCTCTGGTGGACATGGGCAACGAGGATGAGGACTTCGTGTCGCTGCGGCAACGCATCGGCGCCAAAACAGGTGGCATCACCACCGAGCCCCTGCTGGTCAGCGCGCTGGATGGCCAGCCCGTGACCTGGCTGTTCGTGCGAGGCAAGGCCATGATGCACCAGGTGGACGACCTCGCGGGCATTGTGCGCGACATCCTCACCAAAACCCAACTGGATGATCCCGACCGTTTCCGCCAGATCGTGCTGGAGGAAAAGGCCCGACAGGAAGCCTCCCTGGTGCCCATGGGACACATGGTGGTGCACAACCGGCTCAAGGCCCACTTCAGCCTGGCCGGTTGGGCCGAAGAGCAGATGGCCGGGGTGAGCTACCTGTTCTTCCTCCGGGCTCTGGCCGAACGCCTGGAAAAGGACTGGCCCCAAGTGCTTACGGATCTGCGCCGCGTGAACGACCTGCTGGTGAACCGCGGACGCATGGTCTGGAACGTTACCCTGGACGAGGCCAACTGGCAGGGGGCCCGAAGCGCGATCGAAAACCTGGCCGCGGCCATTCCCGTCCGAGAGGCCACTTCCACCTCCTGGCAGCCTGACCCGATGCCCGAACGGGAGGCCCTGCTTATCCCCGCCCAGGTCAACTACGTGGGCAAGGGCGGCTCCCTCTACGCCCTGGGCTACGAACTCGACGGCTCAGCCTTCGCCATCAACGCGTTCCTGCGCACCACCTGGCTGTGGGAACAGGTGCGGATGAAAGGAGGCGCGTACGGCGGCTTCAGCCTGTTCGACCATCGCACCGGGCTGTTCGATTACCTCTCCTACCGCGATCCCAACCTGCTGAATACCCTGCGCGTTTACGACCAGACCGCGGATTTCCTGCGCCAGGTGGCCCTGCCCAAAGATGAGATCGTCAAGAGCATCATCGGCGCCGTGAGCCGCAAAGACCCTTACCTGCTGCCCGATGCCAGGGGCTGGACCTCCATGGTGCGTTACTTCACCGGCGAGGATGACGCCTATCGCCAGCGGCTCCACGATCAACTCCTGGAGACTTCCGAGGCCGATTTCCGGGCCTTCGCCGACGTGCTCGCCGAACTCAACCGCACAGCTCACATCGTGGTCATGGGGGCCGAAGCCAAGGTGGAAGAAGCCAACGCGGAACTGACCCCGCCCCTGACGAAAACCCAGGTCCTCTGACATCCCCCAGCGCCACATCGTTCCCATGCGCATCCTGCAGCTCACGCCGCAATTCCCCTGGCCCACCCATCAGGGCACGACCCTGCGCAACTTCCACCTGCTCAAAGCCCTCGTCGCGCGGCACGAGGTCCATCTCTTCAGCATCCTGGCGCCGGGGGATGACCCCACGGCCGGGCCCATCCCCGACCTGGTGGCCTCGTTGGCCACCGCGCCCCAGCCCCAACGCACCCTGAGCCACCGCCTACAGGACCTGCTCACCAGCCCCTTGCCCGACATGGCCCGTCGTCTGTGGAGCCCTGCTGCACTCCATAAGCTGAGCCGCTTCGCCCGCGCGGTCAACCCCGACATCCTCCTCATCGAAGGCATCGAAATGGCCCCCTACTTCTTCGCGCTGCGCGACGCGCGCATTCCCCTGGGCCGGGCCATCTACGACGCCCACAACGCGGAGACCCTCCTGCAATATCGCGCGGCCCGGGCCGACGCCCGACGCCCCCGGCGTTGGCCCGCGGCCCTCTACTCCGCCATCCAGACGGCCAAACTGCGGCGCTACGAAACCCGCCTGTGCCGCTCGGTGCAAGGCATCGCCGCGGTCAGCGAGCCCGACGCCCGCTTCCTCCACGCCCTCGCACCCCAGACACCCATCCAGGTGGTCACCAACGGTGTGGACATAGCCCTCTACCAGCCGGACGCAGCCTTCCCACCCGTGCTCACAGGCCCCGGCCCCCATCTCGTCTTCACGGGCAAGATGGACTTCCGCCCCAACGTGGATGCGGTCCTGTGGTTCGTGGATGAGGTCATGCCCCGCTTGCGGGATGCGGGTGTGGATGCCCATTTTTGGGTGGTGGGGCGCAGTCCCCACGCCCGGCTGACGCGACTGCGCGGGAGAAAGGACGTGACCATCACCGGCGAGGTGCCCGACGTGCGGCCCTACATCGTGCAGGCGGACCTGTACGTC
>DRQW01000025.1 GCA_011371305.1 Anaerolineae bacterium | reverse complement strand
GGCATGAGATGGTGGGGGAAATCACCGAGTTAGGGGCCGAGGTAACGGGGTTGGAAGTGGGACAGCGCGTGGTGCGGTGGGGAAGGATGGATGACTGCCTCGCCCGAGGACGCACGGAATTGTGCTCGCCCTGCCAGCGCGGGCATCGCGTCCTGTGCGAATACTCATCCGAGCCGCGGGAACATGAGCCCGTGGGCGGTGGCTTCGGCGATAGCTTCATCGCCCCGGCCAGCTCCTTGGTTCCTGTTCCCGACGGCATCTCGGACGAGCAGGCCATCTTCACCGAACCGACTGCAGTGGCCATCCACGCGGCCTGGCGCAGAAAACCCCGATCGGGCGAGAAGATTTTGCTTATCGGCTGCGGGACCATCGGTTGTCTCACCCTGCAAGTGTTGCGATTTCTCTGCTCGGATTGTGACATCACGGCAGTAGTGCAGTTTGATTGGCAGGGAGAGATGGCGTTGGCGTTGGGTGCGGACCGGTTTTTGGTGGGGATAGACAATGTCTATGCGCAAGCGCCTGCACTAACCGGCGCAAAACGCTATGAAGGCATGTTCTCCAACGTCATGTTGCTGGGCGGCTGGGATGTGGTTTATGATATCGTCGGCGTCCCGGCCACGCTGAATCACGCCCTGCGCTGGGCCCGCGCCGGCGGCACGGTCGTGCTGGTGGGCGCGAACTTGCGTCGCATGAAGCTCGACCTGACGCCTGTCTGGTATCAGGAAGTGGACCTCATCGGCGCCGTCGGGCACGACGTGGTGACATGGCAGGGCCGCGAGGTCTCCACCTTCGACCTGGCTATGGAGTGGATGATGGCGGGCGTCATCCGCACCGACCCGCTGCTCACCCACCGCTTTCCGCTGGAGGATTATCGCCGGGCCTTTGCCGTGGCCACGCGCGACAAGGCGCAAGCACGGTCCGTGAAGGTCGCTTTCGAGCTGCGTTGAAGATAGAGCTACGAAGGCACGAAGGGAACGAAGACACGAAGATAAAAAGGCGAAAGACTGAAGACTAAAGATTATCTGCGAAAATCAGCGTTGCATCCGCGTGCATCAGCGTTCCTGTTTTCGTCCGTAGCGGACAAACCTGCGGAAAACCGTTCGTTCATCACCCCACCCCAACAAGGAGGCAAGCATGGCAGCATCGGGCATCCCCGCCCAATCCACCCGCAAGGAGCGGATCGCCTGGTATTTGTATGACTTTGGCAATTCGGCCTATGCCGCCGTAGTATTGTTGGCCATCTACTCGGTCTATTTTCAAAGTTCCGTTGTTGGTGGATCCGAGGGCACCAAGCTGTGGGGATATGCGGTATTCGTGGCTATGCTTGTGGTGGCGGTGATTTCCCCCTTTCTGGGCGCTATCGCCGACTATTCCGGGGCAAAGAAGCGATTCTTGTTCTTTTTTACCTCGCAGGCGGTTATTTTCACTGGCCTGCTCTTTTTCGTCGTCAAGGGCGCGGTGGTCATGGGCATGGTCTTCTTCATCCTGGCGGAGATCGGCTACCGGGCGTCGCAGGTGTTCTACAACGGCTTCCTGCCCGAGATCGCGACATCCGAAGACATGGGCCGCATCGCTGGACTGGGCTGGGCCATCGGCTCCGCGGGCGGCATCCTCTGCCTTATCATCGTCCTGGCCATGATCATGGGCTCGGGCGGGAGCAACCTCATGGTTCGGCTCTCCTTCGTGCTCACCGCCGTCTTTTTCGCCCTGGCCGCGTTGCCCATCTTCCTCTGGCTGCCCGAACGGGCGGAGAAACGCAAGTTGCCGCCTGGCGAAAATTACTGGACCATCGCCATCAAACAACTGAAGAATACCATCAGCACCGCAGCCAGCTTCAGGGAATTCCTCAAATTCATGTTCGCGTTCCTGATTTATAACGACGGCGTGATCATGGCCCTGGATTTCGCGGCCATCCTAGGTGGCGTGCTCTTCGGCATCGACCAGCAGGGGCTCATCCTGCTGATGATCCTGGTGCAGATCACCAACGTGGCGGGGGCGTATCTGTTCGGGTGGATGGTGGATCGGTTCGGGGGAAAGCACACCCTCATCCTCAGCATCCTCATCCTCATCCTCGACGTGCTCTGGCTCTACTTCGCCACCACTCCCTTCCAATTCTATCTCATCGCCAGCGTGGCTGGTTTCGCCATGGCGGGCATTCAATCCACCAGTCGCACCATGGTGGGACTTTTCAGTCCGCCCGGGCGCAGCGCCGAGTTCTACGGCTTCTTCGCCCTCACCGGCCGCACTTCTTCCTTCATCGGGCCCGCCATCTTCGGCTGGCTGGCCGCCATGATGACCGCACACTATCTTGGCCTGGGTATAGGAGAAAATCTGGCCGAACAACACGGACACCGCGTGGCCAGCCTTTCTATCGCCGCGTTCCTCTTCCTCGGCATGCTTATCCTGCTGTGGGTGGATGAGAAGAAGGCCGTGGCCGCGGCGAAAAGTGAACCCCACGTTTGAATGAGGTTTGTATCATGAAACGCAGCATTTCGATCCTAATTCTCTTCCTCTTCGCACTTCTGATTGGCGCCGAGAAACCTGCTCTTATATCAGGACAGGGAACCGTGCCCGACTACCAATTCCAGGCCATCTGGGGTTTGCCGTTAGAGCAGGATGGTTTATTGCGACCGACCAGTATCACCCAAGGCGACAACGGCGATATCTATCTGGTCGATGAAGGTCGCAATCAAATCATGGT
>DRQW01000024.1 GCA_011371305.1 Anaerolineae bacterium | reverse complement strand
GTTGCCGTGGAGATGAACCCCACGCGGATCGGCGCCTCCATGCAGGACTATCGCCAATTCCCCCTCCGAAACCACATCGAACCCCAGGCCGCGACGGGCCAGCAACTGCACCAGGGGCAGGCTGAGCCAGGCTTTGGCCGCGTAGGTGATGCGGCTGGGACCGGGCCAGGCCCGCAATCCATGCCGATACGCGGCGATGGCATGGTCCAGCGTGGCCAGGTCGTACAGATACAAAGGCGTGCCGAGCTTGCGGGCCAGTGCCTCGAGATCGTGATCACCCAAGGAAAGACGCCCGCGATAGCGATGAAGGCTCAGCGGCCAGAGATGACGAGGGAAGGACGTGGGACGCATGGTCTTGGCTGGATGCGGGAGCTCACAAGATCACAATGAGGATGCCCACCAGCGCCACGATCACGCCGATGATCTCATTCATGCCCGGAACCTCGCCCAGCAGCAGCACGCCTAAGATGATGCCACCGGTCACTTCTTGTGTGGCGATGACATTGGCATAGGACGCATGGACCCGACGCAAGGCCGCGTTGTAGAGGGTATGACCAAAGCCCAGGGGAAAAATCCCCATGCCCAGGATGCTGAGCACGGTTTTGGGCGTGTAGCCGTGGGGCGTGAAGGAGAGCACGGCCGCGGGCAGTGCCCACAACGCGGCCGCGGCGTAGGTGGTCATGGCGTAGGTGAAAAGGCTGTAGTGATGCCGTTGCGACCGCCCCGCGATGCTGTAGAACCCAAACATGATGGCCGATCCCAGCGCCAGCACATCCCCGAAGAGCATCCGTTTTGTGAAATTAGGCTGAAACCCGGCCAGGATGCCGATCCCCACCACCGTGACTAAAATCCCGCCCCATTTGCGGAAGGGGATATGTTCCTTCAGGAACAGGGCAGAGAACAGGGTTACGAACACCGGTGCGGTATAGACAATGGCCAGCGAGTGGGCGATGGTCGTGAAAGCAAGGGAGGCGATGTAGAACAGGAAATGCAGCGCGGTGATGAGGCCGAACAGCAGGAATTTCCCCCAGTCCTCCCTGGGAACATGCCAGCGTTCCTGTCGCAGCAACATCATGGCCCCGACGGTCAGGGCCGCGGTCGTCAGCCGCCAGAAAGTGATCTCATAGCTGGAAATGGTATCGGCCCAGCGGATAAAGATGGGGCTGGTAGAAAAAAAGAAGACCGCTATCACAACGTATAGCAGTCCGATCCTGGCATCTCGTGACAAGCTGGCCATGGGGATGGAAGCCGGGTGAAGCGGTCTTCATTAGTTGAACGCGCCAGCAACCAGCGAAAAGACCATCGCGATCACGATCAAAGCGCCGATGATATACCAGACCGTGGTCGTCCAATTCATTTTTTTCTTGGGCTGCTGCTTTTTGATGCGTTTGCGACGGGCCATGTCCATTTACCTCCGATAAGAATAAAATCAACGCGTCCATTCTAACACGGTTGCGTTGAGGATAAAAAATCAATCAGTGTGGCTACGCGGACATCACGCATGGTGCATGGAGGCGGATGAAAATGGCGGGCTGTGTAGCCCCGTAAACCTGTCAACCAGGAAACCAGGGCAACCGGGCCGATTCGCTCACCTTCCCGGTCTACTGGTCTACCGGTTTCCCGGTTTACCGACGCTATTTTCAGAACAGAATCCCCCAATCGGGGGAAGACGGGCGTGGTGGCCGGGGGATACAATGGAAACTAGTCGAAAACTCCCTTTCCCTTCTCTCAGGAGGCTTTCCCATGACCGAGATCCATTACGACGAAGTGCTCGACAATTCGGGCTTGCTTTGTCCCATGCCCGTGGTGAAAACCACTCGGGCCATCAAAAAGATTCAGGTGGGGCAGGTGTTGAAGATGATCGCCACCGATCCCGGCGCTCCGCCCGATATGGAGGCCTGGGCCCGCCAGACGGGCAATGAAATCCTCGCCCAAGAGGAACAGGACGGAAAGTTTATTTTCTACATCAAACGCGTCAAGTAGTGGTTGGCGCGTTTTTTTGTTTCTCAGGAGGTAGGCATGTCTCGCTCTGACCCCGACGCCCCCCGGAAACTGGCTATCATCGCTTCCAAGGGCACCCTGGATTGGGCGTATCCCCCTTTCATCCTGGCTTCCGCGGCCGCGGCCATGGGCTGGGAGGTGCAGATTTTCTTTACCTTCTATGGCCTCATTCTGCTCAAACCCAAATTGGATGCCGCGGTGTCGCCCTTGGGCAACCCTGCCATGCCGATGAAGATGCCCTTCGGGCCCGAAGGCTTCCAGAACATCGACTGGCCCATTCCCGTGTTCCTCATGGGCTTCCCGGGCTTCCAGGCCCTGGCCACCAGCCTCATGAAGAAAACTTTCGCCAACAAAGGCGTAGCCACCATCGAGGACCTGCGGGAGATGTGCATTGATCTCGATGTGAAGCTCATCGGCTGCCAGATGACCATGGACGTCTTTGGTTTCACCAAGGAAGATTTCATCGAGGAATGCGAGATCGGTGGCGCAGCCACCTTCCTCGAATTCGCCAGCGAGGCGGATGTGCAGTTGTTTATTTGAAAACTCCAACCATTCCATCCATCCCATCATCGAGGTAGAGTCCCATGCACGAAGGAAAAAAGGTGCTTTTCGTCCAGACCCATGGCCGCAATGAGCCCGAGCGCAGCGCCACACCCTTCTTCCTGGCCACGGCCGCGGCCGCCATGGACAACGAGGTCGCGATCTATTTCACCATGAACGGCCCGCAATTGCTGGCCAAAGGCGCGCCTGAAGAGATCATCGTGCCCAAGGCGGGCGGCGGCGGCAAGGAACTGCGCTACTTCATTGACATGGCCCTGGATATGGATGTGCGCCTGTTGGTGTGCCAGCCCTCCCTCGACCTGCATGGCTACACCATGGACGACATGATCGAGGGCGTGGAGATGATCGGCGGCGCCGCATTCATCGATATGGCCATCGACGCGGACGCGGTGATTTCCTTCTGACCTTGTCCCATGGCCGATTTCGCCATCGTCCGCAACTGCGTCCTGCCCCGGGACCTTTACTACAAGATCGAAGACCACATCTGGGCCCGGAAGGAGCCGAACGGCCTCGTCACCCTGGGCTACACTGATGTGGCTCAAACCACGGCCGGGGGCATGCTCATGGTCAGCTACCGGCCCGTGGGCAAGTTCTACGCCCGGAACAAGATCGTGGCCCTGGTGGAAAGCGGCAAATGGCTGGGGCCGTTGCGCACCCCCGTGGCCGGCGCCCTGGTCGAGGTGAACGAGGCCCTGCGCACCGACGCCGGGCTCATCAACCGCAGCCC
>DRQW01000023.1 GCA_011371305.1 Anaerolineae bacterium | reverse complement strand
TGGGGCCAGTCAATGACGCCATCCACACCGCGATCAAGCCCCCCGCCATATTTTTCGCCGAAGCGAAACGCGCCATCAGTTCAAGCGTGGCGACGGTGCGTGAGATCGGTGAATTGCGCCAGCGCAACCTCGAACTGCAGGCGCGTGTTAATCAACTGACGGTGGAAAATTTACGCCTGGCCGAAGTCGAGACCGAAAATGCCCAGTTGCGGGCGCTGCTGGATTTCGCCCAGACGAATCCCTCCTTCGACATTCGTGGGGGCCAGATCATTGCCCGCGCCATTGGCGATAGTGCCAATTTCCTAACGCATCCTATCCAGATCGACCTGGGCGAAGTGCATGGCATCCGGCAAGGTATGCCTGTGGTTACGGACCGTGGGTTGGTTGGTCGTATTTTCAATGTTTATCCCCGCTCCAGCGACATTCTATTGATCACCGACCCGCGTAGCGATGTGAATGTGATGACCCAGGCCTCCCGGGCGCATGGCGTGCTCCGGGGGCGCGTGGGCCAGTTACCTGTAATGGAGCTGATCTCTCCTCAAGTTGAGATCTCCGAAGGGGAGATCATCATCACATCGGGCTTGGGGGGACACTTCCCCAAAGGCCTCGTTGTCGGCCAGGTGGTGGAAGTCATTCGCAACGATAATCTTATGTTTCAAAGCGCCGTGATCCGCCCCACCGTGGACTTTGATCGGATGGAGTTGGTCCTGGTTATCACGAATTTCCCACCCGAAGAACCCGAAGCAACGACCAGTACGCCCCAAGCCCCACCCTCACCATAACATTCCGGCGCCGATTGGCATTGGCATCCCTCCGCTCGGTGGAACCAATCCCTTACCATGATCTACATCCTACTGTTCATCCCTCTCGCGCTGGCGCTGGTCGCATTTCAATCTACGGTGCTGAATCAGATCACCATCGCCGGTGGCCATTTTGATTTCCTGACCGTTTTTCTGGTTTTTCTCACCCTGTATGGGAGTTACGAATTGGCCCTGGCCTCGGTGGTGGTCTTGGCACCCATTGCCGATGCGATCTCTGGTTTGCCCATTGGGGTTTCCGTTGTGCCTATGATCAGCATTGTGCTTTTGGCCCATTGGGGCGGCAAAACCATTTTCGGCGCACGGTTGGGCTGGCCAGTGGTGGTGATCGTTTTGGGAGTACTGGTAGGAGGGCTTTTAACCATGCTGGAATTGATCCTCTTAGGATGGAACATGCCATGGGATGAACTTATCCTCCGCAGTCTGCTCCCTTCCGCTATGCTTAGTGGCGTCGCCGCCCTGCTCATCTATATGCCTATCATCCTTTTTAGTGAGCGTCGGGAGTATCGTCTAGAATGACTCGTCAGCCGCCGACGTTTTTCTCCCGCCTTTGGGCCCTGAGGATCATCACCATGATTATTTTTGTGGTGCTTCTCGGGCAACTGGCGCGGCTGCAATTCTTCCAGGGCGCGGGATATCAGCAAGAGGCTGTCGTCAACCGTACCCGTGTGGTGCGGGTAAAGGCGCCGCGGGGGATCATTTACGATCGCGATGGCCGCATTCTCGCGCGCAATACCGCGATTTACAACATCGTCCTCATCCCGGCCGAATTGCCCGATGATCCCGATTATGCGATCTCCCAGCAGAAACGCCGGGCTTTGTATCAGGAACTTTACGATATCATCACCGAGAAACTGAGCCAGCTACAACCAACGCCCATCCCCACACCTCTACCACCTGACCCCGACGTCAATCGGTTGGTCATCGAAGCCAGCCGTCCTCCGCAACCCTCGGTCCTTACCGTGGATGAGATGGATCAGCTTGTATTGGAACGGGAGCTGGGAAGTGCCTTCTTGCCCATCGTGGTGGGCGCGAATTTGCCGCGTGAGGTCGCCCTGGCCGTGGCGGAGGAAACCTATCGGCTGCCGGGCGTGGAATTGCAACTCCAGCCTCGTCGCGAATATCCCTCGGGATTGTACACCTCCCATATCATCGGTTACATGGGGCCGATTCCTGAAGAGGATGAGCAGCTCTATGCGGAGAAAGGCTATGCACCCGATGCTTGGGTGGGATGGAGCGATCTTGAGTTTCAGTATGAGGATGTGTTGCATGGGAAACCAGGAGTACGTGTGCTGGAGGTAGATGTGAAGGGCAAGGAACAGCGGGTCGTAGGTGAACCCACCCAACCCGTCCCAGGCCACAATCTCATCCTCAGCATTGATCTGGAACTGCAGCAGATCATGTTCGAGGAATTGCTGAAAGGGGTGAATCCGAAACGTTCCCACAGCGCCGCGGCAGTGGCTGTGGACCCACGCACCGGATATGTGTTGGGCATGGTCAGTTTGCCCAGCTACGACAATAACGTTTTCGCTGATGGCATTACGGAGGAAGAATACCGCACCATCGTCGAATCTCCGGGTTATCCTTTGCTAGATCACGCGATCAGTGGCATTTACCCACCTGGTTCCACTTTCAAATTGGTCCCGGCCGCGGCGAGTTTACAAGAAGGGATTATCACCCGTAAGACCATTCTCAATGCCCCTGGTATCATTTATCTCCCCAACCGCAATTTCCCCGATAACCCCAGGCTAGCACAGCCATTTGTGTGTTGGATTTACAAATCAGGCGGCGAACATGGAGACATCAACGTGGTCCAGGCTTTAGCCGTTTCTTGCGACATTTTCTTCTACAAGATAGGTGGTGGCTGGCCTGTGGCCGAGTTCGAGGGGCTTGGGATTGAAACCCTGGCCGAGTATGCCAGGCTGTTTGGTTATGGCGAGTTGAGCGGCATCGATCTGCCAGGTGAAAATGCTGGGTTGGTGCCAGACCCCAAATGGAAACGGATTGCCAAAGGGGAACGCTGGGTGACAGGGGATACCTACAACATGGCTATCGGTCAGGGGGATGTGCTTGCTACCCCATTGCAAGTTACAATGATGACCGCGGCCGTGGCCAACGACGGGGTGCTCTACAGGCCGCAAGTAGTCGTGGCCATGACCGACGCCGAGAATCGGCTGGTCCAGTTCAATCGCCCCGTCGTCCGTCGCGAGCTCCCGATTAGCAGTGAGAATTTGGAGATCGTGCGTCAGGGAATGTGGATGGCCGTGAATGAGGAGTGGGGCACCGCACCCGATGCGTCGCTTTTGCCCGAGATTGATGTCGCGGGGAAAACAGGTACTGCGGAGTTTTTCGATCCCCAATTGGGGCGCGATCTGGCAGGAAATCTGCCCACCCATGCCTGGTTTACCGCCTTTGCCCCGTATGAGGCTCCGGAGATTGCGCTGACTGTTTTTGTGTATAATGGTGGCGAGGGCTCCCAGGTAGCCGCCCCCATCGCCCGCGAAATTTTGCGTAAATACTTCGAGCTCAAAGCCAGGGATGAGGCTACAGGCGCCCGGACGTTGCTGGATCAGCTTGAGGAGATCGCGCCATGATCCGTCAAAATTGGCGTCAATTCGATTGGTTGCTTTTTCTTGCCATCCTCATCACGTCCGTTTTCGGCGTGATTATGATCCACAGCGCGGTACAGGGAGACCCGGAGCTGGTGGACTTCCCTCAACGACAGGCTATTTACGTGGCGGTGGGCGTGGTCATCATGTTTCTGGTTTCCAGCTTCAATTACTATCTGCTCCGCACGTTGACCATCCCCTTCTATATTGTGGTGATGGTTTTGCTGGTCCTCGTAGGCACGTTGGGGCAAACCCTCTTCGGCGCACAAAGCTGGTTGGATTTCTTCGGCCTATTCCCTATCCAGCCCTCCGAGCTGGCGAAGGTCGCTCTGGCTATGGCCCTGGGGAGCTACCTGGCCCGAAATCTGGAACACATCGGCGAGGTCCGAGTGGTGCTCACCGGTGTGCTTATCACACTTCCTATCCTTGTCCTGGTCGCCATCCAGCCCGACCTGGGCACCGCAGTGGTGCTGGCGGTGGAGGCAGCCTTCATTTTCTTCGTCGCAGGATTGTATGTCAGGTATATGGTGGCCGGTGCGTTTTTGGCCCTCCTCAGTGCGCCCCTGGCCTGGAACATGCTGGCTGAACATCAACGCACCCGCATTCTC
Source organism: Anaerolineae bacterium (assembly GCA_011371305.1). Classification (GTDB taxonomy): domain Bacteria; phylum Chloroflexota; class Anaerolineae; order J102; family J102; genus M2005. The sequence continues at coordinate 5,889 of DRQW01000023.1, read as the reverse complement.
ATTTTTATCGATCCCACAGCGGATCCCGATGCCTTCTTCAATGTGAAACAGGCGCTGGTGGGGGTGGGATCGGGTGGTTTGTTGGGCAAAGGTTATGGCCAGGGTACGCAAAGCCAGCTTCACTTCCTGCGCGTTCGCCACACTGACTTCATCTTTTCGGTGATTGCCGAGGAACTGGGCTTTGTCGGCGCGGCTATCCTGCTTTTCCTGTTGTTTTTCATCATATGGCGGTTATGGCGCATTGTGGATCGCGCGGACGAGCCTTTTGGTAAACTGCTAGTGGCTGGCCTCACCAGCGTGATCCTCTTTCAAACCATGGTGGTCGTCGGTATGAACATGGGGCTGCTTCCCGTAACCGGCCTTCCCTTGCCTTTTGTCAGCTACGGCGGCAACGCCATGCTTTCCCTGATGATTTTTATCGGCCTCGCCCAAAGCGTTGCGATGCGGCGAGGCTGAGCCTGCTTGATCTTTTCCCGCTTCCATCCTCTCAATTTCATTCCAAATCCATCATGGCTAAAGACTTCATTCGTGAGATCATCACCCAAGATATCGAAAACGGGGTCTATGACCGCCCCATCACGACGCGTTTTCCTCCCGAACCCAATGGCTTCCTCCATATCGGTCATGCTAAATCCATCAATCTGAACTTTAGCATTGCCGAGGAGTTTGGGGGTGTGTGCCATTTGCGTTTTGACGACACCAACCCAACCACCGAGGACATGATGTATGTCGAAGCCATCATGCGGGATGTGAAGTGGTTGGGATATGATTGGGGTGAGCACTTGTATTTTGCGTCGGACTATTTTGAACAGCTCTATCAGTTTGCGGAAGAGCTCATCAAGCGCGGCCTGGCTTATGTGGATAGCCTCAGTGAGGAAGAAATTCGGGCATATCGGGGCACGGTCACTGAACCGGGGCGAGAAAGCCCTTATCGCAACCGCTCCGTGGAAGAGAATCTGGACCTCTTCCGCCGGATGCGCGCGGGGGAGTTTCCCGACGGCGCACACGTGCTTCGGGCCAAGATCGATATGAGCAGCCCCAATATGCTCCTGCGCGATCCCATCCTCTACCGCATTCGACATGCCACCCATTATCGGACCGGGGACGCGTGGTGCATCTATCCCATGTACGACTTCGCCCATCCCCTTTCCGATGGCATCGAACGCATCACCCATTCCCTCTGCACGCTCGAATTTGAGAACAACCGGGCCATCTACGACTGGCTGGTGGATAATCTCATCCCGCCCCCACAGCCCCGGCAATATGAATTCGCCCGCCTGGACCTGGATTACACCGTCCTCAGCAAACGCTATTTGCGCCAGCTCGTGGAAGGGGGTTATGTGCAGGGATGGGATGATCCGCGCATGCCCACCATCGCGGGGTTGCGCCGGCGTGGTGTCACGCCTGAAGCCATTCGCACCTTCGTAGAGCGGGTGGGCGTGGCCAAGACGAACAGTCGGGTGGAGCTCGCACTTTTCGAGCACACGATTCGAGACGACTTGAATTATCGCGCCCCGCGGGTCATGGCCGTTTTGGACCCGCTGAAGGTGGTGATCACGAATTACCCCGAAGACAAATCCGAGGAGATCCAGGCCGACTACTGGCCCCGAGACATTCCCAAAGAGGGAACCAGGCCCGTGCCTTTCTCTCGCGAGCTCTTCATCGAACGGAGTGATTTCAGCCTGGATCCCCCCAAAGGCTTCAAGCGGCTGGCTCCGGGGCGCAGTGTGCGCCTGCGCCACGCCTACGTGATCACCTGCGATGAAGTGGTGCAGGACCCCGAGACAGGGGAGGTGGTGGAGCTGCGTTGTACGTATCTGCCCGATTCCCTGGGCGCCCGGCCCGAGGGCGTCAAGGTCTGGGCCGCGATCCACTGGGTGGACGCCGCGCGTTCGATCCCGGCCGAGGTGCGGCTCTACGACCGTCTCTTCCGCACGCCCAACCCATACGATTATCCTGAAGGCGGTTCCTTCCTCGATAACCTCAATCCCGACAGCCTGAAAATCATGCCTCACGCGCGCGTCGAACCCAGCGTGCTCAACGATCCACCCGACACCCGTTATCAATTCGAACGCTTGGGCTATTTCATCCAGGACAGCGAAGACAGTCGCCCTGACGCCCTGGTGTTCAATCGCATCATCACCTTGCGTGATAGTTGGGCCAAAAAACAATCGCAGCCTCCAGAGAAACGTAGGGAGACCCAACCGGTGGCCAAACCCGAGCCTCAACCTGTTCCTTCGCCCGGGGAAAGTGCCTCCGCAGCCCGCAGACGAGCGCGGGCCGAACAGCCGCCGCTTCAGGCTGCGTATGAAACACTACAAGCACGCGCCGGGCTAACTGAACAGCAGGCCGACATCATCACCGGGGATCTGGACCAGGTGCGCTTCTTTCATCAGGCCATGGCCACCTATCCCAATGGCCCGGCGCTGGCGAACTGGTTCATCAATCGCCTGTTGGCTGCGCTGAAGGAACGCCCCATCAGCGAGCTGCCCTTCGATGGCGCGGCTTTTGCCCGGCTGGTCAGGCTGGTGGAGGAAGGTGTCATCAACAAACGTCAGGGACAACAGGTGTTGGATGAAATGATTGCGACGGGCAAGGACCCGGAAGCCATCATCGAGGCTCGGGGTCTGCGCAAGCTCAGCGATGAAGCCGCGTTGCAGCAGATCATCCTCGACGTTCTGTCCGCGCATCCCGACAAAGTGCAGGCCTATCGCGCGGGCAAAACGGGCCTGTTTGGCTTCTTCATGGGCCAGGTCATGCGCGCGACCCAAGGCCAGGCCGATCCTCAGGTGGTCAAGCCTCTTCTTGAAACCGCTCTGAACACCGAACACTGAATACTGGCTTACAGACCCCACCCATGCTCACCCGTCTCCAGCCCCGCCTGCATACCTTCACTCTGGCTGTCATACTCTTATTGGCTGCGGTGGTGCGCGTGGCTTGGGCCTGGCAGCCGCGCGTCGTGCGCTGGGACGAGCCCGATTATCTCCTCTTGGCCCGCTCTCTGTTGCGCGGGACGGGCTACCGTCTGAACAACCTGCCGGAGCTCCACACGCCACCTCTGGGGCCCTGGCTGGCCGCGCTGGCCGTCAAGCTGGGCGCGCCCCTGGAAGCGGGCATGCTGGTCTGGCATGTGGTCGCGGGTGTGGCGTTGGTTGGCGTGCTGTACGGGTTGGCCCGTGATCTCACTGGACGTCCACGCATCGGACTGCTGGCCGCGCTTCTGGCTGCACTCTCCAGCGCGCTGGCGGTTCAGCCTCTCTATTGGGGCAGCATGACAGAATCTCTCTTTATGGTTTTGCTCTTTGCCGGACTGTGGGCCATGTGGCGTGCGTTGCGCCGAGATCATTGGTTACCCGCAACCCTCGCCGGGATGGCGTTCGGCCTGAGCTATCTGGTTCGACCGGAAGGGCTCATCTGGTGGGCCTGGTTTGCGTTCATCCTGGCCGGGAGTATCCTCTATGCCCGTCGTGGCTGGCGGTCTTTCTTCCTTTATCTGGCAGGCTTTCTCATCCTGTCTGTGCCCTATCTCACCTATCTCTACCAACACACGGGCCACATCATTCTCAGCGGCAAAACAGGCCTGACCGCGGCCATGAGCGTGCTGATCGTCGAGAAAGGGAATGCGCTGGGCAACGATTATGGCTCCCTGCTGGACAGCACAGGCCAAGAAATCCTGTGGTTTTCCCCGGAACGATTCGAGATCAGCATGCTGAACATCGTTCTCAACGACCCGAAAGCCGCGTTTTTACGGACCCTCGCAAATGTTAGAAAAGCCTTGCGTCTGATGATCACGCCCCTGCTGGGGTTGCCCCTGGCCGGTCTGGTGGCCTTTGGCTTGTGGGCACGTCCCTGGGCAAAAGCACGCATTCCCGCCGAAGGCTTTTTGCTGGCCGCCCTTTTGCCTCTGGCCGTTGTGCCGCTTTTCCACGTCCAGGCCCGATTGCTTGTGCCTTGGGTTCCCCTTGCCCTTATTTGGGCTGCTCGTGGCCTGGATGTGTTTATGCGCTGGGCAGGCGAGACCCTGCAGCCCTGGCCCAAACTGCACCCCCTGGCATGGCTTTGGACAGGCGGCACGCTCCTGCTTGTGGCGATAACGTTGTTTCAAGGGCAAGTGGTCATGGCCCGGGCAGGACAACGCACCTATGCGTTCTCGCACATCCAGGCTGCTCGCTGGATCACGGAACACACACCTCCTGACTCGGTGATTATGACCCGCAATGGCGAGATCGGTGTTTATGCCGACCGGGAGGTCATCCCCTTGCCCAATGCATTATGGCCTCAAATCCTGGCCTATGCCCAGGCGCGCCACGCCCGTTATCTGGTCATCGACGATTGGGAAATCAAAACCATACGACCACAGTTGCAATTTTTGGCCGATCCCGCCACAGCCCCGCCCGAAGTGATGTTTGAAACCGCCTTTTCCGACGATCTTCGCACCACGTATATCTACAAAATCCGTTACTGAATCCCATCCATTCCCAGACACTCTCTCGGAACATAGACTTATGACTCAACCTGCCCGAACCCGATTTGCCCCCAGCCCCACCGGCTATCTCCACATCGGCGGGGCGCGTACCGCGCTCTTCGCCTGGCTTTACGCCCGTCACACTGGCGGCCAATTCATCCTGCGCATCGAAGACACCGACCGCAAGCGCTATGTGCCCGACGCCCTGGACAAAATCATCTTCGGGCTGCGCTGGTTGGGCCTGGATTGGGACGAAGGTCCCGATGTGGGGGGCCCCCACGCTCCTTACATCCAGTCCCAACGTCTGCCCATGTACCAGGAAGCCGCGGACTGGCTGGTGGAACACGGTCACGCTTATCGTTGTTACTGCACCCCCGAGGAATTGGCGGCGATGCGGGCCGAACAGCAGGCAAAGAAGCAGAAAGTCGGCTATGACCGTCGCTGCCGCTGGCTTTCTCCCGAAGAGCGGGCCGCGAAAGAAGCCGAAGGTCGATCCTGGGTGGTGCGGCTGGCCGTGCCCCTGGAGGGCGAAGTGGTGTTGGAAGATGTGATTCGCGGTCGGGTTGTCTTTGACGTGCGGGAATTGCAGGATGCAGTGCTGCTAAAAGCGGACGGCTACCCCACCTATCATCTGGCCGTGGTAGTCGATGATCACGATATGGAGATCACCCACGTCATCCGGGGTGAGGAATGGATCTCTTCCGCGCCGCTCCATGTGCTTTTGTATCAGGCCTTTGGCTGGGACCTGCCCGCGTTCGCACACACGCCCAGCATCCTCAAACCCAGTGGCAAGGGCAAGCTCAGCAAGCGAGATTTGAAAACCCCGGAAGGGGGGAGCGTCCCCATCATGCTCCATGAATATCCCGAACAGGGTTACCTACCCGAAGCTGTTTTCAACTTCCTCAGCGGCATCGGTTGGTCTCTGGACGATCGGACGGAGATCTACGATAGGGAAACAGCCATTCGGCATTTCGATCTGAAAGCCATCAATCCCGCGCCGGCCCGGTTCCCCGTGGAAAAACTGGACTGGATGAACGGCGTTTACATCCGCAACCTGGATGTGGAAGAATTCCATCGCCGCCTGCTTCCCTACCTTAGCCGCGATCTGGGTATCCCCGAAGAGGAACTGGCCCGAGATACACGGTTGAAAGTGCTGCTGCCCCACGTGCAAGAGCGCATCAAAAAATTGACCGAAGCCGCGAATTGGGTCGATTACCTTTATGTGGACGATGTCGCATTGGATGATCCTCTGAGCCTGGTACCCCGCAAAACCACCCCCGAAGAAACGGTTCACATCATGGAGGCCATCATCGCTACATTGGAGGATGTGGATACGTGGGAGGAGGAGACGTTGGAGCGTGTGTTACGTGGGTTGGCTGAAGCGCAGGGGCTTAAAGCAGGCCAGGTATTTGCTCCCATTCGCC
>DRQW01000022.1 GCA_011371305.1 Anaerolineae bacterium | reverse complement strand
GAGGATTTGCAGCGGGCGTACATGCAACTGGCCGCGGGCCAGCCGGTGAGTCTGCCCCGGAAGACGACCGCGTTCATCCACTGGGCGCGGGCGTTGGCCGATTATGCCCGGGAGGCCGATCTTGCCGAGGACCTGGCCTTCTGGCGGGAGATCGACCGTATGCCCAATCCCCGCCTGCCGCTGCGCTCCGAGAACGGCGATCAGGACAACATCGAGGCTCTGGCCGCCACCGTGTCCCTGTCCCTGGATGCCGAAGCCACTCAGACGCTGCTGCAGGGCCTGCCCGAGGTCTTTGGCTCGGACATGCAGACCGGACTATTGGCCGCGCTGGCCTGGGCGTTGCGCGCCTGGACGGGCGAGGCCCGGCTCAAGCTGGCCATGGAGGGCCATGGCCGGGATCTGGCCCTGCCGGGGATGGACATCACCCGCACGGTGGGCTGGTTTACTACCCTCTTCCCGGTAGCACTCGACATAAGGGATGCGATCGAGATACCCGCGGTTCTGGCCCGGGTGCAGGAACAGCTTGGGCAGGCGTCCGCCCGGGCTGTGAGTTACGGCCTGTTGCGCTATCTGCGCGGCGAAGCGGGCCTGGCGGGCGAGATGCCGCTCATCAGTTTCAACTACCTGGGCCAGTTCCAGGGCGAGGAGGGGGGTGGTTTTCGCCCTGCGGTCGAGGACCAAGGCCCGGAACGCCATCCCCACAATCATCGCCCGCATATGCTCGACTTTACAGCCAGCATCGTGGATAGCACCCTCCTGCTACGGGTGAGCTATCCCGACCACCGCTTGACCGAACAAGCCATTCGCGCACTCATCACCCTATGGAGCGATGCATTGACTTCACTTGTCGAAACCATGGAAAGTGCAGGACTGATCGCTGATGCGTCCTCGGTTATGGATGAGGAAGACTTCGACGATCTGCTTGCTGAGCTGGAATTGTGAGGCGACCTATGGATGACCGAGCCGAAAAACTCAAGCATCTATCTCCTGAAAAACGGGCGTTGCTGGAAAAACTTCTCAAGAAGAAATCCCAGGCGAAACGTGAGGCCGCGCGCATCCGTCCCCGGCCCAATCAGGAGGAATACCCCCTCTCCTACGCCCAGCAGCGCATGTGGTTTCTGTATGCCCTGGAACCGGAATCCCCATATTACAACATTCCGGCCGCGTTAGAACTCCACGGGCACTTGCATATGGAAGCGTTGGCACGCGCGCTTGGGGAGATCGTCGCACGACACGAGGTGTTGCGGTCGCGATACCTCACCGGGCCGGATGGCCCTGAGCAGGTCATTGACCCCTATCGTGGTTTTGACTTGACCCTGGAGGATATCAGCCATTTGACCACGGGAGAGAAAGAAAAGCGCTTGAGGGAGCTCATCCAGGCTGAGGTGAGTCGGCCTTTTGACATTGAACATGGTGGGGTATTCCGAACCAAATTGGTCAAACTCGAATCGGAACGACATGTGCTTTTGCTCACCGTGCATCACATCGCGTTCGATGAATGGTCAACGAAAGTCTTCATGAAGGAGCTGGCCGCGGGGTATAATGCGTTCAGTCGGGGTCAGAAGCCTCACCTGCCAAAACTCAGCATCCAATACGCCGATTTCGCCTGGTGGCAGCGTCGGGAACTCCAGGGAGACAAGCTTCAGGCCCACATCGCGTACTGGCGGGAGCAACTGCAAGGCGCGCCTGACCTCCTGGAATTGCCTACGGACCGCCCGCGTCCGCCCATTCAGACATACAACGGCGATACATATCATCATGCCATCGGGCCTGAGCTTGCCAAGAAGCTGCATCGGCTGGCGGAGGAGGCGGGCGCGTCCTTGTTTATGGTGCTTTTGGCGGCCTATCAGGCCCTGCTTTATCACTATACTCAGCAGGATGACATCGTGGTGGGGACACCCGTGGCTGGTCGGAATCGGATCGAGATTGAACCCCTCATCGGGTATTTCGTCAACACATTGGCCATCCGCTCGCGAATCCAGCCTGGGCAGCGATTTTGGGATTTTCTGCATCAGGTCAAGCAAACGGTGTTGGAAGCATTTGAGCATCAAGACGTGCCCTTTGAAATGCTGGTGGATGAGCTCCAGCCCCACCGTAATCTCAGTTACACCCCCATCTTCCAAACGGTCTTTAGCCTGCAACGACATCCGCTGCGCAATCTAAGTCTGGGGGATCTAAAAATCCGTTTGCTCGAGGGCGTGGACGTCACCGCGAAGTTCGATCTCTCTCTGATCGTGGAGGATCGGGAAGAAGATGGGTTCATAGGTGTGTTTGAATATAACACCGATTTGTTCGACCGGGAGACTATTGTGCGCATGGCGGGCCATTGGGAACGATTGCTGGAAGGCATTTGTGCGAAACCGAATGGTCGGATAGATGACATCGAATTACTTTCGCCGGAGGAATACGCCCAGGTCGTGGAGGTATGGAATCGAACCCAGACGTCTTATCCTCGTCACGAACCAGTGCAGGCGTTGTTTGAAGCCCAGGCAGCCCGGCATCCTCAACGTCCCGCGTTACGGTTTCTGGATGCATGGATGACCTACGGCGAACTCAACCAACGGGCCAATCAGGTCGCCCATTATTTGCGTAAATGGGGCGTGAAACGGGGTGAGCTGGTCGCGTTGAGCATGGAGCGTTCTCTGGACCTCATCGTCGCTACCCTGGGCATCCTGAAAGCTGGGGCTGCCTATCTCCCCTTGGATGCGAACTATCCTCCCGAACGCTTGAAGTTCATGTTCGAGGATGCCGATGTGCGTTTGGCTTTGGTGGATGCGCCGAATCGAGAGCGGATCAACCAGGTGCTCGCGGGTGATCAGGCTATTCAGTTGGTGACATTGGACGATCCTGCCATCCTCAATCAATCCCACGACAACCCGTTCGTTATCAATGATGGCGATGATCTGGCCTATGTCATGTACACCTCGGGCAGCACGGGCCGTCCCAAGGGTGTGGCTGTCGTCCATCGTGGCATTGTACGGTTGGTGAAGGAAACCAATTATATGGATTTCTCCTCGGATCAGGTCTTTTTGCTTCTCGCACCTATTTCCTTCGACGCGGCAACACTGGAGATCTGGGGGCCTTTGCTCAACGGCGGGTTGCTGGCCATTATGCCGCCGGGCACGCCTTCTCTGGCCGATTTGGGCGAGATGATCCGTACCTATGGGGTCACTACCCTGTGGCTGACCGCTGGGCTGTTCCATCGTATGGTGGAGGAGCGACTGGAGGATTTGCTCCGGGTACCTCAATTGCTTTCCGGTGGCGATGTGCTCTCGGTCGCCCATGTACGCCGGGTTTTGGAAGCGGGCAAACCGGGCGTGATGATCAACGGCTATGGCCCCACTGAGAATACAACCTTCTCCACCTGCTATCCCATGACCTCGGTGGAAGACCTCGCGCATTTCGTGTCCATCGGGCGTCCCATTGCCAACAGTCAGGTCTATATTCTCAATGAACGCATGCGGCCTGTGCCTGTGGGCGTTGTGGGCGAGATTTATCTAGGAGGTGATGGGTTGGCCCTGGGCTATGCCAATCGGCCGGAGCTCACCGCGGAGAGATTTGTACCCAACCCCTTTGCCACGGACGACCAAGGGGACATCCACACGAGCCGCCTTTATCGTACTGGCGACCTGGGTCGCTGGCTCCCTGATGGGCGGATCGAGTTCCGCGGTCGGCGGGATTTCCAGGTGAAGATCCGTGGTTTTCGCATCGAGTTGGGGGAGATCGAAGCCGTGTTGGGGGAACATCCGGACGTACAAAATGTGGTCGTGTTGGCCCGGCCCGATGAGCGGGGTGAAAAACGCTTGGTGGCCTATATCATTCCCGACAAAGGAGCACGTCTCACCCCGGCCGCGTTGCGGGCCTATCTCAGCGAACGCCTCCCCGACTACATGATCCCTGCGGCCTTCGTGTTCCTGGATGCTTTTCCACTGAATCCCAACGGCAAAGTGGATCGACGCGCGTTGCCCCAGCCCGATTTCGCAACGGTTCAAGAAGATCGTCCCTTTGTCGCACCACGGACGCCCTTGGAGGCTCATTTGGCCCGGCGTTTCGCCGAGGTGTTAGGCGTGGAGAAGGTGGGCATCCACGATGATTTCTTCGAACTAGGGGGAGATTCCCTTCGCGGGGCGGTGCTCATCAATCGCCTGCAAGATGATTTCCAGGAGAAAGCGCCGGTCCGAGCCATTTTCCTCGCCCCCACGGTGGCCAAGATGGCAACCTACCTGCAGGAATATTTCCCTGAAGCTATCCAGCGGTTCCTGGACTCGGACGCAGCCGGTTTGGTGGAATACGAATTTGAGGACGAGATTACCCGTCCCGGCCAGGCCGTAGATGAAGCAAAATTACAGCGGTTCCGGGCCATCATCCCCCGCTTGCCCCGCCGGTTGGAGGATGAGCAGCTTCCCAAAAATCCCCCCGCGGTATTTATCCTCAGCCCGCCTCGCTCTGGTTCCACCCTGTTGCGGATTATGCTGGCGGGTCATCCCAAGCTCTTCGCCCCGCCCGAGCTCGATCTGCTCTCCTTCAACACGTTGGGTCAGCGCAAGGCTGCATTTCGAGGGCGCTATGCATTCTGGTTGGAAGGGCTCATCCGGGCGGTGATGGAAGTGCGAGGGGTGGATGCGGAGGAAGCTCGCAGGATCCTGGAGACATATGAACGTGAAAATATGTCGGTGAAAGCCTTCTACGGTCTATTGCAGTCCTGGCTGGGCGACCGCATTCTGGTGGATAAAACACCGGTGTACTCCCTCGATCCCGCCATCCTCCATCGCATGGCATGGGATTTTGAGAATGCCCGCTTCATCCATCTCGCCCGTCATCCTTACGCCACCATCTATTCGTTCATTGAGGCGAAGCTGGACGAGGTCTTCTTCCGCTGGGAGCATCCATTCACCCGCCGCGAGTTGGCGGAAATGATCTGGATCACCTCCCATCAAAACATCCTCGACTTTTTGTCGCACATGGCCGCGGATCGCCATCTCTTCCTACGTTATGAAGATCTGTTGGCCGAGCCGGAACAGCATATGCGACGCATTGCCGATTTCTTGGGCCTGGATTACGTCCCCGCGATGATCGAACCCTACAGTGGGGATCGCATGACCACGGGGCTGGAGCCGGGCAAGCAGATGGTGGGCGATTACAAATTCTATCTCCACAAACGTATTGATCCCGACGCAGCATTCCGATGGAAAAAATTCCATCGCCACGATTTCCTCAGCGATATCGCCCGCGAACTGGCCCAGCAATTGGGCTACGAAGATTTTGCACCTTCCCGCGCCGTGGTACCCGCACCAAAATCTATAAGCATCCCCGCCGTGCCGCGCACTGAGGATTTGCCCCTTTCTTTCGCGCAGCAGCGCCTCTGGTTCATCGATCATCTCGAACCGGGCACGCCCATCTACAACATCCCCTCCACAGTACGCATTAAGGGGTGGTTGGATGTGGCCGCGATGGAACAGGCTCTGAACGACGTGGTGCAGCGGCATGAAGTCTTGCGCACCACCTTCCACACAGTGGACGGAAGGCCCCAGCAGATCATTCACCCGGCCATGCCGGTGAAGATTCGGGTGGAAGACCTGAGTCATCTCCCGCCCGAAGCGCGTATGAACGAAGCGAATCGACGGGCCCAAGTGTTCGCACAGCAGCCTTTCGACCTGAGCCGTGGACCTCTGATCCGGGCCACCTTGTATCGCTTGGCGGAGGATGAACACCTCGCCGTGCTGGTCATGCACCACATCGTTTCCGACGGCTGGTCCTATCCGGTACTCATTCGGGAACTGGGGCTGTGTTATGCAGCCCGACGCCAGGGCCGTGAGCCGGACCTGCCGCCCCTGCCCATCCAATACGCGGACTTCGCGGCCTGGCAGCGGAAGTGGCTGGAAAGCAAGGAAGCTCAGGCCCAACTCGCCTATTGGAAGGAACACCTGGCTGGGCATCCCACGTTCCTGCCACTTCCTACCGACCATCCCAGGCCGCCTGTTCAGACCTATCCAGGCCATCAGCTTCGCTTCGACTTGGACGAGAATCTCGTCGTTCGGCTGGAGCGTCTGGCTCGTGAGCAGGACGCGACCCTGTTCATGACCCTCCTGGCCGGATTCCATGCCCTCCTGCATCGCTATACCGGTCAGGAAAGCATCAACGTGGGCATTCCCCACGCCAATCGCGATCGGTCCGAACTGGAGGGGTTGATCGGCTTCTTCGTCAATACCCTGGTCATTCGGGCCGAATTCAACAACACCCTCACCTTCCGCGAATTGCTGGCGCAAGTGCAACACGCCGCGATCGAAGCATATGCGCACCAGAATGCTCCCTTTGAGCTTGTGGTAGATGCCATTCAGCCCGAGCGCGATCCCAGCTATACCCCCTTATTCCAGGTCATGTTTGCCTATCAGGATGAGCCGCCCGAAGCCGTGACCTTGCCCGAGCTTCGCCTGGAGCCGGTGCATCTTGATATGGGCATCGCCAAATTCGATATCACCCTTTCTGCAGTTAAGCGGAACGGTCGGGTGGCGGCAGTGCTCGAATACAACACGGATCTATTCGAAGAAGCCACTATGCAGCGCTTCATCGGGCATTATCTGCGCTTGCTGGCAGAGGTCGCTGTTCAGCCCGACCAGCCCGTACATGGCATCGACATCCTCACGCCCGAGGAGCGGCGAATGCTGTTGGTGGACTGGAACGCGACCCAACGCGACTATCCTCGCGACGCCACCATTCCCCACCTCTTCGCTCGCCAGGCCGCAGCCACCCCCGACACGCCCGCGGTGGTTTTCGAAGGTCAGACTCTGACCTACGCCGAGCTGGATGCTCGCGCCAATCAACTCGCGCACGCGCTCATCGCTCGCGGGGTGGGGCCAGAAAGCCGCGTGGGCGTGCTCATGGAACGTTCGGGCGACGTGGCCATCGCAGTCATGGGCATCCTCAAGGCCGGCGCGGCCTATGTGCCCCTGGACCCGAGCTATCCGCCTGAGCGGCTACGATACATGATTGAGGATGCGGGGCTGGAAGCGGTGATCCGTGATCAGAGATCAGAAGTCAGAAGTCAGAAGCCAGATGATGGCAGTCAGATAATGGATGTTGGACATTGGACATTGGACGATTTTACGCATTACGCATTACGCATGACGTCTGACGAAGTCCTTTCGCAACCTACAACAAATCCCAATATCACGATCCATCCAGAGAACGCGGCCTACGTCATCTACACCTCCGGCAGCACAGGCCACCCGAAAGGGGTGGTCGTGCCCCATCGCGGGGTGATCAATATTCTCACAGAATTCCACCGACGGCGGGCGGTGCAGCCGGGCGAGCGCAGCAGTTGGTGGACCAGCCTGAATTTCGACGTATCGGTGTGGGAGATCTTCCTGCCCTTGCTGTTCGGGGGCACATTAGTTGTGCCGCGTGAGGAGGTGCGTATTGATACCCCGCGGTTCCTGGCCTGGATGGAAGAGCAGGCTATCGAGAGCGCGTATCTTCCTCCGTTCATGGTGCAACCCCTGCTGGAATTTCTACAGGGTGGCCATCGCTTGCCTTTGCGACGACTGCTGGTGGGCGTGGAACCCATCCCTGAAGATGCGCTCATTGCCATCAACCGATTGCTGCCCGAGTTGCAGATCATCAACGGTTATGGGCCGACCGAGGCCACCATCTGCTGCACCCTGTACGAGATCGATCCAAACCGAGACCATCATCGCAATACGCCTATCGGCAAACCCTACCAGAACGTGCAGATTTACCTGCTGGATGAGCACATGCAGCCCGTGCCCGTGGGCGTGCCGGGCGAGGTGTACATCGGCGGGGATGGATTGGCCCGCGGCTACCTCGACCGCCCCGCCCTCACCGCCGAGCGCTTCGTGCCTGATCCGTTCTTTGCCCTAAGAGACCACGAAGGCACGAAGGCACGAAGGCACGAAGAAGAAGAATCAGAAGAAATCCGCGAAAATCCGTTGCATCCGCGTCATCCGCGGCGAACTGAAACGCCCGCGACCGGCCCACGTTTATATCGCACCGGCGACTTGGCCCGCTGGCTGCCAGACGGCAATCTCATGTTCCTGGGCCGCGTTGATTTCCAGGTGAAGGTGCGGGGTTTCCGTATCGAATTGGGTGAGATCGAGCGGGTGATGGAGACTCACGAGGCCATCGATGAGGCCGTGGCCGTGGTGCGAGAGGACGTGCCGGGCGTCAAGCGCATCGTGGGTTATTTCACCTGGACGGGCGACGCGCCACCCGAGACCCGCGAGCTACGGGCCTTCCTGGCCCAGTCCCTGCCCGAATACATGATCCCCAGTGCATTCGTCCCCCTGGACGCGTTTCCTCGCACGCCCAATGACAAGATCGACCGTAAGGCCCTGCCTAAGCCGGTGTATCATCGCCCCGAGGAAGGGGTGGCGTTCCGGGCACCTGTCACCCAGGTCGAGGAGACCTTGGTCAACATCTGGCGCGAACTGCTGGGTCTGGAGACGGTGGGTGTGGACGATAACTTCTTCGAGCTGGGCGGCGACTCCATCCTCGCCATCCAGATGATCAGCCGGGCCGCGGATGAGGGCATCCTCATCACCGCCAAACAGCTCTTTCAGCATCCCACCATCGCCGGGCTGGCCGCGGTGGCGGAGACAGGCGAGGCCGTCCACGCCGAGCAGGGCGAGGTCACAGGTGAAGCGCCCCTGACGCCCATCCAGCGCTGGTTCTTCGCACAGAACTTCCCTCATCCCGAGCACTGGAACCAGGCGATTCTGCTGGACGTGGGCCAGCCCCTGGACCCGGACCTGCTGGCCGAGGCCGTGGCCGCGTTGGTGCGGCATCACGACGCGCTGCGCCTGCGCTTCCGTCGGG
>DRQW01000021.1 GCA_011371305.1 Anaerolineae bacterium | reverse complement strand
GCACCGCGCGGGCCTGAAGACCATCATCCTGCCCCAGCGCAACGAGGCCGATCTGGACGACCTGCCCGAGGACATCCGCCAGGAGCTGGAATTTGTCCTGGTGGAGGACATCGAGCAGGTATTGCAGACGGCTCTGCGCCCCGCGGGCGGGGACCAGGAACTGGACGGGGCTGCGGAAAAGGCCGTGGAAGGCCCGCCCGCGCCCGAACCCTCCCTCAACTGACACACATCCCCTTCCAACGCAAAGCACCCCCGATAGCTTGCACACTGTCGGGGGTGTTTTTGTGCCAGGAATCGAGAAACGCCTGCGTCAGCGCCGGATCAGCGCCCGGCGGCTGAACAGCAACTCGGCACCCACGACGACGATGTAGAAGAAAGCGATCTGATACAGACTCTCGGGGGAATGCCGCCACAGATAGCCCATGAGCACGACCCACGAGGCCGCAGCCAACATCAGGCCCAGTCCCGGCGCCCACGCATTGGCCCCGATGGTCTGTTTCAAACGGATGGCCGAGAGGTTGATGGCAATGAAAATGAGCAGGAAGGTGGAGCTGGCGAAGGAGGAAATGATGGTCAGGTTCGCGATATTGACGAAGACCAGGGTGACAAGGGAGATGACCACCAGGCTCACCCAGGGCACAGGTTTCGTGCGGGCGGTGTAGCTGAACGCCTTGGGCAGTTCTTCCTCTTGGGCCATGACCATGCCCAGGCGGGCCGTGCCGAACAGGGTGGCGTTGATGGCCGAGGAGGTGGAGAGCAGCGCGCCCAGGCCGATGAGCAGGAAGCCAAATTCGCCCAGCGCAGGCTTGGCCGCCACGGCCAGGGCGTATTCCTTGTACTGGTTGATCTCCTCGGGCGTGAGGTTGCCCACGGCCACCAGGGCCACGCCAATGTAGATGGCCGTGGTGATCAAAATCGAGATGAAGATGCCCCGTCCCAGGTTGCGTTGGGGGTCTTCCATCTCGTTCACCGCGTTGGGGATGAGCTCGAAGCCCTCGTAAGCCACGAAAATCAGCGCCGCGCCCATGATCAGCCCCACAACGCCTTTGTTGAACACGGGCAACAGGCGGTCCGACTGAAGGGTCATCAATCCGGCCACGGCGAAAATCGCCAGAATAGCCACCTTCACCGCCACCAAAATCAGCTCCGTCGTTCCCGAGGCCTTAACGCCATACAGATTAATGCCCAAAAAGATGAGCAGTACCAGAGACGCGAGGACGTGCTGCATTAGGGGTGTATTCAGCCTGTCACCCAACATGGCCGCGCCATACGCGCCAAAGGTGTAAGCGTACAGCCCCATCGTCCCGATATACCCCACCAGGAGCAGCCAGCCGCCGATGCCCGCCACATTGCGCTGCCTGAACGCGTGCTCCAGGTAGGTGAAGCTACCGCCATCCGAGCGGAAGTGCAGGCCCAGGCGGGTGTAGCTGTATCCGGTCAGCAAAGCGATGACCCCGCCGAAGGCGAAGGCCAGGGGTGCGGCATGTCCCGACACCAGGGCCGAAAGCCCCAACACCGAGAAGATGCCGCCCCCCACCATGCCGCCCACCCCCAGGGCGATGAGTTCGGGCAGTGAAAGTTGATCGGCAGTCAATGGGTTTTGGATGGGCATGTGGAGTGCTCCCAAGCCGAAGGAGATTGAGAGATTGACGCAAGTCACAAACCAGGGCTTCTTCAGGATAAGCCGCTGATACGGATGTTAAGCAGTGATACCGAGTGCAGCAATCACCAGTTTAGCGAAAGAAAAGAATTGAATCAATGACCTGGGATGACTTTTCGTCCGGGTGACGAAAAAACCAACGCCCTACATTGCTCTAAGGCCAAAACGTATGCCATACAGCAGGATGGAAATTGCCAACGCAGTAAATCCCATTACCAGAAACTTGACAGTGAAAGAGAAAGTCGCTTGGATTTGGCTATGAGCCAGATAAAATTTATAAGCGATCAGATTCGCTAAAGATGCGATGAGACTTCCAAAGCCACCGACATTGACTCCCCACAATAACGCCTGCCAGTGAGGTGTAAATTCGGCAAACAAGAGGGCCGTGGGCACGTTGCTGATGAACTGGCTGGTCAGAGCAGACAACAAAAAGATATGTCCGGCTTGGTGCAATTCAGCCGTCAACACCTGTCTCAAATTGTCCGTTATCCCGAAAAAGAGAAGGAAAGTGACCAGAATCGCATAATCCACCCGCAAAGCCCGCCTGTCCAACGCGGCCGCGGCCAGAATCACCAGCCAAACAACGAGCAATGGGAGTACGTGCAGGATAGCGAGGATGAGGATGAGGAAAAGACCGCCAAATCCCCAGGCAATTCGGTGGATGGTGGGCAGAGGTGCCTCAGCGGCAGCGCTGTTTTCTGTTTTCGCGATCAAAGCGGAGCCAGCCAGCAGTGCGAGAAATGTTAGCGAAAAGGGAGCAATGGCTACCAAAAAAGTCCCGACAGGAATTTGATAATGCCAGTAGAGGTACAGATTCTGCGGATTGCCAAAGGGCGTCAACGCAGACCCGGCGTTCGCGGCCAACGCTTCCAGGATTACGAGGATGTCCTTGCGCCTGATTTGCAGAGTTAACGTCAGGGGGACCATCACCACCAGGGCCGCGTCATTGGTCACCAGCATCGCCAGGAAAAACGTTCCCAGCACCAGTTTCAGAGGGATGGTCCGGCCTCGCTCGATCCTGCGGGCGACATTGGCGATGAGACCACTCTCTTGCAGCCCTTTCACCGTTACAAACAGGGCGAAAAGGATCAGAAGCACGCCCAGCTCATCCTCCGAAAAGCGCGGCAGACGCATGGTCAGCAGCGAAGTCAACGCCAGGCCTACGCCCGATGCAACCAAGAGCCACTCCTTCAACATGAAATCGACGAATCTGTCATGAACTGCCATGAATGACATCTCCATTTATGATTAATCAACTCAAATCAATACGCCCTCCGTCCCGCCTGGACGAAGGGCGTCTCTCATGTACTTAGCTTAGAACGTTAGGAGCTTTTCGCCTCTTGTACCAGCTCAAACAGGCGGTTGGGACTCAGAGGCGCTTCGGTGATCTCCAGGTCCACCAGGGGCGCCAGCGCGTTCTCCACAGCCTGGACGAAGAGGGGCGCCACGGGAATGGCCCCGGCCTCGCCCGCGCCCTTCACGCCCAGAGGATTCAGGGGAGAGGGTGTCTCCTCATGCCCGATCTCGATGTGGGGCACCTCCATCGCGGTGGGGAGGAGGTAGTCCATGAAGGAGGCGGTGAGAAGCTGGCCGTTCTCGTCATAGACGATCTTCTCATAGAACGCGTTGCCGATGCCCTGGGCCACGCCGCCCATGACCTGGCCGTTCACGATGAGGGGATTGACGACCGTGCCGCAGTCGTGCACGGCCACATAGCGTAAAATCTTCACGTCAAAGGTCTCGGGATCCACTTCGACGATCATGGCGTGCGCGCCGTTGGCCGTGGCCCCCCGTTCGGGCCCGAAGTAGGCGGTAGCCTCCAGGCCCGGTTCCGTGCCCGGCTTCACCGCGCCGCGCAAGGGGTTCGCTTTCACCGCGAGCTCGGCCAGGGAGATGAAGGATTCAGGATGCCGCGTGTCCTTGACATAGCCATCTTCGAGCACCAGATCCTCCTCGGGCGCTTCCAGCTCCTCGCTGGCCAGCTTCAGGATCTTCTTCTTCACCATCTCCGCGGCCGCGTTGATGGCGTTGCCCGCGACGACCATCCCCCGGCTGGCAAAGGTGCCTGTGCCCCAATGGAAGATGTCGGTGTCGCCGGTGACCAAATGGATATCCTTGGGGTCCACGCCCAGGTGTTCGGCCACCACCTGGACGAAGGAAGTGAAGTGACCCTGGCCCTGGGTGCCCACGCCCGTGGCCACGTTCACCTTACCCGTGGTCTCCACCTGGACCCGCGCGCCCTCATAGGGCCCGATGCCGGTGCCTTCCACATAGGTGACCACGCCGATGCCCACGTAGCGGCCCTGGGCTCGCAGCTTGGGCTGCTCCTCTTGGATGAACTGCTCATAGCCGATCATGTCCAGGGCCTTTTGCAGCGAGGGCTCGTAGTTACCGCTGTCATAAACCAGGGGCGCGAAGTCCTGGTAGATGATCTCGTTGTTGTAGGGGAATTTGTCGGGCGGGATGAAGTTTTTCCGCCGGATCTCGGCCACGTCCATGCCCAGCTCCTTCGCGGCCAGGTCCAGCAGGCGTTCCATGACGAAGACGCCGTGCTGACGCCCCGCGCCCCGATAGGGCGTGACGATCATCTTATTGGTGAAGACGACCTTGAAATCAGAGTAGTAGTTGGGGATGTCGTAGCAGCCCAGCAAGGTGCACTGGCTGTTGATGGGCACGGTGAGGCCGTAGGGATCATACGCGCCCGAGTCGTGGATGAATTCATCCTTGACGCCCAGGATCTTGCCATCCTTCGTCAGCGCGATCTCGGCCCAGTGGATCTGATCCCGCTCGTGGGTGGTGGACATGAAATTCTCCCGGCGGTCTTCGATCCACTTGAGGGGACGGTTGAGTTGCATGGCCGCCCAGGGGAGCAGCACCTCTTCGGGATAGAACATCATGATCTTGGGGCCGAACGCGCCGCCGATGAAGGGCGCGATGACGCGGACCTGGGATTCGGACAGGCCGAGCATGGCGGCCAGGCCGTTGCGGATGACCACGGGCGCCTGGGTGGTGTCCCACACGGTGAGGCGCTCGGCCTTGTCATCCCACCAGGCCACGATGCCCCGGTTTTCCATGGCCGCGGCCACGCCGTGATCATAGTAGAAGCGTCGGCGGATGATAACGTCGGCCTTTTCAGCCGCCTCCGCGTAGTTGCCCTTCTGCTGGATGATGTGCGCGGCCAGGTTGGAGTCCAGGTCTTCGTGGACGAGGGGTGCGTCGGGCGCGAGGGCTTTTTCCAGATCGGTTACCGCGGGCAAGGGCTCGATGTCCACGAAGATCTGCTCCACCGCATCCTCGGCGATGTAGCGGCTTTCGGCCACGACCATGACGATGGGCTCGCCCACATGGCGGACTTTGTCCTTGGCCAGGGGGACCTGGGTGCGGGCGTGGAAGACGCGGCCTTCCACCGGCGGCGGGGGCACGAGCAGAGGCCCGGGCTTCCAATAGTCGCCCAGGTCTTCCGCGGTGTAGATTGCCACCACGCCTGGAATATCTTTAGCGAAGCTGGTGTCGATGCTTTTGATGCGGCCATGCGCGTAATCGCTGCGCAAAAAGGCCACATGGAGCATGCCGGGGAGGTGGACGTCATCGGTGAAGAGGGCCCGGCCCGTGAGGAGCTTCGGGTCCTCGTTACGTCGCATGGGTTTGCCAATGTATCGGGTTTCCAATGGTAGACCTCCTTGGTTGGCATGGGCGGGGAGGGAATTTATTGTCCACGGATGAAAGGAGAACGCTGATTGACACAGATGCTTCGAACGCAGTTGCCATGAGCAACGGCTCGCCGCTACGGACGATACGCCTCGCGGCCAGGTTGGCGGGCCGTGAAACGTAATGCGTAATGCGTGATATCCTCACGTTTCACGTTTTCACGCATCACGCCCACTCTCGCCTCGCTCAACGTTGCCCCGGCTACCTTTTGCAGAAAGCGCCGGCGCACTATTTACCGGAACAGTGCGTTTGTAGAAAAGGACGCCGACCCGTCGGATGTGGTCCAACACGTCGGGATCGGTGATGTCCTTGTAGAGGGAGATGTCGAAGGCATAGGGCAACAGCAAGTCGTCCAACTCATGAATGATGCGGGAAACGTCTTGCCAGGTCAGATCCGCTCCGAGCAATGTCAGGTCGATATCAGAGCCGGGTCGATAGGTCCCCTTGGCCCGGGATCCGTAAAGGATGGCTTGCTCGACCTGGGGATGTCGGGCCAGGACCTGATGGATGCGTTCGATGACACGCTCATCCAAGCCAAATCTCATGTCGCCTCATCCTGGGCTTTCAGTGCCTCCAATCGCTCTCGCAGGGCAAGGAATTGGGGATGGTAGGTTTCGATAATGGCCTGAGCAATGCGGAGGGCCGTGGTTTCGTTATACGTGTGTGAAGTCAGGTTGCGGCTCACGATCATGTCCATCCAGACATCGGCATCTTCGAGGATGCCGGTCTGGAATGCGGCGCGAGTGGCATCTTTGGACCCATAGATGTCTCGCGCGCCATGGAATTCCAGAAAATCCTTGAGGGTTTTCCAGGCCAGCTCGTGGGTGAACTCAAAGGATTGAATGAGCCCCTGCCGCTCCAATTCGGAAAGCGGGCGCTGTCGAGCCAACGCCACGGCTTCTTCCAGTTTGGCGAGGGCCTTACGATAGTGGTTGAATCGCTGAATCCAGCGGATGTCGTGGGACATTGCGATATGGAATCGTGATCTACGGACATTCAAGCGGCATGAGATGTCTTGGCCTCCACGCGCAATTCAAGGTCAAGCGCCTTCAACACCTTGAGAATGGTTTCAAAGCTGGGACTTCGTTGTCCTGACAAGGCTTTGTAAAGGCTTTCTCGGGAAAGCCCTGCTTCTCGTGCGACGTAAGACATGCCTTTGGCTCGGGCGATGTCGCCCAGGGCTTTGGCAATGAAAGCTGCGTCGCCATCCGCTTCTTCAATGCAGGCTTCGAGATAAGCAGCCATTTCCTCAGGCGCACGGAGGTGATCAGCGACATCGTAAGGGGTAGTTTTGACTCTACTCATTCCAGATCCTCCAGATTTCTTGCCAAGACGCCGGCCAACAATGATATGTTTGCCGACGTGCTTGTAATGGACGCGATAGCCAGGTCCGTGAAGTTGATACACCCAGATTGTGTCCTCCTGGCTACACAATGTCAAGCTGATCATCTTCGTAGTCTCAGACGTCGCCGATCTATTTTTGCATCTTCTCTGCCGCGATGCGCACTGCGTCCACGATGTGGTCGTAGCCGGTGCAGCGACAGAGGTTGCCCGAAATGGCCTCGCGGATCTCTTCATCCGTGGGTTCGGGATTTTCCTCCAGGAAGGGTTTGAGGGTCATGAGGAAGCCAGGGGTGCAGAAGCCGCACTGGAGTGCGTGGGCTTCGTGGAAAGCCTCCTGGATGGGGTGGAGATGGTCGGGGTCGGGCGCCAGGCCCTCGACGGTGAGGATATCGTGGCCGTCAGCTTGGACGGCAAAGAGCAGACAGGAGCGCACGGGCTGACCGTCGAAGAGGATGGTGCAGGCGCCGCAGACGCCATGCTCGCACCCCACGTGGGTTCCGGTCAGGTTAAGTTCGTGGCGGATGAAGTCGCTGAGGAGCAGTCTGGGCTCCACCTCGCGCTGGTAGGTAACGCCGTTGACGCGAACGGTGATGGGGATGCGCTGGCTCATGCTGTCACCTCCTGGCCCGCGGCTCGGGCAAGGGCCTGGGTGAGGGTGCGTTTGACAAGAACGTTGACCAAGTGACGGCGGAACGCGGCGGTGGCGTGAACGTCGCTGGGGGGATCGACATCCTTTTGCGCAGCGGCCTCGGCCGCGGTGGCGATGGCATCATCGTCCAGCTTTTCGCCCCGCAGCACGCCCATGGCGGTTTCGGCCAGCATGGGGCCATCGCCCACGCCGAACATGCTGATCCGCACGTGCTCACACCGACCCGACGCATCCAGCTTCAGGACGGCGAAGACGCCCACCAGGGCGAAATCGCCATGCCGTCGGGCGACTTCTTGCATGGCCCAGCCGCTGCCCGCGGGCAAAGGCGGGAGATGGATTTCGGTGATCAACTCATCCTCAGCCAGGGCGGTGGTGAAGAAGCCGGTGAAGAAGTCATCCGCGTCGATCCAGCGGCTGCCGCGGGCGCTTTGGGCTTTGATGCGACCCTGCACGGCTCGCAACAGCGCGGGCAGTTCGGCCGCAGGGTCTGCGTGAGCAATGCTGCCACCCAGGGTTCCTCGGTTGCGAATCTGTGGATGCCCGATATTGGGCATGGTGGCATGGAGCAAGGGGTATGTGTCCGCCACCTTGGGGCTTTTCTCCGCCTGGGCGTGGCGAGTCATAGCGCCGATGAGCAGGCCGCCATCGGATGCGGTGCGGATGTAGCTCAGGTCGAGGATACGGTTCAGGTCCACCAACACGCTGGGCGCGGCCAGGCGGAAGTTCATGGTGGGGACCAGGCTTTGTCCGCCAGCCAGGGCCTTGGCCCCATAGCCGTGTTGGGCCATGAGGGCCAGGGCTTCGTCCAACGTTTCGGGAGCGTAGTAGTCAAAGGGGGGTGGTTTCATAGGCGGAAACCTCGTAGGGTGATGAATAAGATGGTGCAGAGGGTTGGGGGGAGTTTGGATCAACCGAGATTGGGATCAGGATCAGGATCAGGATTAGGATTAGGATTAGGATTGGGGAGTGTGGTGGTCTGGCGGATGTGTTGCAGGGTAGTTCGACGTGTGTCCTCATCCGTAAGTAGCCACGCCAGATGCGCCTCTGAAAAAATCACCTGTTCCGTTTCCCGGACATGATAGGTCGGTCCCGGTTCTTTGAATGCCTGCACCTTTCCATATCGGTATGCCTTTATTTTGCCAACATAACCATTGACACCTTTCGCCACTTCGTTAAGTCGCTCAGCATAGGCCCGATGAATCTCAGATTCAATGATATCTCGCTTCAGGGCGCGGTTTAACCAGTACTTGGTCTCGAACACGCTTCCACGAGCATAATAGAGGAAGTTGATTTTATCGCCATAGTGATAACGACCAAACGCTTCAGCGATGTTGGCGCCAATGGAATCTGCAGAACGGATTAATTGCTTGCCAATCACGTCCCGGATAAAGGCATTCCATTGGAACACCATCTTCCAGACATCATCGGCAATATCCTCTGCCAATTGCAACACATACAGTTCTTCGAAGACGACCATACAGCCTCCAATCCTAATCCTTAATCCTAATCCTCAATCCTAATCCTCAATCCTGCTCCTTGATGGCAATGAACCGCCCCCACATGGACGCTGTCTCCATGCCCTTGGGCAGATAGACCGCGATGTAGTAGCGGCCGCTGGGGGTGTGGGCGATGTCTTTGCCCAGGTTTTCGGCATGGACGATGCCCTTGGGGAAGAGGTTCAGGTGGGTGTCCTGGTAGTATTTGTCCAGGGGGAACATCTCATCCCAATCCTTGCCGAATTTGGCCTTGAGTTTGGCGTTGGCTTCTTCGAAGGTCTTGGGATGCCAGATGCGCTGAATCGTGTTCATGGGGTGGTCCTGGCTCACCGCGTCGATGCCCAACCATTTGATCTTCTTCTCGATGGCCCAGTCGGAGAAGTCGGGCGAGGGGCCGGGATGCCGCACCATGTAGCGGAATTCATCGGAGTCGGGGCTGTTCCAGCCGTATTTGTGGAACCCGGTCTTGATGAGCAGGATGTCTCCTTCCCGAACATCCACCACGCTCTCGATCATCTCAGGCGTGTACACATCCAGGTC
>DRQW01000020.1 GCA_011371305.1 Anaerolineae bacterium | reverse complement strand
GGAAAATGCACCTCGAAGGCCAGCGCTGCCAGTTTCTCCATCTGCTCCGGCGGCAGATCGCGCGTAAAATCCAGTTCCTGGAGCGCCTGAAGGGTGGTTTCAGACGACATAACAGCCTCCTGATTTCGGACAGCCAACCTCTTGCTGAAAGGGGATGGCGCGTTTGCTTGGGGCGTTTCGGGCGTGGAGGGAGTCGGTTCGGGCATGAAATCGCCGCGGATGCTTCAATTGACAACCGCCCTCCTGCCTCTCATTCATCTTCTATCAGAAACCTCCCGCGCGGCTATGACCCAGATCACAAAATCAGGGGATATATTCCGAAAAAGGCATATCTTTTGCCACAGCGGGTGCGTCCGTGTTGGGAAGGATGAAAAGAGGGTAACTACTAACGTAGCCCTTTTGACTCAATACGGATACGAAGAAACACGGATAAAATCCTTTTTGAATGACTTCGTGTCTTCGTTTCCTTCGTGTTTTCGTGGCGAAAAAGGGAGATTGGGACCAACTATCTTAGCAGTTACACTGGTTCACCATATCGTGCAACTTTTCGATGGCTTCAAAGCCCCACGCACCCCTCCCGCCCAAGCGCGCCAGTTCTCATTTTCCCGCATCCCCGTGTAGAATGAAGTAACGTTCTCACTCTCTCCATCCCGGCATCATGACATTCATCACATTCGAAGGCATCGAAGGCAGCGGCAAGACCACGCAGATCAAATTGCTCATGGCGTGGCTGCAGACGCGCACGGAGCGGGCGCTGCTGACGCGTGAACCTGGAGGTACGGCGATCGGCGAGCAGGTCCGGGCCATCCTCCTCAATCCCGACAATACGGAGATGACGCCCGAAGCCGAAATCCTGCTCTTCTCCGCGGCCCGGGCCCAGATCGTGCGCGAGGTCATCCGTCCCCGCCTGGAAGAGGGCTGGATCGTCATCTGCGACCGTTTCGCGGACAGCACCCTGGCCTATCAGGGCTACGGCCACGGCCTGCCCCTGGACGATCTCCTCCAGATCACCGAATTCGCCACGGGCGGCCTCTGGCCCGATCTCACCATCTATCTCGACCTGGACGTGGAAACGGGCCTGCGGCGCAAGGCGGCCACGCCCGAGGAGTGGAACCGCATGGAGGCTCAGGCTATCGACTTCCACAAACGGGTGCGGGCGGGCTATCTCGCACTGGCGAAGCAGAATCCCGACCGCTGGCTGGTCATCGACGCCGATCAGCCGGTGGAGGCGATTCAAGCGCAGATTCGGGCGCGGGTGGAGGGGCTGCTTGGGTAAATAGAAGTAGGATCAGGATTAGGATTGAGGATCGCCAGGCCGAGGCTGGGCGAGTCTACAACAGACGTAAAACGTCAAACGTGAAACGTCATGTCCTCACGCATCACGTTTCACTCGTCACGTCTTCGTCTTCCCACGCCACCCTGGCCGCGAAACATTTTCATCGGTATCGGCGCGGGCCTGCTTTCAATCCAGATACCCATTCTCCCGCAACCAGGCTTCCGTGCGCCGCATCCCCTCCTCGAAATCCACCGCGGGCTCCCAGCCCAGAATGCGGCGGGCCTTGGCGTTGCTGAAGCTGTTGTGGCTGTGGAAGGTTTTGACTACTTCCCGGTTGATGCTGGATCGCTTGCCCGTGATTTTGCTCATCATTTCTTTGAAGATGGCGTAGACGTAAGCCGCGGGGTAGGGCGCAGAGGGGAAGGAGGTCACGCCCGCCATGCGCCCGTACGCCTCGAAGAACTCCCGCCAGGTGACCACATACCCGTCAGTGATGTTCATCGCCTCGCCCACGGCATCGTCCACGGTCGCGCACAATACCAGCGCGTCGATGAGGTTGTCGATGTAGATGGGTTTGAAGAAGTGCTTGCCGCCATCCACCAGGATGATTTTGCCCGCCTTCACCGCCTCGATGACCCGCACAGTGAATTGGGGGGAGCCAGGACCATAGACCTGGGAGGGGCGGACCACGACGACGGGAAGACCATGGTCGCGGTAGGCCGCAAAGACGACTTCTTCGGCCGCAACCTTGGAATCGTGATACACCCGGCCCGACATGCGCGTGGGCGTGGTCTCATCGATGTCCATTTGCTGCAGGGAGCCGTAGACCGCGCAGGAGCTGAGGTGAATGAAGCGGGCCACGCCTTCGGCCACGGCCGCGTCCACCATGTGCTGCGTCCCGCCCACGTTCACCGCCCAAACCGCGTCCCTGTCTCCCTGCTCATCGGCCCAGGCCGCAGCGTGATAGACGATGTCCGCGCCGCGGGTGGCTTCCCGCACCGCGTCCGGGTCGGTGATGTCGCCGGGAACGATCTCGATGCCCAGGTCGGCCAGGGGCGCAGCCTTTTGCGGCGAGCGCACTAAAGCCCGCACCCGCGCGTCCTCCTGGGTTTGCAGCCTGCGGGCGAGATGCCCGCCGATGAAGCCCGTGGCTCCAGTGATGAGGATGGTTTTGTCTTGAACGTCCATAGGGCAAAGTGTGCAGTTTTCAGGTTTTCTCTGTGGGCTCTGTGGAGTCTCTGTGACTCTCTGTGTAACTCGGATAGCATTCCGGGCGGCGGTCGCGCAGGACGGGGATGCGTTGGCGGGCGGCGTCGGCTTCGGCCAGATCGAGCTCGACGACCAACAGCTTGGGCGATTCCCCGGCTTCGGCCAGGACGTCGCCCCACGGCCCGACCACCATGCTGTGCCCGCAAAACGCGTTGTCCCGATCCTGGCCCACGCGGTTGACCGCGGCCACGAAGCATTGGTTTTCGATGGCCCGGGCCTGGACTAGCGTCCGCCAGTGGTGCAGCCGGGGATGGGGCCATTCGCTGGGGAGGAGGATGAGGCGGGCACCAGCCAGGGCATAGCCGCGGAAGAGCTCGGGAAAGCGCAGGTCATAGCAGATGGCCACGCCCGTTTTGCCCCAGGGCAGGTCGAACAGTCCCGGCTCACACCCTGCCTCCAGCCAGCGGTCCTCGGCCATGGGCCCGAAGCGGTGGATCTTGCGGTAGGGGCCGACGGCCTCGCCCTCGGGCCCGAACAGCCACGCGGCGTTGTAAACCGGGCCGTTTTCATCCCGCTCCAGCATGGAGCCGCCGATCCACAGGCTATGCGCCCGCGCCCAGGCCGCAAGCTGGCGCGCGGTTGGGCCGTCCGGGATGGGTTCGGCCAGTTCGGAGGCCCGGGGCAGGTCGTAGCCCGTGGTCCATAGCTCGGGGAAGAGGATGAGGTGGGCTCCGGCGTCGGCCGCGCGGGCGATGAAGGGTTCGGTCCGGGCGAGGTTCGCGGCCTTGTCGCCCAGGATGATGTCGGTTTGGGCGAGGGCGAGGATGAGGGGTGGCATGGAGGGTAGGAATCAGTAATCAGTGAGCAGTATTCAGTAATCAGTGTTCAGTGGGCAGTGCTGTTCGTTCAACACGGATGGGAGGGACACGGATAAAATGAGATTCGATTGGGGTTCAGGAAATGGCGAGATTGACGTGGGCATGGGTGAATGCTAGAATCATGGCGTAGGTCGATTACCCGCGCCGAAAGCCATGTTATTCCGGAGTTTTTGCAATGTACGCTATCGATATCCGTCTCATTGAAAAATTGGATGAAGAAGATCAAGAAAAAGTCGCTTATTTCCTTAAACTGTTGCTGGAACAGTCCAAATATCGACGCACTAACGATGAACTACGCGAAAGACGGGAAGAAATTGAACGGGGCGAGACATTAACCCATGAGGAGATTTGGGCCGAGTTCGATGTTTAAAATCATCTATGCCAGGAGCGTGGCAAAGGACCTCAGGAAAATACCTCCCTCAAGTTTGCCAAAAATCAAACGGGGAATCGAGGAATTGGCCTACTTCCCAAATCTTTCTCAGATAAACATCTGAAGAATCATCCAGTGGCGGATTATCGGTTGCGGATAGGGGTGTATCGAGTGCTTTTCGATGTGGATTGGGATCGAATGGAAATCCATATCCTGAAGATCGGCCACCGTAAAGACGTTTACTGATTACTGGAAACCCCACGGCTGCATGTCGTACCAGTTGGGGCCGTATTCGGGCTCGGCTTTGAGGGGTGCTTTGAGTTGGTATGCGTTTTCCATGGTCTCCACCACCAGGGGAACCACCTGCTCCATCTCGGCGATGGGGGTTTCCAGCACGATCTCGTCGTGCACCTGCAGGATCATGCGGGCCGCGAAGCCTCGTTCCCGCAGTTTGCGATGCACCTCCCGCAACGCGATCTTGAGGATGTCTGCGGCGGTGCCCTGGATGGGGAAGTTGATGGCCGCGCGTTCGGCCGCGGCCCGGGCCTGCTGGGACGCCCGCACCCCCGCCTTGAGGATGGGGAAGTAGCGCCGTCGGCCCAGCAGGGTCTCGACGTACCCCTGCTCACGGGCCTTACGGATGGTCTCGTCCAGATAGCGGCGCACGCCCGGATAGGTGGCGAAGTAGGTGGCCATGAACTGGCGGGCTTCGTCCATGGACAGTCCTGTGCGGGAGGAGAGGCCGTAGGCGCTGACGCCGTAGGAGGTGGCGAAGTTCATCATCTTGGCCACGGCCCGCTGCTGGGGCGTGACTTCGTCGATAGGGACGCCAAAGACCAGGCTGGCGGTGTGGGCGTGGATGTCCAGCCCCTGGGCGAAGGCTTCGAGCATGCGCTCATCACCCGAGATGTGAGCCAGGATGCGCAGCTCCACCTGAGAATAGTCCACGGCCAGGAGGTAGTGGTCGGGCGGGGCGATGAAGGCCTTGCGGATGAGCCGCCCGATCTCGGAGCGGATGGGAATGTTTTGCAGGTTGGGGTTGTTGGAGGAGATGCGCCCGGTCTCCGCGCCCGTCTGGTCGAAGGAGGTGTGGATGCGGCCTGTTTCGGGGTTGATGAGCTTGGGCAGGGCGTCGATGTAGGTGGTGACAAGCTTCGTAAGCTGGCGATATTCCAGCAGCAGGTCGATGACGGGATGCTGGCCCCGCAGGCTTTCCAGCACCGAGGCCGCGGTGGAATAATGCCCGCTCTTCGTCTTTTTCAGGCCCTGGGTAGGCAGCCCCAACGTCCCGAACAGCGCGTCCGAAAGCTGCTGGGTCGAGTTCAGGTTGAACTCATAACCCACATATTCGTAAATCTGCCCGGCCAGCTCTTGCAATCGCCCGCGCAGTTCCCTGGACATGGCGTGGAGGTAATCCGCGTCCACCAGCACCCCGTGCATCTCCATATCCGCCAGCACGGGGATAAGGGGCATCTCCAGGTCCCAGAAGAGCTTGATCAGGCCGGTTTCCTGGAGCTGGGGTTCGATTTTCGCCCAGATGCGGCGGGTCATGTCCACGTCCGCGGCCGCGTAGTCCGCCACCCGATCGATGGCTACCGTGTCCATGGTGGTTTGGTTGCGGCCCTTGCCGATGAGGTCGGCGATGGGGGTCATCTCCACGCCCAGGTATTTGATGGCCAGGGCCTTCAACCCCAGGCTGCGGCTGCCCGGGTCCAGCAGGAATTCGCCGATCATGGTGTCGATGAAGCGGCCCTGCACGGGCAGGCCGTGGCGGCGGCAGACGATGAG
>DRQW01000019.1 GCA_011371305.1 Anaerolineae bacterium | reverse complement strand
CGGGAAGTGACGATTCCCGCGGATGCGATTGCGCCCACCCTTTCGTTCTTCTATAATGGGTCACAACTCGACCGCATGACGGTGCAAGTCGGCGATCAGCGCTTTCCTCTGGCAGATGACGGTGGGGGTGGGGTATGGCGGCATCGCTGGATCGATCTGACTCCCTGGCAGGGACAAACCACGACGCTCCGAGTGGAGGTACAACAACAGGCCGGTACGTTGCCCGTGTGGGTGTATCTGGATGAGATCACGGTGGGCAGCGGCGCATTTCCCGACCTGTGGTTGACCGCGCCCACGGCTGTTTTCCCCTCCCAACAGCCTTACCCTCTCACGCTGGCTTATGGCAACGCCAACGCCGAAGCTCCTGCCTGGAACGTCGTCCTCACCGCCACGTTACCCGCGAACGTGCGCCTTATCGAAGCCGTGCCTCCGGCCCAAGTGCAGGGCGACACTCTCACCTGGTCCTGGCCCGAGCTGGCTGCGGGCGCCCGCGGCGAGATTCGCCTCACCGTGCAGGTGGACGCCCCGCGGGCCGTGCGCGTCATACCCTTGTGGATCAGATCTTCCAACCACGAACCTCGGCAGGCCAACAACGAAGCCCAGGCCGTCCTCTTCGCCGATGGCTACACTCAGCACTTGCCGCACATCGCGAAATAAGCGCCAAGGCCGTGCCCGCGCCGATACCCACGAAAATGGCGGGCAGTAGCTCGGTAAACCAGGAAACCAGGAAACAAGAAAACCAGTAGACCAGGAAACCGGGCCGCGTCGCTCGCCCCACCCGGTCTACTGGTCTACTGGTCTACCGGTTTCCAGGTTTTCTCGGTTCCCTACCACGCCTGCGGCCCATGTGGTAGAATGTCAACGCATTCGTATCCCACACGCCTCTCCCATCCCACACACTGTTGGAACATGCCATGAAAGTCAAACTCTACGCCACCCTGCGCCCGTTGGTGGGCGGCTCCAGCGTCGAAGTGGATGCTGGCCCGGGCGATACCGTGCGCCAGGTCATCGAGGAATTGCTGGAGCGCTATCCCCAACTTCAGGATGAGCTCATGCAGGACGGGGAGATCTCGCCACGCATTCACATTTTCCTGAACGGCCGGGAGGTGCGCTATTCAGGTGGGCTGGACATGGTCATCCCCGAAGATGCCGATTTGCGCATCTTCCCACCCGTGGGCGGCGGCGCGTGATCCCCTGGGCCATCGAATACGACGAGCGAGGCGCGCCCTGGGTGCATATCGAGCTCAGAAGCGCGCCCTTGTGGATCGTGGAATCCTATCTGGTGAAGCTGGGCGGTCGGGTCGTGGAGCCCGAACGCGTGGTGCAGGGGGATGGCTGGGAAGCGCATATGCGGGAGGGCGAGCCCGTGGCCCTGGGCTCCCTGCGCATCGGGCGGGGATATCTCGATATCCGGGGCGAGAGCGAAGTCGCGCTGGAAACGCTTATGGCTGACCTGGGCCGGATGCTGATGCGGGGCGGGGGTTAGAAGAAGGTAGTTTATCCTCATGCATCTTGCAGAAAACGCGCGAGGAGTGCTAGGATGCGGACAACTGAACATTATTTTATGCTCCGAGGCGGTTCCATGGAATCCTATCAATCCCTTTATCTGGCCACCACCGAATCCCATTGCGGCAAGTCCCTGGTCTCGCTGGGCATCATGGACCTGCTGTTGCGGCGAACCCAGCGCGTCGGGGTTTTTCGCCCCATCATCAAATGTCAGGACAACCAACCGGTCGATAAGAACATCGACCTCCTGTTGCAGTATTTCCATCTGCCCTGGGAGTACGAGGAAACCTTTGCCTGGCGTCAGGCAGAAGCCCTGGACTTATTGGCTCACGGGCGATACGATGCATTGATTCATGGTGTCATCGCCAAATATAAGGCGATGGAGGCTCGAAGCGACTTTATTCTCATCATCGGGTCCGATTTATCCGCGGAAAGCGCGACGTTGGATTTCGACATCAACGTGGAACTGGCCCAGTCGTTGGGAAGTCCGGTATTGCTCATCGCCCGGGGTGATAAACCCAGTATGGATGAGATCGTCAGCCCTATTCTCATGGCTGCCGATTCCTTCACCCGCAAAGGGAATCAGCTGGTAGGGAGCGTGATCAACCGGGTGGACCCCGATGAATTGCATGAGGTGCGGCGGGCGTTGCGAGACGCGCTGCCCGAGGAGGCCCGGCCCATTGCCGTCATACCCGAGGACAAAGACCTGGCTAGCCCTACGGTGGGGGACGTGGTGGAGCATCTGGGGGCAGAGGTGTTATATGGGAAGGACCTGCTGAACTATCGCGTGTACGAGTACATGATCATCGCCATGCAGATGGAGCATTATCTGGCGCGTTTGCGCAAATGGGCGTTGCTGATCACACCCGGCGACCGGGGCGATGTCATCCTTAGCGCGATCCAGGCCCACGCGTCGGGCAGTTATCCCAGGCTGGCGGGCATTCTCCTCACCACGGGCGAACGGCCCGCGCCCACGGTCAAACGCCTCCTGGACGGCTTGCCCAGCACCCTCCCCATCCTGGCAGTGGAGGAAGAGACTTTCGAGACTGCCCGCAATTTGCGCGAGGTGCGGTCTTATATCACGGCGGACAAGCAGGAAAAGATCGCTATCAGCTTGCGGCTTTTCCGGCATTACGCGGACACCGAGGCGCTGATCAAACGCTACGCAGATATCAAACCTCGTGGCATCCCGCCCCGCATGTTCCTCTACAACATCGTGCAGCAGGCAAAGTCGGATAAAAAGCATATTGTGCTGCCCGAGGGCGATGATGAACGCATCCTGCGCGCGGCCGAACGGCTGCTCATGCAAGACGTAGTGGATATCACCCTGCTGGGGAATCCGGAACAGGTGCGGGCATTGATCCGACGTCTGGGATTGAATATCCCCAGCGATATCCCCATCATTGACCCCAATACCGCTCCTCAGCTCGAAGATTACGCAGCCACTTATTACGAACTGCGCAAGCATAAGGGTATCACGCCCGACCAGGCCCTGGACATCATGCACGACATCTCCTACTTCGGCGCGATGATGGTTTACAAAGGCCATGCGGATGGCATGGTCTCGGGCGCGGCCCATACCACAGCCCACACCCTGCGCCCCGCGTTCGAGTTCATCAAGACGAAGCCCGGTTTTTCCATCGTCTCCTCGGTGTTTTTCATGGCACTGGAGGACCGGGTGTTGGTTTATGGCGACTGCGCGGTGGTGCCCAAGCCCACGGCCGAGCAACTGGCCGAGATTGCGATCGCGTCCGCGGAGACCGCGCAGATGTTCGGTATCGAACCCGTTGTGGCCATGCTCTCCTATTCCACGGGCGAGTCGGGCCATGGCGAGGAGGTGGAGCGGGTGCGTCGGGCCACGCAACTGGCCAAGGAACGACGCCCCGATCTGGTCATCGAAGGCCCCATGCAGTACGACGCAGCCGTGGACCCCGAGGTGGGGCGCAAAAAGATGCCTGGGTCCCGGGTCGCGGGTCGGGCCACCGTGTTCATCTTCCCCGATCTGAACACGGGCAACAACACCTACAAGGCGGTGCAGCGAGAGACCGGGGCCATTGCCATCGGGCCAGTGCTGCAGGGGCTGCGCAAGCCGGTAAACGATCTCAGCCGTGGCTGCACCGTGGAGGATATCATCAACACGGTGGCCATCACCGCGGTGCAGGCCCAGCATGTGTGATTTCCTCGTCGGCGTGGGTGGCGAAAGGGCTATCCTGCCTGCGTTGCCGAGGCGACCACGGGCGTGGTGCGTAAAACAGGAGAGTTGGGGAAAGTTATTCGTCCTCAATGTGCGGCGGGGTTTTGCGAGGCGTTCGTTTCATCTGCTAAACGTCTGGCGGTGAATGGGGGCTGTGTTGATAAATGTAATCTTCCCTTCTTGACAGGGAATGAGAAGGCCCCTTATTATATAGGAAACCTATATAGGATTCCTTTGTATCTTATTTCGATTCACTTACAGGAGGTGTATCATGGCTGCTGAAAATGCGGGTTTCATTCCCGGTTACACTTTTGGCGAGGCGTCGGTGCCGCGCGCGCCCCTCTCGGATCAAGACTTCGAGAATCTGAAAGCCACCGTGCTGTTTACCGAGGAGGATGAGCGCTATCTGCGTATGGCTGGCGACGTTTTGGCCGATCAGATTGATGACGTACTCGACCTATGGTACAATTTCGTCGGTTCGCATCCGCACTTACTTCATTACTTCACCAATCGCCAGGGCGAGCCCATTGCCGAGTACTTGTCGCGCGTGCGTGTACGGTTTGGACAGTGGATTTTAGACACGTGTCAACGGCCCTATGATCGTGCCTGGCTCGATTATCAATATGAGATCGGCCTGCGTCATCATCGCACCAAAAAGAATCAGATCGACGGCGTCGATTCGGTGGAGCACATTCCTTTGCGCTACCTGATCGCCTTCATTTACCCAATAACGGCCACCATCCGTCCCTTTTTGGCCAAAAAGGGGCATTCAGAAGAAAAAGTAGAGGCGATGCATCAGGCTTGGTTCAAGTCGGTGACCATGCAGGTAGCATTATGGAGTATCCCTTATGCCAAAGAGGGCGATTGGTGAAGTGAGTTGGTCCCAAGGGCTATGATGTTTTTGGTGCGGCGCACGAGATGGGTGCGTCGCATTCGCGTTTCAGGCTTTTTCGTGTATGGATTCAACCTTTGATCCCCGTTCACAACAGGATTCTATCGAAGACAAGATCATTGCTTCGGTGGAGCGGCTGTCGCACGTTTTGCGGCACTTACTGCACGCCGAGATGCACGGTCGCGGATTGAGTCCCATCCAGGTGCAGTTTTTGGTGTATCTGGCTTTTCATCCACCTGAGTATTGTCGCGTCACTCGGCTGGCGCGCGAGTTCCAACTCACCCAGCCGACCGTGAGCGACGCAGTGAACGCGCTGATACGCAAAGGTTTAGTGGAAAAAGAGACATTGCCACAGGATCGCCGTGTCTCGGTGCTGCGATTAACCGACGCCGGACGCATTATGGCTGAAGAACTGGCCGATTGGGCCGAGGGGCTTAAGCCTTATTTGCTTGAAGCGCTATCAGATGAAGAGCGCAAAGGGTTAATGTGGGGATTGATGAAGTGGATTGCAGCCTTGGAGAGGGGCGGGGTAATTTCGGTGGCGCGCATGTGCTTTACCTGTCGTTTCTTCGAGGAAATGCGCGGACCGGATAGTCGCGAGCCTTATTATTGCCATCTGCTTGACCGCCCTCTCTCTTTGGCGGAATTGCGACTCGACTGTCTGGATCACGAGCCGCTGCCCAAATAGCGAGGCAAAGCAAGGGGAATCAGACTTAGAAAATAGCATGATCGCTGGTCGCTGAAGATTCGCAAAGCCCAGGTTTGGCGAGTCTGCCATGGTGCGTATTGCGTACTGCGTATTCCGTCCAGTCGTCACGCAATACGGAATACGAGATCAGCTTCCTGCGCCAACCTGGCCGTGAGGCATGTTCATCGGTATCGGCGTGGGCTGGCCCGTCGTCGGACTGTTCTGAAACGTCATGTCCCGCGCGAAGGGGCAATGCGCCACGAGATTCGTTTGTCCATCGGGCAATGGGATTTCCTTCTTTCCTCTCTGCTTGACAATCTCGCCAATCCCATTTATCCTCTCTCCGCCCATCCATCACCAATCCAAACCCCCATCCTGAACCCTCGTGCGCAAGTACTGGCTCGGCTTCAACCTGGTTCCGGGTATCGGCTCCAAGCGATTGCGTGCGCTTATCCACGCCTTCGGTGACGTGGAGGCCGCCTGGCGCGCGTCCGAGCGTGAGTTGGCCGAGGTGGGCCTGGATAGGCGCTCCATTCGGAATCTGCTGAAAGCCCGCGAGCGTCTGGACCTGGACGCGGAACTGACGAAGGTCGAAGCCGCGGGGGTGCGCATCCTCACCTGGGATGATCCCGACTATCCCACCAACCTCAAACGCATCGATGCGGCCCCGCCTTTGCTCTATCTGCGAGGCGAACTCAGCCCCGAGGATGAATGGGCTGTGGCCGTGGTGGGCACCCGCCGGGCCACCGCCTATGACCGAGAGGTGACCCGCAAGCTCACGGGCGAGCTTGCCCGGGCGGGGGTCACCATCGTCAGCGGCCTGGCCCGGGGCATCGACGCGGAAGCCCACCGCGCGGCCCTGGACGCGGGCGGGCGCACCATCGCGGTGCTGGGCAACGGCCTCGACCGCATTTACCCGCCCGAGCATCGAGAGCTGGCCCGTGCCATCCTCCATCAGGGCGCACTCATCAGCGAACAGCCCCTGGGCATGAGACCCGACGCCCGTAACTTCCCCGCGCGCAACCGCATCATAAGCGGGTTGAGCCTGGGCGTGCTGGTGGTGGCTTGCCCCTGGAACTCGGGCGCCATTATCACTGCCAAACAGGCGCTGGAACAGGGCCGGGAGGTCTTCGCGGTGCCGGGCGGCATCCTTTCCCGCAACAGCGAAGGCCCCAACCGTCTTCTCAAGGAAGGCGCGACCCCTGTCACCGAAGCCAGCGACATCCTCGAAGCCCTTAACCTTTCCCAAGCGGCCCAATACGTGGACGCCCGCCTCACCCTGCCCGAAGACCCCATCGAAGCCCAATTGCTGGAGCATCTCTCTGCCGAACCCCGCCATGTGGATGAAATCCGCCGTGAGGTGGGTTTGCCTGTGAATCAGGTCAGCAGCGCCCTGGCCATGATGGAACTCAAGGGTATGGTCAGGTCGGTCGGGGGCATGAAATACGTCCTCGCCCGCGAACCCGGTCCCACCTATCGGGTCGATTGAAAACTGATTACTGAATACTCTCCCACTGAACACTGGTATTTCCATGGAAGCTTACTGCGTCAAATGTAAAACCAAGCGTGAGATGCTCGATCCCACGCCCGTCTATACCGAATCGGGCACGCCCGGCACGCGTGGGGTGTGCCCGGTGTGCGGGACCAAGATGTTTCGCATGGGCTACACCCCCGCGCACGAGGGGCTGCCCAAACCCGAGCCCAAACCGAAGACAAAAAGCACAAAGAAGACCTCTTCCTCGAGAAAGACCCCTTCGCGCGGTCGCAAGAGCAAAGCCCCGGCCCAGCGCCAGGGCAAGCTGGTCATCGTCGAATCCCCGGCCAAAGCCCGCACCATCGGTCGTTTCCTGGGCCGTGGGTATCAGGTGAAGGCGTCGGTGGGCCACGTGCGCGATCTCTACAAATCCAAACTCTCAGTGGACATCGATCACGACTTCGAGCCCATCTACTACGTGCCGCGCGATAAAAAGAAGATCGTCAAGGAACTGAAGGAAGCAGTGGACGCGGCCGAGGAGGTCTATCTGGCCACCGACCCCGACCGGGAGGGTGAGGCCATCGCCTGGCATGTGCAACAGGCCACGGGCCTGGAGCCGGAGCGCGCCAGACGCGTCGTCTTCCACGAGATCACCAAGAGCGCGGTGGATGAAGCCTTTCGGCATGCCCGGGGCATTGACATGCAGCTTGTGGATGCACAGCAAGCCCGACGCATCCTCGACCGCCTGGTGGGTTACAAGATCAGCCCCCTGCTGTGGCGCAATGTACGCCGCGGGCTTTCGGCGGGCCGGGTGCAATCGGTGGCCCTGCGTCTCATCGTGGAACGAGAGCGGGAGATCGAAGCCTTCGTGCCCGAGGAATACTGGAGCATTCTTGCGGACCTGGCCAAGCGGGAGCCCGAGAAGCGCCATTTCCTGGCCAAGCTTCACCGCATCGATGGTAAGAAGTTCAAGATCAGCACGGGCGAGGAGGCGAAACGCATCGTCGCCGAACTGGAGCAGGCGGAATGGGTGGTGACCCAGGTCAAGAAGGGCACGCGGCAGCGGCGACCTTATCCCCCCTTCACTACCAGTACCATGCAGATGGAAGCTTCCCGCAAGCTCAATTTCACGGCCCGGCGCACCATGCGCACCGCCCAATCCCTGTACGAAGGGGTAAAGCTGGGCGACCAGGGCGCGGTGGGTCTCATCACCTACATGCGCACCGACAGCACCAACGTGGCCAAGGAGGCCCAGGCCCAGGCCCGGGAATTCATCGCGGACCGCTACGGCGACGCGTTCTTGCCCAAGAAGCCCCCCATCTACAAGACCAAAGCCCGCTCCGCGCAGGAAGCCCACGAGGCCATCCGCCCCACCTCG
>DRQW01000018.1 GCA_011371305.1 Anaerolineae bacterium | reverse complement strand
TGCCGTGCCCATGCCCGTGGTGGTGCAGGTCCGCCGCTACGATCTGGATTTCTATCGCCAGATGGGCTATGCTGAGGGTGAGGAATTACGTCAGCGCGCGGACGAAGCCCGGCAACTCCTGGGTGGCCGCCGCAAAAAGCGCCTGTAATCATCCCTGACACAAGCTGAAAATAAACCATGACTAATTTTCTTACTCCCCTCCCCGACGATTTACGACACCGCCTGCTGGCCGCGGGCGTGAAGGACGAAGCCACCCTGCGCGCGGCCTTGGAGGCCGACCCCACCCTGGCGGATGCCTACAGCCGTTGGCTCTTTACCGAGGCCGTTCATCTATTTGCCGAGACCAGAGATCGCAAGGCTCTGGCCGAGCTCACCGAACAGGCGCCTCACCTTCTGGGCGACGAATTCATGGACGCGGTGCAGCGGGCCATCAACAAGGCCCTGGACATGGGCGAATACGACACGGCCGAGGCCCTGCGCCAGCGCCTGGAAGCCCTCCGGCAGATCCGGGCGCAGAAAGCCTACCAGCGCCAGACGCCCCTGGCCCAGGCCGTCATCGCCTTCGTCCAGGCCCGCAGCGACATCGCGGCCCGCCGCGTTTTCGAACGCTACCGTTCGGAACTCGACACGGACGAAGCGGAGGCGTTCCTGGCCGAATCCTTTGAAGGCTCCAGCAAAGAAGCTGAGCGCCATCTGGCACAACGCCGCGCTCTCCTCAAATCCTTCCGTACGGGCGAAATCGATGTACCCCCTCGAACCCAATCCTAATCCTCAATCCTTATTCTCTAACCTTCCCCCTTCATCGCCCGCTCGATCCGAGCGATCCCTTCTTCCAGCAGCGCCCGCGGGCAGCCGAAATTCAGCCGCACGAAACCCCGGCCCGTCTGACCGAACCAGGTTCCCTCATTGACTACCACCTGCGCTTGCTCAAGGATGTGTTTTGCTGGCGCGTCGGCCCAGGGCGTGGCTCGGAAGTCGAGCCAGGCCAGGAAGGTGCCTTCAGGCCGGGTCATGCGCACGCCTGGCAGCCGTCCCGCCGCGATGGCATCCAACAGGTAATCGCGGTTGGCCTGGAGATAAGTCAGCAGGGCATCCAGCCACGGCCCCCCTTCTCGATAAGCCGCCTCCATGGCCACCATGCCCAGCACGTTAATGACAGGGATGATCCCGCGGGCGGCTTTCTGAACCCGCTTGCGCAGATCGGGGTTGGGGATGATGCTCACCGCGGTTTTCAGCCCCGCGATGTTGAAGGTCTTGCTGGGTGCGATGAAGGTGATGGTGTGAGCCGCTACATCCGGGTCCAGGGAAGCGATGGGCGTGTGTTTGGACTCGCTATAGATCAAGTCCGCATGGATTTCGTCAGACAAGATGGTGATGTCGCGGCTAAGACAGAAATCGGCTAGGGCGGTTAATTCCGATTGGGTGAAGACGCGGCCCGTGGGATTTTGGGGGTTGCAAAGCAGAAGGAGTTTGGTCTTGGCATCCGCGGCTTCTTCCAGCGCGGCCATGTCCAACTCCCACCGCCCCTCGTTCCCCTGCACAAGAGGCGCATCCTGCACCTGATATCCGCCAAACCAGGCCAGACGGAAGAAGGGACGATACACGGGCGATTGCAACAACACGCCCGCGCCCGGTTCGGCCAGCGCCCGCGCGGCCAGGTTCATCCCCACCATGACATCGGGAAACCACACGATCCAATCGGGTTCAATCGCCCAACCATAACGCTGGGCCACCCAGTCCACCACGGCTTGACGCAGGGTGGGACTTTCGTGGTGATATCCCAGCACCCCATGCTCCACCCGACGCTGGATGGCTTCCAGCACTGGCGTCGGCGCGGGGAAATCCATATCCGCCACCCACATGGGTAAGATGGGGTCGGAATAATGCCATTTTTCACTGTCGGAAAGGCGGCGG
Source organism: Anaerolineae bacterium (assembly GCA_011371305.1). Taxonomy (GTDB): domain Bacteria; phylum Chloroflexota; class Anaerolineae; order J102; family J102; genus M2005. The sequence continues at coordinate 18,719 of DRQW01000018.1, read as the reverse complement.
TTGATGATGCGGTCGAAATCGTATGGGGACATGGGGGCCTCGTTGCGTGGTGGATGGGTTCGCGTTTATGTTCCTTTCAGTCGGGCCATGCGCTGCGCGGCCGCGTGCAAGGTTTCCAGCTTTTTGGGATAAGCGAAGCGGATGAGTCCCTCACCGTCCGCGGGGTTGGCGTAGAAGTTGGGGCCGGGAACCACCGCGACGCCGATTTCGGTGGTCATCCATCGGGCGAAGCGATCTGCGTCCCAGGCTGCCTGGGGGATGGGTAGAGTGCGGTAGTCGGCCAGGATGTAGTAGGCGCCTTCGGGAATGTGAAACCGAAAGCCGATATCCTGGAGGATTTCGGTCATTAATGCCCGGCGCTGATGGTACTCCGTCCGTTGTTGTTCATAGAATGCTTCGGGCAGGTTGAGCGCTGCCAGGGCAGCGGCTTGCAGGGGCGTGGCCGCGCAAATGGTGAGAAAGTCGTGCGCGGGCTTGACCGCTCGGGCCAGCCGCGATGGCGCAATCGCATAACCCAATCGCCACCCAGTCATGGCGTAGGTTTTGCCGAAACCACCGATGGTGATGGTGCGGTCCCGCAGGGGTTCCAGACTGCCAGGAGACACATGGACCCGGCCATCGTATAAAATCCGGTCGTAAATTTCATCGGTGATGAGGATGAGATCGTGGCGGGTCACGACATCGACGACCGCGGCGATCTCGTCGGGTTCAAATACCCGGCCCGAAGGATTGTGTGGGGTGTTGAGGATCAGGGCCTTGGTGCGGGGCGTGATGGCCGCTTCCAGGGCCTCGCGTTCGATGCGGAAATCGGGAGAACGGAGGACGACAGAGACTGGCCGTGCGTCAGCCAACACGGCACCGGGCCGGAACGTCTCGTGGGCTGGGTCGAAGATGATGATCTCGTCGCCCGGATTCAGGACTGCCAGCATGGCCGCGGCCAGGGCCTCGGTCACCCCGCAGGTGACGACAATGTGTTCATCCGCTTCCACCTGCCAACCCAACCGTTCTGTGTAGATCTCGGCCAGTTTTTCTCGTAAGGGCGGATAGCCCCAGGTGATGGTGTATTGATTGAGGCCATTCTGGATCGCAGCCACAGCGGCCTGCACGACCTCGGGCGGGGGATCAAAATCAGGGAATCCCTGGCTCAGGTTGATGGCATCGTGTTTGATAGCCAGCCGGGTCATTTCTCGGATGACCGATTCGCGGATGTGGTCGAAACGCCTTGCGGTCTGCATGATGAAAACCACCTTATCGAAATGATGCAGCGATAAGTTCAACAGGAAGGATGATACACGAAAAGCGTTGAATTTGCCACGCGTGCCCCCAGCGATAAACCATCAAGCTCGCCGTTTGCGGATACGCATATCTTCGCCCCGTGTTTCCAGGGTATCGGCCAGACCCAACCCCATGCGTAGTGCGAAGCGGGTCAGCGCCCGACGGTAGAAAGCGGGGTCGCGTTGACGAAGTGCAGGCGCGACATGCCCCGCTTCTAAAGCGGCGCGTAGCTCACTGGCAGTGCGGCCCGGGAACAGGGTATATCCTGCACCGATGTCCTCCAACAGATGGGCGTCCGAATTCCCCACACCGGGCAATCCCAATTCCCAACGCAGGTGCTCTGCCCGAATGTTGCCCACGGGCGTCAGCAGCGAGCCGTTGATCACTTCGATGCCCGCGAGCAGCCTCGGATGATCATGCTGGATGCGTTGCAGGCCGCGGGCGCCGATGCCGTTGGCCAAAATGTCGAAGGGATGGGCCGCGATGGGAAGGCCTCCCAGCTCACGGACGCGGCGGGCGGTATCGACGAACGACATCCCCGCGGCGATGGGTTCGGTCACGAACAGAGCCAGTAAGTGGCCCTCTCGCGTGGTTACCTCCACGCCGGGGATGACTTCGATGCGAAATCGGGAAGCCAGCTCCATGGCCCGCTGCGCCCCTCTCAGCGTATCATGGTCGGTAATGGCGATGACATCCAGGTCGGTGTGGGTGGACGCGTGATAGAGGATGGCCTCGACGGTGGCGACGCCATCGCTGAAGGTGGAGTGGATGTGAAGGTCGGCCAAACCCATGATGGCTGTAAGGGTAGCGGGTTAGCCGGGAAAGGTCAAGGCCGCCACATGCGAAGGCACCAAGGCGCAAAAGGAATAAGGTGTGCAGGTGGCAGGTAGCAGGTGGCAAGATTCGTAAGGGTGTTCGCGGCCAGCCTGAGTTCAGGGCTGGTTGAGGATCAATGGCTGATACAGGCGCAAGGGTTTGGCGATCTCGTTGGGATAGGTCATGAGCAGGGGCGGGATGGCCTGGGTGGTGCCCAGCATGAGGGAGCCAGCCTGGTTGTGCCGCCACCAGAAGGAACCGTCTTCGGCCTGGAAGCTGAGGATGGCCTGGACCGCGTTCTGGTCCCGGGTGAAAAGGGGGCCTTCTGGGTCCCAACCCGTGGCGACCAATCCCTGGACGACGAGGGCTGTCGAGTCTACGTTGCTGACCTGGTCGCCGTAGATGCCGCTGAGTTCCCAGCCGCCATCCTCGTTTTGCATGGCCCGGAGCCGGGCGATGCACTGGCCGACCGTGGGATGGTCGGGACGGCCTGCGGCCGCGAGGGCGTGCAGGGCCAGGCCCGAGGTGTCGGTGTCGGACGCGGTGGCGTCGGGGTCGATGGGCCAGCCCCAGCAGCCGTCGGGCCGCTGCATGGCCGCGAGCGCGTCGATGGCCTTGGCAGGGATGGGGCGGCCAGCCCGGGCCAGGGCAATGATGGCCAGGTTGTTGCGAAAGAGGTTGTAGGGGTGGTAGTAGCCGGTGTCGGGGTTGTATTCGTTTTCGAGAAACGCGATGAGGTCGATGCCGCCGAAGTTTCGGGGGTCCAGGCCCGCGGCCAGGGCTGCGCGCAGGGCTTTGGCGCCCTCACCCGCGTCCTTGCGGGGCAGGTCGCGGAAGGTGGTTTCGCAACGCCGCAGCAGGCTTTCACCCTCCATGGTCCAGTCCGGGCCGTCGGGGTTTTGCCCGGCCAGGGCGACGACGTAGGCCGCGTCGCAGTGGCCCATGCTTCGGATCTCTCCCGCCTGGAATTGGCCGCGAATCCAGGCAATGGCGCGGGCGACCGCGGCTTCGCGCTGGGAGCGGGAGGAAGTGGGAGAGGCCTGGGAGGCGAAGGGGATGAGGATTAAGATGAGGACAGGAAGGAGGATGTGTTTTTTCATGAGAGTGTTTAGTTTTCAGTGTTCGGTGTTCAGTGTTCAGTGGGGTAAGCCAATGATGCGGAGGATGGCGTCCATGTCGATAGAGGTTTCGACGACGTCTGCGAGATGGTCGTAGGCCGCGAAGCGTGGGGGCCGGGCCGAGCGCTGGCGGCTTCGCCGCCAGCCCAGCGACGCCAGCCAGGCGTGGCGGAAACCGACATTCTCGAAGAGGCCGTGGAGGTGGGTGCCCCAGCGGCTGGCGTCGCTGGTATGCGCCCCATCGGGCGCATGCTCGGCCCGGCCCCCGCGGCGCACGATGACACCGAACGGCTGGACACCATCCAGCAACGTGGTCTCACCCGTATGGATCTCATATCCGGCCACGAGCTGCCCATCATGCAGCCGCATAAGAGAACGAAACGTGTGCTTTTTCGGGCCATACACCGTGCGCGTGGGCAACAGCCCCAGGCCCGGAAACACCCCCGGCCCCCCTTCCGTGCCCAACGGGTCCACCAATTCCCGGCCCATCATCTGAAACCCACCACAGATGCCTATCACTTGCGCGCCCCGGGCATGCGCCCCCATGATGGCTTCATCCAGCCCCTGCCGCCGCAGCCAGGCCAGATCTGCGATCACCGCCTTGCTGCCGGGAAGGATGATCGCGTGGGGTTGCCCCACCTCCTCGGCCCGGCGCACGAACCGCACCCGCACACCCGGCTCCGCCACCAACGGATCGAACTCATCGAAATTCGAGATGTGGGGCAAATAGGGGACGACGATATCGATGACCGGGCCGGAGTTATCCAACGGCTGATTCGCCACCCGCTCCAGCGACACTGCGTCCTCGTCGGGAATAAACAAATCGGTGATGAATGGAATCACGCCCAGCGTGGGCACGCCAAACGCCTTCTCACGCAACACCTCCAGCGCGTTCCCCAGTAGTCGCACATCGCCTCGAAACTTGTTGATAAGAAATCCTTTGATCATCGCCCGTTCCTCCGGCTCCAACAACAACATGGTCCCGGCCAGCGCGGCAAACACCCCGCCCCGGTCGATATCCCCCACCAGCAGCGCGGGCGCGTGAGCGAACCGCGCCATGCGCAGATTCACCATATCCCCGGCCTTGAGATTGATCTCTGCGGGGCTGCCCGCGCCTTCCAGCACGATCACATCGAACCGCGCGGCCAGCCGCCGATACGCAGCCTGCACCTCGGGCCACAGACGCCGTTTCAAATCAAACCAGTTCTTCGAATCAATATAGCCGTAGACCTTGCCGTTGAGGATCACCTGGCTGCGATGATCCGCCTCCGGCTTAAGCAACACCGGATTCATATCGGTATGAGGTTCCACGCCCGCGGCCTCGGCCTGCACGATCTGCGCCCGGCCCATCTCCCCGCCTGCTGCGGTCACCCCTGCGTTGTTGCTCATATTCTGCGCCTTGAACGGCGCGACACGATAGCCTCGTCGGGCTAGAATACGACACAACGCGGTGACGATGAGGCTCTTTCCCGCGCTGGAATGCGTGCCCAGGATCATCACCGCGGGCGTCCTCGGTTCGTCCATTCCAGCCTCCAACGTTAGAACTCGATCCCAGGCTGGGCGGTGATCCCCTGGTCCCGATAGGGATGCTTCACCTCGACCATCTCCGTGACCAGGTCCGCGAACTCGACGAGCGCGTCGGGCGCGTAACGGCCCGTGATGATGAGGTGCAGCATGGGTGGCTTGTTCTCCCGCAGCCAACCAATGACCTCTTCCGTCTCCAGCCAGCCGAAATGGAGGGGATAGGTGAATTCATCCAGGATGAGCACGTCGTACTCACCGCCCACGATGCGCTCCTGGGCCAGTTGCCAGCCATGCCGCGCCAGCGCGGCCGACTCATCCAGGTCCTTGCTGGTCCAGGTCCAGCCATCCCCGGTGCTCACCCAATCGATGCCCAGTTTGCGCGCGGCCTTGATCTCACCATAGCGGGCCGTGCTGTTTTTGAGAAATTGAATCACACCGACCTTCATCCCGCGGCCCCAGGCCCGGAACAGCACCCCCAGGGCCGCGGTCGTCTTACCCTTGCCGTTGCCGGTGTTGACGATGACCAGGCCCTTCTTTTTCGAGGCCCGGCGTTTACGTTTGGCTTCTTCGCTATATTTGCTCATAAAAAATCCCTTGTCGAGGCGCGACAAGGGTGGCGAAATACGCCCGCCCCCTGTCCGCGCAGGTGGTGGGACCCTATCGCACCGGGCGTTCTGGCTTGAGCGGAATGCTCTCACAGTTGCGGGACAGCGCCGGACTTGCACCGGACTTCCCCCGGTCATCCGCAGATGAACCTGCGATAGGGTGAGGATGGAGTTGTGTTAGGGGAGTATAACCTACATCACGGGCTCTGGCAAACCCTGTAACAGCTCCCTCAACGTCGGTGATGCCTCGAATGCTTGCCTTACTGCCTGCCGCGGGGATTGCAAAGGCCGAAACGCCAGATCATCGGCAAAAGTCGCGAGGAACCGAAACAGAAGGGGCACCCCTTTCGTTTGCAGCGAGGCCGACGTCCACAACAATCGCAATCGACGCCCCAACGTCCCTTCTTCCAGCCGCACCGCGTGCAACTGCCCGCTGGCTACCTCCCGGTCCACGGCAAAACAGGGGAGCAACGCCACGCCCATGTTGGCGATAACCGCCTGTTTGATGGCCGCAGGCGCGGTGAATTCGGCAAGGGCATGGGGGTGGACACCGAATTCCGCCAGGGTTTGGAGCTCCCAGGCCCGGGCCAGGGAACTCTCCTCCCGCATAATGAAATCCTCATCCTGCAATGCCTGGGCGGGGATGTGGGACCGCCCCCACCAGGGATGCCTCCGCCCCACAATGATGGCAGCCTCCTCCTCCCATAAAGGTGTCATCTCCACAATGCCTTTCGTGAGTGAATCACCGGTCACAGCAAACGCGAGGTGATGCCCTGCGACCTGATGCACCAGGCCGGGGGTAGAAACGATCCGAATGGAGAGGGAAAGCTCCGCCTCATGCCGATAAAACAGCTCTATCCACCGAGGCAACAAGGACGAACCAATGCCCGGGCTGGCTCCGACATGTACATGGAGCCGTTTGCGTTGGCTCTTCATGGCGGCTTTTTTCACCTCTCGCCTTGCTTCCTGGGAAAGATGAATCAACGTCTGAGCATACTCCAGCAAGATCTCACCCGCGGGCGTCAGTTGCACGCCTTTACGCCCCCGACGAAACAGCGCCGCACCAAGATCCCTTTCCAGCGCCTTAATGTGTTGACTGACCGCGGGTTGAGACATGTAGAGTGCGTCCGCAGCTCGGCTGATGCTCCCTTCCGAAGCTACCGTCAGGAAAATGTGCAGTTGATGTGGATTGAGCATAAGCGCATACCCTAACCGAGGCGAGAGGAGGTCAGTTTTCCTATTGTACTGAAGTAAGCGTCATTACCAAAATCACCCCGGCAAGGTATAAGGAAATGCTTATGCTAACGATAATGATTTGGCAATGGATCATGAAGGGGGCATCTGTTATAGTGGAAAGTAGGCTATCTTTCATTTTTCACGCATTTTCATCATGGAGGTGTTCTCATGGCTGTCTTCGAAAACCGAAACAGCGCATCATGGCTCAAGAAACAATGGCCATGGTGGACGGCCGGCCTGCTAACGGCCACGGCGGAAATCATCAACTACACCCTACTGCCTCTGGGGCACCCCAAGCATAAATTCATCGGTGTCACCAGCGGCATGGCCCGCATGCTCGCGGGCGTGGAGTCCACCCTCTTCGGGTTCTCTTTCATCGCCACGAAGCCAGACTATCAGCCCTCTATCCAATGGGTGATCATCGGCGCCATGATCGCCGCGTTCGTTCTGGCCTGGCTTGAAGGGGAATTCCGCAGCTGGGTGCGTTATCCCAAGGGCACGCTCATCGCCACCGCGTTCGGCGCGTTCTTCTTCGCCTGGGGCACCCGCGTGGCTGGCGGCTGCACCCTGCACCATCTGTTGGGCGGTTGGCCCGCGATGAACATCAAAAGCTGGGTCGTCATGATCGTCGCCACCATTGGCGCCCTCGTCGCCTTCCTGTTGTTGCGTAAGTTGAACTTGTCTCAATACTTCAAGAGCCAGGAGACGCAATGGTATGTGGAACAGGCAAAAGCCCGGGGCTGGGCCGACGGCCTTACCTTGGGCGAAAGCACCAAACCCACCCTGCTTTCCTGGATTCTCTATGTCGTCCTCGCCATCATCCTGGTGGTGGTGATTTACATGGCCTTTGCCGGTAACGATTATGCGATCAAGATGGGCTGGGCCGAGACGCTGGGAAAAACCAAGATGGCCGGAGTCATGCTCACAGGCAAAAACCTGGCCAACATCCTTATGTTGATGATCGTCGGTGCGTTGCTGGGCATCTCGGTGGCTAAAACCGGTTTCGGCACCGAATGCGGCATCATCAACTTCGAATTGGGCCGCGAGGTCGAAAAGGGCGATGAGCTGGCCGCCAATCGATGGGGCATCCCCTTCTCTCTGCGCACGGTGATGATCTCTTATCAGCCTCTAGCCGCACTGGGTCTGCATATCGGCCTGGTGGCGCTGGTGATGGCCATCGGCTTTGCCTTCTTCAACATTATGGAAGGCCATCATTGGGCCACCGAAGCTTTCGCGGCCAACTACGTTGGACCCGAGTTCCACAAGATCGGCCCGGGCCACATTCGCGAGCAGACTACCTTGCCCATGGACCTGTTCGGCGGCTTCCTGCTGGGGTTTGGCACGGTGCTGATGCTGGGCTGCGAGTTCCGTAACTATGGCCGCACCGGCCTGCTCTACATCACCGGCCTGCTCATCTGGCCCTTCTTCTATCTGGGTTATCTTCCCTACACCCTGGCCCGCGACTTCTGGGATGGTCTCATGGCCGCCATGCCCTACACGTCCACTACCTTCTTCCCCGCGCTCATCGCTCCCGGGAGCAAGATGATCCAGGCCCTCATCTGGTTCCTGTGGGCCTTCTTCTGGCTGTGGGTCTTCTGGTGGGCCATGCGCCGCGGTGCCCGCAACATCGGTGTGAAGCCCAGCGACCTCTTCCGCATGAACTCCGAGGATATGTACATCGCCCGCTTGGAGAAGCTGGAGAAAGAGGGTAAACTGGATCATATCGACCAACTGGAGCGCGACCTCCTCGGTCAGGCCAGGAAGCTGTGATCCCCGCGTATTCGAGTGCGCATCGCCTGACGGGCGCTCTATCGATGAGGTGGAGCGCTCGTCTTTTATCTCACGGCTGTTCCGAAAATAGCACGATCGCTGGTCGCTGAAGGTTCGCAAAGCCCAGGTTGGGCGAGTCTGCCATGGTGCGTATTCCGTACTGCGTAATCCGTCCAGTCGTCACGCAATACGCAAGTACGGAATACGGAATCCACTTCCCGCGCCAACCTGGCCGTGAGGCATTTTTCACGGTATCGGCGAGCTAATTGCTTGGTCCGCCTACTTCGTGTCGTGAGGTCTCCATGTCGAAGCAAAAACCTAACCGACCCACTTCAGCAAAACGGATTCCAGTGCAGGAGGAAAAGGCCCGACGCTGCGTACGTTGGTTGAACATCAGCCTGGGCTTGGGCTTTGTCTATGCCCTGGCTTTGGTGTTTACCATCGCCCTGGGAATGGCCATGCCCGAGCTGAGGCTGCCCGATTTCGTGCAGGGCATCATCTTGTTGGTCTGGGCCATTGCCAAAATCGGATTCGCGTTCGCATTGGTTTGTTTGTATCAGGCGACCGGTTACACCAAATGGGCCATCGCCGCCCTGCTGCTGGCAGCCAGCGCCATCATGCCCTATATCCTCACCCATCCCGAATCCCAGGTGTTTGTCATCGGCATCGAAGCGCTGGCCGTCACCGGCCTCAGCCTCTCGTTATTCGATCTGGGCCGGGCCACCCGCCTGGATATGGGCATCCCCGCGGGGATGATCTTCCTGGGCGTCATTCTGCAGATCCTGCAAAACCAACTCATGTCCTTCGTGGGCATTCTCTTCCTCGCCATCGGGTTCTACCTGAGTTTGAAACGGTTGGCCACAACATAATGGACGCCAAAACCTTTTTCCATATCATCCAAACCAACCCTCGTCCTATCATCGTGGACGTGTGGGCGCCCTGGTGCGCGCCTTGCCGCCGGATGAACCCCCTTTTCGAGGAACTGAAGGCAACCTACGCGGGACGCGTGGACGTCCTCAAAGTGAATGCGGACGAATCCCAGCCCCTGGTCAAACGACTGGGCGTGTTGGGCATTCCCACCACCATTGTGTATCGGCACGGCGAGGAAATTGGACGACGCACGGGCGCGATGAGCCGGGGGGAACTGGAGGCCCTGTTCCGGGCCGCGCTTAGCGAGGATGTGGTGCGCATCCCCGCCATGAGCCGCCAGACCCGGCTCATCCGCCTGTTTATCGCCCTGGCTTTCCTGGGCATGGGGCTGGCCCTGGAACCGGGCTGGGTGTTTTGGATGCTGGCCATTTTTGTTTTCCTATGGGGCATCTACGATCTGATCCCCGGGGTGACCGATTTTCGCGATCGCATGATCCAGAAAGCGCTGAATGCGGCGACGGAACTGGAAAGCCGACGGGATTGAGGCGTAAGGCCACAAAAAGGGAAAAATGCGAAAAGAGCAGAAAAATCCCTTGACAGGGGTAATGATTCATGCTATGATGAAAACGCTTACAGAAAACGCTTTCATCCGTTTTTACCTTGTCGATGATGCAAAAGCGCCGCGCCACCATCACCGATGTCGCCCGTCTGGCAGGCGTCTCCATCGCCACGGTTAGCCGTGTGGTCAACGGGACCGCGCCGGTGGCCCCCGATACCGTGCGTCGTGTGGAAGAAGCCATTGCCCAGCTGGGCTACAAGCCCCACAGCGCGGCCCGCAAGCTCGCAGGCCGTCGCAGCGGTGCCATCGGCCTGCTGTTACCCGAAGTCGCCGGGGATTTCTTCTTCCCCCTGGTGCGAAGCATCGCCGAGGCCGCACGAGCCAACGAATATGACCTGCTGATCCACGTCGCCAGCGATCCGCAAGAAGAAAGCCTGTCCGCTCCCCTCGGGGACCATAATGTGGACGGGCTTTTGGTTTTTACGGGCCGCTTGCACGATGACGAGATCGCGCGGCTGCATCGGTTGGGATTCCCCCTCGTCCTGCTGTTCCGCACCCCGCCCGATGCCTTGCCCATCCCTTACGTCATGTTCGAAAACCAGGAGGGCGCGCGGCGCCTGGTGGAACATCTCATCCTGGTACATGGACGACGCCGCATCGCGTTCCTGCGCGGGCCCGAGGGCAATGAAGAATCCGCCTGGCGGGAACAGGGCTATCGGGCCGCCTTACAAGCCCATGCCATCCCCTTCGATCCCAACCTGGTGGGCATGGGGGGGTTCCATCAACAGATGGCCCGGGATGTGATCCATAGCTGGTTGTTGGAAGGCTTGCACTTCGATGCCGTCTTCGCCGGGGACGATGAGGCCGCCATGGGCGCGATGGAAGCCCTGCGCCGGGCAGGAAAACGGGTCCCCGAGGATGTGGCCGTGGTGGGTTTCGATGACGTGAGCTTTTCCCGCCTGCTCAATCCCCCCCTCACCACCGTGCGCGCGCCCATCGAGGCCGCGGCAACCGAAGCCGCCCAGATGCTCTTCGCCCAGATCGCGGGCGTGCACCATCCCACCGCAGTCACATTCCCCACCGAACTCGTCATCCGTCAGTCCTGCGGTTGCCCCGCTCATTCTGATCAGGGATCGGAACAGTCGCCATGAGCGAGAGCTCACCATATAACGACGAAAATGGGAACGCAGATTTGCACAGATGCTTCGCAACGCTGATTTTCGCAGATGATTTTATTTTGATTTTATCTGCGTGAATCTGCCTCTATCAGCGTTCATCTGCGTCCTCCATTTTCAAAGCAGAAATAGCATCGACACCTCTTCCTAACAACTTCCATCCCATTCCATTTCTTCCAAAGGAGAAGAAGCCATGAGAAAGCAGTACTTGATGATCGTTGCGTTGCTGCTGGTAGCCGTGTTGGCGCTGGCTGCCTGTGGCGGTGGCACGGCCACAGAAGCCCCAAAGCCCACCGAGGCGCCAGCGACCCAGGCTCCGGCGCAACCCACCGAAGCGCCTGCTGAGCCCACTCAGGCCCCTGAACCCACCGAAGCCCCGGCCATGGAAAAGACCGGTTTCGAGTGGTTGGACCGGGCGTATGCGGGCGAGTTTGCGGGCACGACCGTGACGCTGTTGGGCGTGATGGTGGACGAAGAGGCCAAGAAGATGGAAATGGCCGTGAAGCCCTTCGAGGAGGCGACCGGCATCGACGTGCAGTACACCGGCACGAAGGAATTCGAAACCCAGATCAACGTGCGCGTGGATGCGGGCGACGCCCCCGACGTGGTGGACTTCCCCCAGCCAGGGCTCCTTTCCGTCTTCGCCAGCCAGGGCAAAGTGGTGGATGTCAGCACCTTCATGAACATGGACAAGCTGAAGGCCAACTACAAGCAGAGCTGGCTGGACATGGCCACCCTGCCCGGACCGGACGGTAACCCCATCATGGCGGGCGTCTGGCACCGGACCGCGGGCAAAAGCTACATCTGGTATCCCAAGAAAGCCTTCGACGAAGCCGGGTACCAGGTCCCCACCACCTGGGACGAGCTGATGGCCCTGACCCAGCAGATTGCCGATGATGGCGACACCGCCTGGTGCATCGGCATCGAGTCGGGCGCGGCCACGGGCTGGGTCGCCACCGACTGGATCGAAAACCTCATGCTTCGCACCACCACACCCGAAAACTACGACAAGTGGGTCGCGGGCGAACTCCCCTTCCAGTCGCCTGAGGTCAAGCGAGCGGCGCAGCTGATGGCCGACATCTGGCTGAACGAGGACTACGTGTACGGTGGCCGCGAGGGCATCGTGAGCACCTTCATCGGCGATGCGCCCGCGCCCATGTTCCAGGACCCGCCCGCGTGCTGGTTCCATGCCCAGGCGCCGTGGATCACAGGCTTCTTCCCCGAAGGAACCGAGCCCGGCGTGGACTACGACTTCTTCGTGATGCCCCCCGTGGATGAGGAATACGGCGTGCCGATCCTCGTGGCGGGCGACATCATGGCCATGTTCAACGACCGGCCCGAGGTGCGCGCGTTGATGGAGTACTTCGCCACGGGTGCGGGCGTGGAGCAGTGGGTCAAGGCCGGTGGGGCCATCTCCCCCCACAACGACTCCAGCCTCGACTGGTACACCAACGACATCGACCGCCGCGTGGCCCAGTCCATCCTGGAGGCAAAGACCGTCCGCTTCGACGCCTCGGACCTGATGCCCGCCGAGGTGGGCACGGGCGCCTTCTGGAAGGCCATGACCGACTGGATCAGCGGCTCCATCGACCTGGACACCGCTCTCAAGGAAATCGACGAAGCCTGGCCCAAGGAATAATCCTGGACTGGGTTCTCCTCCTGGGCCGCCGGTCTGCCGATCGGCGGCCCTTTTTTCCGACTTTTGGTATGATTAGAGTGGCGCCCCAAGCCAAAACTCACCAATACCGATGCAAGTGCTTGTCAGCCAAATTGGCGCGGGAAGCCGACTTCGTGATGCGTAATGCGTGATGCGTAAGCTCTCACGTTTCACGCATCACGTTTCACGCTCGTTGGCGCTTCGCGCAACGCGGGTTTCGAGTTGATTTTGCAGCAGACGAGCACAACGTTATTCGCGGAACAGGAGTGTCATCATGAGTTTTTTCCAGGAAGCGCATGAAGAGATGGGCCCGGGCAAGCGACTCATCATCTTCATCCTGCGCCTCATGTTGATGATCGCCACGCCCCTCATTGCCTTTGCCGTGCTCTATGCAGGATTCCTCTTCTTGCGCGCGGGGGACGCACCGAAATGGGTGATCACCTTGGTGGCGGTGGTGTGGGGCGTAGGCGGTGTCGCGGCGTTGTATTGGATTTTCAATTGGATTTTAGAACAATTCCCCGACCGCTGGCGTTCACGACTGCTGCCCTTTCTCTTCGTCGGCCCGGCCCTGGCCATCTTGGCCTGGTATTTGGCCTTTCCTGTGGCCCGCACGTTCTACATCAGCCTGTTCAATAAAAACGGTCCCGCGCCCGAGAATTTCGTGGGCCTGGCCAATTACGTGGCCGTGTTCACCGACCGCCTCATGCGTGAGGCGTTTCGTAACAATATCTTCTTCTGGATGCTCATGGGCGTGCCCCTGACCGTGGGCTTCGGGCTGGTGGTGGCGGCCTTGGCCGACCGCAGCCAATATGAGCGTACAGCCAAAGCCCTGATCTTTCTGCCCATGGCCATCTCCTTCGTGGGCGCGGGTGTCATCTGGAATTTTGTCTATGAGGCCCGCCCTGCAGATGCGCCTCAAATCGGCCTGCTCAACGCCATTGTGGTGGCCTTGGGCGGGCAACCTCGGGCCTGGCCCGCGTACACGGGCATCGCCCCCTTCAATAACGTCTTCCTGGTGGTGATTTTGATCTGGCTGCAGGTAGGCTTCGCCATGGTCATCTTCTCCGCGGCCATCAAAGGCATCCCCGATGAGATCATCGAGGCCGCGCGGGTGGATGGCGCCACCGAGCTCCAGATCTTCTTCAAAATCATGATCCCCTACATCTCCACCACCATCATCACCGTGACCACCACCATCACCATCTTCACCCTCAAGGTCTTCGACGTGGTCTGGGTGATGACGGGCGGGCAATACGGCACCGAGGTCATCGCCACCCAGTTCTACCGCCAATCCTTTGTCGCCCGCAACGCAGGTTACGGGTCTGCCATCGCCATCGTGCTCCTCATCGCGGTCATCCCCGTCATGATCTACAACCTGCGCCAGTTCCGTGAACAGAGGGGGTTCAAATGATATCGAAACGCACAGGAGGCTGGCTGAGTTTCATCCTGGTCAACGGCGCCCTGGCCATCATGGTCCTGCTGTGGACCGTGCCCACCTTCGGGCTGTTCATCTCCTCTTTCCGGCCCAAAGAGGAGATTCTGACCACAGGCTGGTGGACTGTCTTCCCCCATAAAGAATGGGTGAAGGTTGAGGAGCTGCGCGCCAAGGACCTGAACCTGGATACGAAAGGGGAAATGACCATCGCGGGCGTCACGGGCACCTTCAAAGAATTTCGCGAGGGCATCGAAACCCCTGACGGCAAACGGGTGAAGTGGATCGGCAACCGTCGCCTGGGCCGCATCGAAATCCAGGAATACAAGTGGACGGTGAACTGGAACTTCACCCTGGAGAACTACCGCCAGGTGCTCATGGGTAAGGAAATCGAAATCAAAAAGCCCGATGGATCGGTCGAGGTGATCCCGGGCGAGAATTTCATCGGTTCCTTCCTGAACAGCGTGGCCGTAGCCATTCCCTCCACCGTTATCCCCATCCTCATTGCCGCGTTTGCAGCCTATGGCTTCGCCTGGATGCAGTTCAGCGGCAAGCGGCTCTTCTTCATCCTGGTGGTGGCCCTGCTGGTGGTGCCCTTGCAGATCGCGCTGGTGCCCATCCTGCGGGACTATGCCAAACTGAACATCAACGGCACCTTCCTAGCCATCTGGCTGGCTCATACGGGCTTCGGCCTGCCCCTGGCCGTCTATCTCCTTTTCAACTACATCAGCACCCTGCCCCGGGAGACCCTGGAATCCGCGTTCATCGATGGCGCGTCCCATTTCACCGTCTTCACCCGGCTGGTGCTGCCCCTGTCCGTGCCCGCGCTGGCCTCCTTCGCCATCTTCCAGTTCCTCTGGGTATGGAACGACTACCTGGTTGCGCTTATCTTCCTGGGCGGCAACAAAGAAAACCAGGTCCTCACCATGCATCTGGCCAATCTGGTGGGCTCCCGCGGCAACGACTGGCATCTGCTCACCGCGGGCGCGTTCGTCACCATGCTCCTCCCCCTGATCATCTTTTTCTCCTTGCAGCGCTACTTCATCCGCGGCCTCCTCGCAGGTTCGGTGAAGGGATAAAACCTGCCGAATCTCTCCCCGATCAAGCTGCAGTCCAAAAACACGGATGGAGAGACACAGATAGATTGCGTTCATTCGTGTTTCTTCCCATTCGTGTCCCAGGTTGACTCTCGCTCATCCCATTTCGAGCTTATGTCCTCCATCCCCTGGTGGAAAACCGCGGTTTTCTATCAAATTTACCCTCGCAGCTTCCAGGATAGCAACGGCGACGGCATCGGCGACATCCCCGGCATCATCGCCCGTCTGGACTACCTGCGCGACCTGGGCGTGGACGCGTTCTGGATATCCCCCCACTATCCTTCCCCGCGCGTGGATGACGGCTACGACATCGCGGATTTCTACAACGTCCATCCCGACTACGGCACTCTGGAGGATTTCCAGCGCCTGGTGGATGAGGCCCACGCCCGGGGCATCCGCGTCCTGGCCGACCTGGTGCTCAACCACACCTCGGACCAGCACCCCTGGTTCCAGGCCTCCCGTCGGCGACAAGACCCCTACACCGACTGGTATGTGTGGAGCGACACCAACGACCGCTATCGGAACGCCCGCATCATCTTCCTGGACACCGAGTCCTCCAATTGGGCATGGGATGACGTGCGGAAGCAGTACTACTGGCATCGCTTCTACACCCAGCAGCCCGACCTGAACTACGACAATCCCCAGGTCCAGGAGGAAATGCTGAACGTGGTGCGCTTCTGGCTGGATTTGGGCCTGGACGGCTATCGCATGGACGCGGTCCCCTATCTCTTCGAACGGGAGGGCACGAACTGCGAAAGCCTGCCCGAGACCCACGCCTATCTCAAACGCGTGCGCCGGGAGGTGGAAGCAACTTACCCCGACGCGGTGCTTTTGTGCGAAGCCAACCAGCCATTGGACGACCTGCGGGCCTATTTCGGCGGCGACCCTGCGGACCCCTCCGTGCCGGGCGACGAATTGCACATGGGCTTCCACTTCGCACTCATGCCCCGGCTCTTCATGGCCATCAAGCGGGGGGAACGGACTCCCATCGTGGACATCCTTCGCCGCACGCCCCCCATCCCCGCCAACTGCCAGTGGTGCACCTTCCTCCGCAACCACGATGAACTCACCCTGGAGATGGTCACCCCCGAGGAACGGGCGTGGATGTGGGACCAATACGCGCCCGAACCCCGCATGCGCCTCAACCTGGGCATCCGCCGTCGCCTCGCGCCCTTGCTGGACAACGACCATCGTACGATCGAGCTCATGCACGCGCTCATCTTCGCCCTGCCCGGCAGCCCCATCATCTACTACGGCGACGAGATCGGCATGGGCGACAACATCTGGCTGCCCGACCGCAACGGTGTGCGCACCCCCATGCAGTGGGATGACTCCCCCAACGCGGGCTTCTCCACGGCCGCGACCCTGCCCACGCCCGTCATCGACGATCCCATCTACGGTTACCGGCGGGTGAACGTGGCCGCGCAGCAGGCCGATCCCGATTCCCTCTGGCATCGCCTGCGCCGGATGATCCGCATCTACAAAGCCCTGCCCGCGCTGGCCCTGGGCGACCTGGCCTTTCTGGAAGACCAGCCGCCCGCGGTCCTGGCCTTCCGCCGCCATTGGGAGGGCGACACCATCCTGGCTTACCACAACCTGTCGGACCGGCCCCAAACCATCTTCCTGCCCCCGGGCCAAGACGCAATGAGCGGGCAAACCCTTTCCGCGGGCGACTATCGCCTTCCCCCCTACGCCTACCTGTGGTTGCGAGCGACGGGATGAGGAACCTTCGGTGAGCCAGCTTTGCGCGTGCCCAGCCGGGCTGGCGTGGGAAGCCAATCACGTGATGCGTAATGCGTGATGCGTAAGTCCTCACGTTTCACGCATCACGTTTCACCCCCCGTTGGCGCTTCGCCCAACGCGGGCTTCGAGTCGATTTTGCAGACAAACACAACATCATTTCCGGAATAGGAGTTCTCCATGCTCAAAGTCACCGTCATCGGCGGGGGGTCCAGCTACACCCCCGAACTCATCAAAGGCTTCCTCGACCGGGTGGATTCTTTCCCCCTGGATGAATTGTGGCTGGTGGATATCAGCCAGGAACGGCTGGACATCGTGGGCGGCTTCGCCCAACGCATGGTCCAGGCCCAAGGCGCGCCCTTCCAGGTGCATCTCACCACCGACCGCCGCCGCGGCCTGGAGGGCGCCAGCTACGTCATCACCCAATTGCGGGTGGGCGGCATGCAGGCCCGACGAAACGACGAGTATCTGGGCAAACGCTGGGGCCTCATCGGCCAGGAGACCACGGGCGTGGGTGGTATGGCCAAGGCCCTGCGCACCATCCCCGTCATCCTCGATATCGCCGCGGACATGCGCGAGGTCGCGCCCGGTGCCCTTCTGGTGAACTTCACCAACCCCGCGGGCCTGAACACCGAGGCCATCTTCCGCTACGCGGCCGATATCCCCGCGGTGGGCGTATGCAACGTGCCCATCACCGCCAAGATGATGATCATCGAAGAGTTGGAGAAGACCACCGGCCAGGCCATCGACCCGGCCCGGGCACAGCTCGACACCCTGGGCCTGAACCACCTCTCCTGGCATCGGGGCTTCCGGGTGGATGGCCAGGACCTGTGGCCCATGATCCTGCAGGGGTACATCGACCGCATGCGGGCTGAAGAGCACCCCGAATGGCCGCCCGAACTTCTGGAAAACCTGGGCATGATCCCCAACTACTACCTGCAATACTACTACTTCACCGAGAAGAAGCTGGCCGAGCAGGCGGCCTGGGAGGAGACGGGCAGCCGGGCCGAACAGGTCATGGCCATCGAAAAGGACTTACTGGCCGAATACGCGGAGCCCGACCGCACCGAGCCGCCCGCGGACCTGATGAAACGGGGCGGGGCATGGTATTCGACCTTGGCCACCCAGATCCTCAACGCCCATTACAACGACCTGAACGAAGTCCACGTGGTCAACATCCCCCATCGGGGTGCGGTGCCCGGCTGGCCCGAAGATTGGGTGCTGGAAATGCCCGCACGCGTCGGTCGCGCTGGTATCCAACCCATCCCGGCCGAGCCCCTGCCTCCGGCCCCCTTCGGGCTCCTGGCCCATGTCAAGAGCTACGAACTCCTCACTGTCGAAGCCGCGGTACACGGCGACCGCCGCGCGGCCTACCTGGCCCTCCTGGCCCATCCGTTGGGGCCCAGTGCGGACAAAGTCCAGGCCGTCCTCGAGGATATGCTGGAGACCAACAAACCCTATCTGCCGCAGTTCTTTGGTCAGGACGCGGATAGCCGCGGATAAACGCGGATGAAGTGAAGGAGAATAAAACATGGTGCAGAAAAACAAATTGAAACACGCCGACATCACAGAAAAGATACTGCATGTCTTTTTCAAGAAAGTTTACCATCAGCTTGGTTATGGTTTTCTCGAAAAGGTCTATGAAAATGCGATGGCTTTGGAACTACGACAGATGGGCTTAAAGGTTGAACAGCAAGCGCCTATCAATGTGTACTATGGCAATGCGATTGTGGGGGTGTATTATGCAGATTTAGTCGTCCAAGATGCCGTTCTGGTGGAACTGAAGGCGGCGAAGACAATTGATCCTGCTCATGAAGCGCAATTATTGAATTATCTTAGAGCAAC
>DRQW01000017.1 GCA_011371305.1 Anaerolineae bacterium | reverse complement strand
TCGTGCTTTCGTGGCCCAATTTTCAAAGCAGGCACCACGCGCGGCCGCGCGCCGATACCGATGAGAATGCCCCGCGGCCAGGTTGGCGAGGGAAGCCGAACTCGTATTCCGTATTGCGTATTGCGTAACGACTGGACGGAATACGGAATACGCAATACGAACCTTTGCCGACTCGCCCAACGTCGGCCTGGCGATCCTTCCGCAGCCGACGAGCATGCTATTTTCAAAGCAAGCGCCACGAGCCGTGGCTCGCCGATACGGATGAAAATGGCTGACTACGTAGCCCCGTAAACCGGTAAACCAGGAAATCAGGGAAACCGGGCCGATTCGCTCCTCCACCCGGTTTACTGGTCTACCGGTTTTTCGGTTTACCATCTCTATTTTCAGGACAGGAGCCTGCCTCATGACCTCATACATCGGAGCACTTGATCAAGGCACGACTAGCACCCGCTTCATCATCTTCGACCATGCCGGGGATGTAGTCGCTATCCACCAACGAGAACATCAACAGATCTACCCTAAACCGGGCTGGGTGGAACACGATCCCTTGGAGATTTGGACCCGAACCCAGGAGGTGATGGCGGCCGCCCTGGAAAAAGCCGGGATCTCGCCGCGAGATCTGGCGGCCATCGGCGTCACCAACCAGCGGGAGACCACCGTGGTCTGGGACCCGCACACGGGCGAACCGTACTACAACGCCATCGTGTGGCAAGACACCCGCACCGACAAGCTATGCAACGAGCTGGCCGCGGAAGGGGGGCAAGATCGGTTCCGAGAGAAAGTGGGGTTGCCCCTGGCCACCTATTTCTCCGGGCCGAAGATCCGCTGGATTCTCGACCATGTACCGGGCGTGCGGGAAGCCGCAGCCCAGGGCCGGGCCATCTTCGGCACCATGGATACCTGGGTCATCTGGAACCTCACGGGCGGGGCGCAGGGCGGCTCGCATATCACCGATGTGACCAACGCCAGCCGCACCATGCTGATGAATTTGCATACCCTGGATTGGGATGAGGAGATGCTGGCAGTCATGGGCGTGCCCCGGAACATGCTGCCCGAAATTCGCCCTTCCAGCGATCCCCAAGGCTATGGTCGATGGGAGGGCGTGCCTATCTGCGCCGCGTTAGGGGATCAACAGGCTGCGATGGTAGGGCAGACCTGCTTCGAGCCGGGCGAAGCCAAAAACACCTACGGCACGGGCTGTTTCATGCTCATGAACACCGGGGAGGAGATCGTCCCCAGCCAAAGCGGGTTGCTGACCACCGTGTGCTACCAATTGGGAGATGCCCCCGCGGTCTACGCCCTGGAAGGCTCCATCGCCATCGCCGGTGCGCTGGTGCAATGGCTGCGGGACAACCTCCGCTTTTTCGATTTCTCCCATCACATCGAAGATTATGCCCGTGCCGTGCCCGACAGTGGCGGCATTTATATCGTCCCCGCG
Organism: Anaerolineae bacterium; assembly: GCA_011371305.1. Lineage (GTDB taxonomy): Bacteria > Chloroflexota > Anaerolineae > J102 > J102 > M2005. Next base: position 4,064 of record DRQW01000017.1, on the reverse strand, counting down.
TTTTCGGGCCTTTACGCGCCCTACTGGCAATCGGACGCCCGGGGCGTGATCGTGGGATTGACCCGCTACATCAACAAAAATCACATTTCCCGGGCCGCGCTGGAAGCCACCGCTTACCAGACCCGGGAGGTGTTAGACGCCATGGAAGCCGATTCGGGTGTACGGCTCAAGGCATTGAAGGTGGACGGGGGGATGGTACGAAACAACCTCCTCATGCAATTCCAGGCCGATATCCTGAATGTGCCCGTGGTGCGGCCCAAAGTGGCCGAGACCACCGCGCTGGGCGCGGCCTATGCCGCGGGCCTGGCTGTGGGCTATTGGAACGATCTTGATGACCTGCGGGCCAACTGGCAAATCGAAAAAACCTGGCAACCGCATATGGATAACGCCACCCGTGAGCGATTGTATCGCGGTTGGAAGAAAGCCGTGCAACGCAGCATGCACTGGATCGAGGACTGATCCCCAGCGAGGTAACATGCGATGAGACGGCTTAAGACGGAGATCCTGGTCATCGGCGGCGGCGCCACCGGCGCGGGCGTGGTCTGGGACGCAGCCCTGCGCGGGTTCGACGCCATTCTGGTAGAGCGTCGCGATCTGTGCCACGGCACGTCGGGGCGTTTTCATGGACTGCTGCACAGCGGCGGCCGCTATGTGGTCAAGGACCCCATCAGTGCAGAGGAATGTATCCACGAAAACCGCATCCTGCGCGAAACCCACACCCACTGCATCGAGGACACAGGCGGTTTCTTCGTAGTGACGCCCGAGGATGAAAACAGCGATTATCCCGATCGTTTCGTTCAAGGCTGCCAGGCAACAGGCATCCCCTGCGAGGAGATCACACCAACCCAGGCTCTGAAGGGAGAACCGCGGCTGAATCCCCGCATCAGCCGCGTGTTTCGCGTGCCAGACGCGAGCATCGATGGCTTCCAGATGGTTCATGCCACCGCCCAAGCGGCCCGAGCCGCGGGCGCGCGGGTTTTCACCTACCACGAGGTTGTCGATTTGCTGACCTCAGGGGGCGAAGGGGATCGTGTAGTGCAGGGCGCGCGGGTGCGCGATCTCGTCCGGGATGAGATCCTTGAGATCGAAGCCGCGATGGTCATCAATGCCACGGGCGCATGGGCGGGCGTGATCGCGGCCATGGCGGGCGCCCAGGTGGAGATCGTGCCCGGCAAAGGTATCATGATCGCGACCGCGCATCGATTGGTGAATACCGTGATCAACCGCTGCAAATGGCCCTCCGATGGGGATATCCTTGTGCCCGCACACACCGTCTCCATTATCGGCACCACCGACACCCCCGTGGCCCATCCCGAAGACCTGCGCATCGAGGCCTGGGAAGTGCGGAAAATGCTCGATGAAGGGGAAAAACTCGTGCCGAGTTTCAAACAGACGCGGCTTTTGCGCGTTTGGGCGGGCGTGCGCCCCTTGTATAAGGAAACCCATGCGGTGGACGATCGGGACATCAGCCGCAAATTCGCGTTGCTGGATCATCAAACCAGAGACGGCGTGGCCGGATTCATCACCATTACCGGAGGCAAACTGACCACCTTCCGCCTGATGGCCGAGAAAACCGTGGACCTGGCGGCTCAATACCTGGGTCAGCGACGGCCCTGCGCCACGGCCCAGACACCCGTCCCCGGCGCAGAGCATGGCCACTACTGGCTGGGTCACCGGCTGCGGGAGGTGGAAGATGGTCGCCTGCAAAATCAATTGGTGTGCGAATGTGAATTGGTGACCCGCGGCATGATTGAGCAGGCGTTGGGCGGCAACCCCACCATCGGGCTGGATGACCTACGGCGGGATGTGCGGTTGGGGATGGGGCCTTGTCAGGGCGGTTTCTGTACCTATCGCGCCGTGGGCATCATCCATGCGTGGAAACAAACACACGGCTTGATCCCCGAGACGGAAGCGATGCCATGGCAGGTGGACGGGTTGCAGTCGCCGGCGGCCCAGCCACAAAACGGCCCCAACAGACGCATAAGCGCCCCTGCCAGCGACCTCTCTTCTCACCCCAATGATCTTTACAACCCCAATTTGCTGTTACGGGATTTCCTGCAAGAACGATGGAAGGGATTGACGCCCATCTTGTGGGGTCAGCAACTGAAGCAGGAACAACTGAACCGGTTGATCTATCTGGACATCCTGAACGCGGATCACCTGCCCGACGAAGGGCTGAAAAGCCCCCTCACCAATTTCTATCACCAAGAAGTCTTCGCGGCCTCGGAGGAGCCCCATGGTTGATCTCCTCGTCATTGGAGCGGGGCTGACCGGCCTGCTGGCCGCGGTGGTCGCGGCCCGCGAGGGCATGCGCACGCGGCTCATCGCCACAGGCTTGGGTTCCATGCTTTGGTCCCCAGGGACCATCGGCGTGCTGGGCTATTTGCCCCAACGGTATCGTGACCCTGTCAGATCGCCTTGGGACGCGTTGCCCAAACTGCTCCAGACCCGGCCTCAACATCCCTATGCCCTGGTCGATCCCGACATATTGCGTGACTACTTGATTACGTTTCAGGAGCTGACCGCCGCCTTGGGGCTCATCTACAGCGGCGAGGAAAACTGGAGAAATCTGCTGCTTCCCTCGGCCCTTGGCGCGGCCCGCCCCGTATTCCTGGCCCCCGAAGGCCAGATCGACGGCCGCATGGACCGAGAGGAGCCCTATCTCATCGTGGGGTTTGAGGGATTACGCGATTTCTATCCCACCCTTATCGCGGAGAATCTGCGCAAGCTGGGCCTCTCCGCGCGGGCCGTGCAACTCCCCATAGATCTCATCACCACGCGACGGGATTTCTCCACCGTTCAGCTCGCCCAGGCCCTGGACGCAACTGATCTAGGTCCCCTCATCCATGCACTGAGGCGCGTATCCCGTTCGGGCGAGCGGATTGGCTTCCCCGCCATCCTTGGGCTGACGCGCCACGTCGCCATCTTAAATGAGCTACGTCAGGCCCTGGACGCGCCTATCTTTGAGATACCTACCTTGCCTCCCAGTGTACCGGGCATGCGCCTGGTCCGGGCCCTGCGTCATTATTTGGAACGTGACCTTCAGGTTCGTATCGACCTTGGACTCACTGTGGCCCACGCCCAAGGGGAAGGGCGCTCCGTGTATGAGATTGCCTCCTACGCCAGTGCCCGGCCCGTGCGTCATCGAGCGAGACGCTTTTTGTTGGCCACAGGCGGCATCCTGGGCGGTGGCATCCACACCGGCCCCGAGGGAGGAATCGAAGAAACCATCTTTCGATTACCCTTGGCCGCTATACCCGCCCACCGTGGCCGCTGGTTCCATCGCGACTTCCTATCTCCCGACGGGCAACCAATTTCCCTTGCCGGGGTCTCCGTGAATCAGAACTTCCAACCCCTGGATGAGAACGGCCACGTGGTCTATGACAACGTATGGGCCGCGGGCAACCTGTTGGCTTTTTCTGATGCCATTGCCGAGCGCAGCCGTGAAGGCATCGCCATCGTCACCGCGTTCGCCGCGATAGCACGGATGAAAGAGGCGTAAAGATGGACCCGACTCCCTGGCTTCCTCCCGAAGTCTCCGTGGACCAATGTATCAAATGCAACATCTGCGTTAGCTATTGTCCAGTGGCCGAGGTCACCGACCTCTTCCCAGGCCCCAAATACGCGGGCCCACAATCCCAGCGCTTTCGCATGCCTGGCCAGCCCACACCCGACCAGTCGGTGGATTACTGCTCCGGGTGTCGCGTCTGCAATGAGGTCTGTCCCAACGACGTGGCCATCATGGAGATGAACGCGAAGGCCCGAGCCGCGTGGGTGGCAGAAAGAGGGATACCCCTGCGCAACCGTCTGTTGGGCCGCAACGAACTGCTGGGCAAGATCGGCAGCGTCGCGCCCCGGCTCGCCAATTTCGGCCTGCACAATCCCATCAGCCGCCTGGGCGCCGAGCTTATCCTGGGCATCGCTCGGGAAGCCCCTTTGCCCCGCTGGAGCACCACGGGGACCTTTGTGGACTGGTGGGCGCGCCACGAACCCCATCGCCATATCTCTGAGAAAAAAGTCGTTTATTTCCACGGCTGCGCCACCATGTATTACGAACCCTTTAT
>DRQW01000016.1 GCA_011371305.1 Anaerolineae bacterium | reverse complement strand
GTGAACCGGCCCGCGGCCTACATCGCCGCGGTTATGGCCCTGACCGGGCTGGACTGGGCCCAACTCAGCGGGGATGAGCCTGTGGTGGTCCTGGAACAGCTCCAGAAACGGGCCTACAAGTCCATTCGTCCCCGTACCTACGAGGAAGCGGACGCGGAGGCCAGTTTCTACGCGGCCCTGTCACCTCGCTCCGGCCCGCGGCTGCTCATCGACGCCTACCGCCCGGGCGAGTACGGCGGCACGGGCCAGCGGGCCGATTGGGCCATCGCGGCGAAGCTGGCCCGGCTGCGCAGCATCCTCCTGGCCGGGGGTTTGACCCCGGACAACGTGGCTGAAGCCGTGCGCACCGTCCGCCCCTGGGGCGTGGACGTGAGTTCGGGCGTGGAGCAAGCGCCCGGGATCAAAGACCACGATGCGATTCGGGCGTTTGTTAGCCGCGCGAAAACCGCTTTCGAGGAACACAGAGCCCTCTGACATCTCACACAGAGCACAGAGGAAAATTCAACTTCCAATTCCAACCCAATTCATTCCAGTATTTGCTCATGGACAAAAAGATCCCCGTCGGCATCATAGGCGCCACTGGCGCCGTGGGCCAGCGCTTCATCTCCCTGCTGGCCGATCATCCCTGGTTCGAGATCACCGACCTGCTGGCTTCAGAGCGGTCCGCGGGCCAGCGCTACGGCGACGTGGTTAAATGGATCCTGCCCGAGCCCCTGCCCGCCCGCATCGCGGACCTCACGGTGCGCCAGGCGGACGCGGGCCAGGCCGATGCCCGCGTCCTCTTCTCCGCCCTACCCTCCTCCCAGGCCCGGACGCTGGAGCCCCTCTTCGCATCCCGGGGCCACTACATCTTCTCCAACGCGTCCGCCTTCCGCATGGATGAGGACGTGCCCCTGGTCATTACCGAGGTCAACCCCGACCACCTTGACATGATCCCCATCCAGCAGGCCCGTCGCGGGTGGGATGGCTTCATCGTCTGCAACGCCAACTGCACCTCCACCCACCTCATCGGCGCGCTTCATCCCCTGCACCTGGCCTTTGGCGTGAAAAAGGTCTTTGTGGCCACGCTGCAAGCCGCCTCGGGCGCGGGCTATCCCGGCATCCCTTCCATGGACCTCATCGACAACATCGTGCCCCATAGCTACGGCGAAGAGGAGAAGGTGGAGACGGAGCCGCGCAAGATCATGGGCGATTTCGTGGATGGCGCCTTCCGCTTCGCCCAGATGACCATCACCGCGCATTGCCATCGCGTGCCTGTGCTGGACGGCCACACCGAGGCCGTGTCCGTGGCCCTGGGCAAAGAAGCCACGCTCGAGGACATCCTGGACGCGTTCCGCAGTTACCGCCGTCTGCCCCAGGAACTGAGCCTGCCCAGCGCGCCCGATCCCGCGGTCGTGGTGGTGGAAGGCATGCACAGGCCCCAGCCCCGGCTGGATCGCATGGCAGGGCGGGGCATGGCCACCGTGGTGGGGCGCATCCGCCCCTGCAACCTGCTGGACTGGCGCTTCTCTTTGCTGGGACACAACACCATACGCGGGGCCGCGGGGGGCTCCATCCTCAACGCGGAACTCATGGCCTACTGGGGACGACTGGGCTGACCGAACACAGATTACTCCCACCCATGTCCCTCGCTCGCATCCTAGCCCGGTTTCAGATCGAACCCAACCTGCGCTCGCGCATCACCGCGTGGGAGCGCATCCCCGCGCAGGACGCGGCCTACGCCCCCTGGCCCGAAACCCTGGACCCGCGACTGCCTCTGGCCCTGGCCGCCCGCGGCATCGACCGCCCCTACACCCACCAGGCCCGGGCCACAGAACTCGCCCTCGCGGGGCATCACACCCTGATCGTCACCCCCACCGCGTCGGGCAAGACCCTGGCCTACAACCTGCCCGTGCTCCACTGGCTCCTCAACGATCCCGACGCCCGGGCCCTCTACATCTTCCCCACCAAAGCCCTGGCCCAGGACCAACTCCAAAGCCTGGACGCGCTCATCGACACCCTCCAGGCCGACATCCCGGTCGCGGTCTATGACGGTGACACGCCCAAAGCCCATCGCAAACGCATCCGCGAGCAGGCCCGCATCATCCTCACCAACCCCGACATGCTGCATATGGGCATCTTGCCCCATCATCCCGCCTGGGTGGACTTTTTCCGCGGGTTGCGGGCCGTGGTCATCGATGAAATCCACACCTACCGCGGGGTCTTCGGCTCCCATGTGGCCAATGTGCTGCGCCGCCTGAAGCGCATCGCCGCGTTCTACCAGGATCAAGCCAATACACAATCTCCCATCCAGTTTCTGCTGGCCTCCGCCACCATCGCCAACCCCGTCGAACACGCGGAACGGCTCATCGAAGCGCCCGTGGCCCTGGTGGCCCGCAACGGCGCGCCCACGGGCGAGAGACACTTCCTCTTCCTGAATCCGCCCCTGGTGGACCGAGAGTTGGGGCTGCGGCGCAGCAACCTGCTGGAGGCCCAGCAACTGGGCGTGGAGCTGCTGAGCCAGGGCGTGCAGACCATCTTCTTCACCCGCGCCCGCATGACCGCGGAACTCCTGCTCACCTATTTGCAGGAAGGGCTGGCACGCCAGGGCGTGAGGGGCGTTGTGGTGAAGGGCTACCGCGGGGGCTATTTGCCCCGCCAGCGTCGGGCCATCGAGCAAGGCCTGCGGGAGGGGAGCATCCACGGCGTGGTGGCCACCAACGCGCTGGAACTGGGCGTGGACATTGGCCAGCTGCAAGCCGCGGTGCTCACCGGCTTCCCCGGCACCATCGCCAGCGCCTGGCAGCAGGCGGGCCGGGCGGGCCGCCGGGGCGATGTGTCCCTGGCCGTGCTCATCGCGGGCGGCAACGCGCTGGACCAGTACATCGTCCAGCATCCCGATTTCTTCTTCGGCCAGTCTCCTGAACACGCGCGTATCCACCCCGACAACCTCGTCATCCTCATGGAACATCTGCGTTGCGCCGCGTTCGAGCTGCCTTTTCGAGAGGGCGAGGCATTTGGTCGGTTTCAGCATACGGAAGAAGCCCTGGCCCTCTTGGCCGAGGATGGCGAGGTCATGCAGGTTGGGGAGCGCTGGTTCTGGACCTCCGAGAGCTATCCCGCGGGAGAGGTGAGCCTGCGGACCGCCTCGCCCGACCGCATCCTCATCCTGGACGGCGGCGAGACCATCGGTGAGATGGACCGGGAGACCGCGCCCGCGCTGCTGCACGAAGGCGCCATCTACCTGCATGAGGGCCGTTCTTATCGGGTAGAAAAATTGGATTGGGAAGCAGGGCACGCGTGGGTGACGCCTGTGGAGGTGGATTACTACACCCGCGCGCTCAGTGTCTCTCAGGCCGAGGTGTTGGAAGTGGAGGCGGAGCAGGATGAAGGCCGTATGCTGCGCGGTTGGGGCGACGTTGCCATCCACAGCCAGGTCACCGGCTACCGCCGGGTCAAGCGCTGGACCCATGAGGTGCTGGGCTATGGCGAAGTGCAACTGCCCGAGACGGTGTTGGGAACCACGGGCGCGTGGCTGGCCATCGCCGATGAAGTGGTGGACGCGTTGCGGGCCATGCGGCTGTGGGCCAGTGATCCCAACGATTACGGTCCCAACTGGCCTGAACAGCGGGAAAAAGCTCGGGCCCGGGACGGTTATCGCTGCGTGTTGTGCGGTGCGCCCGAGCCGCCGGGCCAGCAACACGATGTCCATCACATCCGCCCCTTCCGAACGTTTGGTTACATCCCCGGCGTCAACGAAAACTACCTGCTGGCCAACCGGCTGGAGAACCTGCGCACCTTGTGTCGGTCATGCCACCAGAAGGTGGAGCGGGGTCAGCGCCTGCGGTCGGGCCTGAGCGGGCTGGCCTATCTGCTGCACAACCTCGCGCCCCTGCACCTGATGTGCGATCCCAGCGATCTGGGCTATCTGGTGGAACCCCTGGCCGTGCACACGGGACGTCCCACCATCCTCCTTTACGACCAGGCCCCGGGCGGCATCGGCTTATCCGAACACCTTTACGACCTCCTGCCCTCCCTGCTGGATACGGCTCGAGAGGTCGTGACCACGTGCGGATGCACCCACGGCTGCCCAGCCTGTGTAGGCCCGGTCACCGGAGGGGCCGAGGCCCTCGACTGGAACGCCAAGGCGCTGACCCTGGCGCTGCTGGAGGAGATGTTGGCAGAAAATGGTGGGTGAGCCCTCGCCGATACGGATGAACATGCATCGCGGACAGGTTGGCGCGGGAAGCCGATTTCGTGATGCGTGATGCGTAATGCGTGATGCGCAAGTTCTCACGTTTCACGCATCACGTTTCACGCCCATTGGCGTTTCGCGCAACTCGGGCTTGGCGATCGTTTCTTCATCAGCGCCGAGGCACTATTTTCAAAACAACAACCTCAAAATCACCCGGCGCAACACTTCCAGGGCAAAGAACGCGAGGATGGGCGAGAAATCCAGGCCCGCGGTGGGTGGGATCAACCGTCGGAAAGGCGCGAGGATGGGTTCGGTGATCTGGTAGAGGATGCGCACCAGGGGATTGTACGGGTCCACGCGTACCCAGCTCAGAAGCACCCGGATCAGAATGGCGAATTCGAGGATGGTAAACAGGAGGTTGATGAAATTGTAGAGATAATACATTGCGTTCAATCCTCAATGGCTGCTTCGGACGCGTCGCCCAGTTCCACGGAACGACGGTAGGCTGCGAACACGGCTTTCGAGAGAATGGTGCGGAAGCCGCCCTTTTCCAGCTCGTAGAGGGCTGCTGCCGAGGTGCCGCCGGGCGAGGTCACCATGTTGCGCAGGGTCGCGGGGTGGCGGCCCAGTTCCTCCACCACTTTCACCGAGCCCTTGATGGTCTGGATGACCATTTCCTCCGCGATGTGCCGGGAGAAGCCCATGTGCACGCCCGCGTCGATAAGGGCTTCGATGAAGAGGAAGACATAAGCGGGACCGGTACCACTGAGCGCGGTGGCCATGTCCAGATACCCCTCATCCTCCACCCAGATCTCCTTACCCAAGGCCTGGATGATGGCCTGGGCCTGGTTCTTCTGACGTTCCGTGACGTGGGGCGTGTTGGTCCAGACGGTCATGCCCTCGCCGAACTGGCCGGGCGTGTTGGGCATGGCCCGCACCACCGCGGCATGGCGCAGACCCTTCACCAGGACTTTCAGCCGCGCGCCGGCAATGATGGACAGCACCAGGGCATCCGCCCGCACATCCAGGTTGATTCCCTTCATCACCTTGGGCAAAACCTGGGGTTTGATGCTGAGCACCAGCACATCAGCCGCACGCGCCACCTCGCGATTGCTGGTCGAAGTGCGGATGCCATACTTTTCCTGCAAGTAGGCCAACCGCTCCTCCCGCGGGTCCGCGGCAAAGATGAATTCGGGCGCGACGAGTCCCTTGCGCAAGATGCCTTTGATCATGGCCTCGGCCATGTTGCCGGAACCGATGAATCCGATGGTCGTGTCAGTAAACATGGCTGCTCCTGGTTTGAGAACGGGATTCGGATCAGGATAAGGATTGAGGGATGAATCGCGCTCTACGTTCTCGGCCCGAAGATGGCCGTTCCCACGCGGACCATGGTTGCCCCCTCCTCGATGGCAACCTCGAAATCGTGGCTCATGCCCATGCTCAGGTGCGACCAGTCGGCCTGGGGGAAGGCCGCGGCCAGGGCGTCGCGCAGCTCGCGCAGGGCGATGAAATAGGGCCGGGCCGCTTCGGGGTCGGGGTCATAGGGCGGGATGGTCATGAGGCCGTGGAAGCGAAGGTGGGGCAAAGCCAGAAGCTCAGGGAGCTCGGCCCGTAAGGCATCGGGGGACCAACCGTGCTTGCTGGGCTCGCCCGATACATTCACCTCCAGCAAGGCATCTAACACGATCCCCTGTTCCCCGGCCAGTCGGTCCAGCCGCCGCGCGATCTTGAGCCGATCGATGCTGTGGATGAGGACCGGGCGACAGGCCAGCGCGATCTTGGCCTTGCGGCTCTGGATGGGCCCGATAAGATGCAACCGGAAGGGCTGGTCCGCGGCCTCGGGGTTTTCGATGAATTTGGCATACGCTTCCTCGGGCCGGTTTTCGCCGAAATCGCGATGGCCCGCGGCCAGGGCCGCGGCCACATAGGCCCAGGGATGGGTTTTGGTCACGGCCACCAGGGTGATATCGTCGGCGCTTCGGCCCGCGCGTGCCGCCGCGCGGGCGATGCGTTCATGCACCCGGGCCAGGTTGTCGGCGATGGGAGGCAGAGACATGGATGGCATCAGGATCCAGGTTGGGGATTGTTGAGGTCACTTGGGCGCGTCTGCAACGAAGGTGAAACGTGATGCGTGAAACGTGAACTCGTGACGCGTTATGTCTCACACATCACGAGTTCGGCTTCCCGCGCGAACGTGGCCGCAAATCATTTTCCTCGGTCTCGGCGGGCGGTCGCTCAGTTCGACGGCTCTGAGAACGTTTGTGCCAGCGTTCGCTGAAGCTTTCTTCGGCCAGGGGCGGAAACGCACGGCTTGCCGTCCAGGCCGCCAAAGGCCCGGGCATCTTACTCACCCAGCCATTGCTGGCCTTGGGGGCAAACCGCATGATCTTCGCGACCATTTTCCTCCCCAGCTTAAAAAGGAAGGGATTGGTCGCGGCTTTCGCATAAAGCTTCATGCTTTCTTGGAGCCACGCGGGCGCCAGGCCCGCGTCCACCGTATCGGCGCGCAGCTTGAGGAGCATCCGGGGAATGTCGATCCGCACAGGGCAGGCTTCGGTGCAGGCCCCGCACAAAGAGGAAGCCTGCGGCAATTCGTGCCAGGGGAAGAGACCATCCAGCGCGGGGGTGACCACAATCCCGATGGGGCCGGGATAGACCGAACCATAGGCATGACCGCCTACCCTGCGATATACCGGGCACACATTGAGGCACGCGCCGCAGCGGATGCAGTAGAGGCTTTCGGCCAGCTCGCCCGCCAGCGCGTTGGTGCGGCCGTTGTCCACCAGGACGATGTGCACCTGCTCCGGGCCATCTTCTTCTTCCGAGCGCCGGGGACCGGTGATGATGGAGGTATAGACGCTGAGGGGCTGGCCGGTGGCCGAACGGGCCAGCAATTGCAGCAAGGTGCCCAGCTCCCGTAGGGTGGGGGCCATGCGTTCGATGCCCACCAGGGCCACGTGAATGCGGGGCGTGGTGGTGACGAATCGCCCGTTGCCCTCGTTGGTGACCAGCACGATACTGCCCGTTTCCGCCACCGCGAAATTGGCGCCGCTGATGCCCATATCGGCCCGGAGGAAGCCTTCGCGCAGGGCCCGCCTGGCCGCGGCGGTGAGCTCGGTGATGCTGGCGTCCAAGGGCGTGCCCAGGTGCTTGTGGAAGAGCTTCTGTACCGCTTCCAGGGGCCAGTGTACCACGGGCGCGATGATGTGGCTGGGGTGATCTCCGGCCAGTTGGACGATGAACTCGCCCAGATCAGTCTCCAGCACGTCCATTCCCGCTTCCTCCAGCGCCCGATTGATCTCGATCTCTTCGCTGAGCATGGATTTGCTCTTGATGATGCGTCGGACGCGGTTTTCGCGCGCGATCTGCAGAACAATGGCCCGGGCTTCCGCGTCATCCCTGGCCCAGTGGACGACACTACCATTGGCTTGGGCATTGCGCTCGAAGGTTTCCAGGTGTTCATCCAGGCGGGCGATGGCATTGGCGCGAATGACGCGGGCATGATCGCGCAAAGCTTCCCCGTGGGGCAGGGCAGCGAACGCGCGCACACGCCCGTGCACGAAATGATTCATGGCCCGGTCCAGCGCCAGTTGCAGGTTCTCATCCTGCAATGCAATGTGGGCGCGCTGGTTAAAGGTGGTGGAAGGGGGGTGCATGGGCGCTTTGAAAATAGAATGCCGTGGATTGCAAAAAGATCGTTAGTCCCACGTGGGCCGTGTATGCTATGGAGGGTATTGCGTATTCCGTTCAGTCGTCACGCAATACGCAATACGGAATATGAAATCGGCCTCCCGCGCCCACGTAGCCAGAAAAACACATGGGCATGCTTCGGTATCTCCAACCGAAGCTCAAGGACGCTTTTTCGGCGGGCCGCCCGTGCCGGGCTTGCCTTCGCGAGGGGTGAAGAAAACGCGTTGGGTCCGATAGGCCAGGTCGATGTCCTCCTCTTTGGCAAACGCTTCCAAAATGGCCTCCCAGAGGATCTGTTCTCGATTCCGGCGCTGGCGCACGGGCGTGAGATAGCGCAAGGTGAACCGAACGCCGCTATCCGCGACCTCGGTATAGACGATGGGGGTTAATTTGCCGAGTTTGATGTAATACTGAGTCGCGGTTTTCCGCAGTTCGGTCTCCTCCGGGCCGGTGAACCTCACAGCATATCGATCGAGGATCGCTTCCAGGATGGATTTCGCTTTCTGCCAGTTGCTTTCAAAGGTGATCAGCACCGAGATTTCATCCCAGATGTAGGGAAACAGTTGGGTGTAGTTGGCAATGGGGCTGGTGAAAATCTTGACGTTGGGGAGATGGATCACGCGTCCTGTGCTTTGGTCCGCGGCCACCCAGTTTCCAACTTCCAATACAGAGAAGAAAAAAGGGCTCAGATCGATGACATCGCCCTTGATGTTTTCGATTTCGATGCGATCCCCCAGGCTCATGGGCTGACGGATGAGGATAAACAGCCATCCTGCCAGGTTGACGATGGGTTCGCGCAGGGCCACGGCCAGACCCGCGCTAAGCAGGCCCAGAAACGTGGCCATATTGCTGATCCCATACAGCCAGATCCCTGCCAGGAGCAAGGCCGCCAAAAAAGCCACCCCATAGCTCACCGCTTTGTTCCAGTAATATGCGGTTTGTGGAGGTAGTTTTTGCCGGAGGATGAAGCGGTGGATGGCCTTGCGAATCAGCAGCGCCAGAATGAGGATGATCAACGACAGCAAAAGCTTGAACATGCTGTTGCCAGACAACAGCAGTTCCTGGGTCATATCCACCGCATTTTCAAAGGATTCCATTGGTGGCATGGGGTGGGAAGTGGCTATGGCGCGGTGTCAGCTTTTTTTCTTCTTGATACCGAAGACTAACAAAACAAGGGCCAGGAAAACGGCCAGGAACGAGATGAACACGGTGGCAGTGTATTGATTGCCGCCGCCATGTTTTTTCATGTAATAGCGTTCTTCGAATTCCTCCTGGCTGATGGCATGATGCCGGCGATGCGCGCTGATCTCGGGGGCCTCTTTCAGCGCGGTCCAGAGGATGGCGAAGGATTTGAAGAACGCTGAAGAGCCCTCCAGGTGCAGTTCCGCGGCTTCGGTGCCCACATCAGGGAAGCCTTTGTCGTCCGGGGTAAGGCGTTCCCAGTTGCGGAAGAGGCGGCCCCATTCGCTTTCCAGGGCCAGCCTCATCTTCTTTTTGCCGATGAAGGGATACCAGAAGGTGTCGTGGTAGAGGACGGACGCGGCATAGGCCCAGGGCGCGAGCACCGTCTTCAGGGACCATTCCACCGGGCCTTTGAGGGGGCCCCAATAGATGAGGTGCTGCATGCGGGAGGCGAAGGTCATCTTCTTGAAGGGCCCGGTGAAGTGCCAGTTCTTGCGGGCCTCCTCCACATCGCCCACGATTTCGATTTTGTCGGGGTCGCCGCAGCCCAGCCCCATTTCGTGGGCCAGACGGATGTATTTGATCTCCAACGGGTTGATGCCCAACATCATCTTGGCCGCGACCGCGTCGATGGCCACCTGGTCCGCGCTGGCGAGGATGACGTTTTTCACATAGGGGATCATCGCCCGCGGGCCGGGACCATCCCCGGCGAAAGTGCCATCCATCACCGCGAAGACGCCCGAGTGGATCTTCTGCTGGATCATGAGCAAGTCCACCAGGGTCTCATGGATGACGGGATGGGTCCAGTGACGGCGTTCGTTGAGCAGCCCGCCGAACGCGTTTTTCATCGCACCCGTGGTGGTGGTAAAGACGTGGGTCTTGACCGTGGGCAGATGGATGATGTTTTGGCCAATGAATTTTTTGGGGATGTAGAATCCATCGGGATAGACGTCGTTGAGGGCGATGAATTGGTCGACCAAATCCCCCACCGCGTCCCGGATGTGAATCCATTCGATGCCCTCTTCGTAAAGATGGACATTGCGCAGCCCATAGGCCTCGACGACGTTGATCTGTTTGTTCTCCCGCTCGCCCAGGCGGGCGTCGATGACCACGGTGCGGTTATGGGAGGCATAGATCTTGTCCCGGTCGTAACCATCCCTGAGCAAGGTGCGAATGACGCCCTCCAGTTGCCAGGGTGTGGTCGAACTGCCCGGATAGAAATAATGCCAGGAGATGTTGATTTTCAGCGCGGTTTCGGTGTCTTTGGGCAGAAAATCCTGATATTCGGCCAGGTTCATCAGCCGATAATAATCCGCAAACACGGTGCGGGGCGATGTGCGCAGGATCGCGACTTTGCCTTTTTGTTGAGACATAAGTTTATTTGGCTCCTCATAGTGAAGGTAGATTGATCGTCTTGGGCTGTAGAAGCCCGGGGCTCGTGCCGCGTGGGTCAGGGCGTGATGGTGACGTTCATATCCAACGGCACCACCTGCCACCAACTATTGCCCGGCTTGAGGGGCAGAGGACTGCCATCGGGGAAGGTGAAGGTCAGGGGTGCGCCGCGGCCCTCGCGCGTCCAGACGCCCTCATAAACCTGGCCGTCCCGCAACACTTTCAGCGGCCCCTGGCCCCAAAGCTGGATTTCGATGGAACAATTGATGCAGATGTCGCCCGAATATCGGCGTTCGGTGCCGTGTTCCACAATCAGGGTGATGACGTGTTGGGCGTAAATCACCACGATGTTGTCCGCGGTGAGTTGTTCGCCTGTTTCCTTGTCCACATGGGGTTTGTCTTTGAGGAAGCGTTGCCATTTGCCACTGGCTGGATCATATGTCCACTTCACCCGAAACGCGGGGTAGGGAATATCCACCGCGCTGGCGGGCGCCCCGCCCTCGGGAGAATCGGCCTGGAAGACCCAGCCGCCGGGCGGGTTGGGTGGTGTGTTCCAGCCCTTTTTGGTGATGTAGTCCCAGGTGACTTTGGTATCCAGGAAGAGGTTATCGGGCGGTTTGAGGTTGCGGTCGCGGTAGAAGGCTTTGGGGTTGAGCACCGCTTCCAGGATCTGGCCTTCCAGGTCGGGGGTGCGATACAACTTCTGGCGGACAGGCTCGACCGCGCCGGAGAATGCGAGCACTGCATCGAAGATGTCGGGGAGCTCCACGTCGATGAGCCGGGCGCTGCGGATGGAGCCCACCCGGGGGGCATCCTGGCTTTGGTAGATGGCGGTGTAGCGGGTCTGGTTGAATTCAACACGGCTTTCCACCACGATGTCCGCCTTGTTCAGGCCCGATTGGGGGATGGCGCTGGCTTGATTGGCAACTTTGATGGCCAGGGGACGGCGCTGCAACACCGCGGGGTCTGCGGGGTTCAGGCCCGTGAGGAAAGAAACACCCTCAGCCTTCAGGGGGTCAACCCAGGCGATTTCGGGGGTGGGCGTGGGGGTGGGTTCGGGCGTGGGGGTGTCGGTGGGGATGGGTGTGGGGGTGGGGGTAGGAGGCAGAGGGGTAGGGGTGGGCGTCCAGGTGGGAGGGATGGGGGTTTTCGTGGGCGTGGGCGGGGGGGTGGGCTTCGCGCCACAACCCGTAGCCAGGACGCCAAGAAGCAGGACCAGGGCCAGTAGCCCCAGAATGATGACTGGGTGTTTTCGTTGCGTGTGCATGGTCAGGTCGCTTGGGCAAAGAAATTCGTTTCGGGATCGGCGATCCATCGAGCTGCACAGATCGCCTGGCTCGTTGCGCCAGTAAAGTATATGCGCGCTTTCGGGCAAACGCAACCGTTCATGGTCAAAAGAATGCGATTTTCACATACCCCGGGCGAAGAAAGAAAAAGGCGGTCCGATTGGACCGCCTGCCAAAGCATATGTTGCCGTTACGCTTTTTTAACTTTGACTTTGCCTTCTTTCTTGCCCAGTTTAGGCAATTTCAGTTTGGGAACGCTGATTTTGATGCGATTGGTGATCCCTTTGCCTTGTTCGACTTTGGGGAAAACGATGCGCAAGACCCCATCCTTCAGCGTCGCCTGAGCTTTGTCCGCGTTCACTTCCACGGGCAAGGGGATGGAACGTTCGAAGACCTGGGCGACGCGTTCATGCACAAACCATGTTTCACCTTCTTCGCGTGTTTCCTCCTCATGCTCTGCCCGGATGGTGAGGATGCCCTGATGCTCCTCGATCTTGATATCCTCTTCACGGACGCCGGGCAGCGACGCCTCGACAACCAGCTCCTTGTCGGTCTCGTAGATATCCAGGGGCAGGTTGCCCAGGCTTTCTACCGCGGGGCCCAGCAACGTAGGCGTGGCAGCCAGGCTCAGCGCCCGTTCAGGCGCGAACCAGTCATCCAAGAGGGTCTCCGCGGGGCGAAGCACATCATAGACCGGATCATAACGGATCAGGCGGGCCATGGCTTCACCTCCTTGCAATGGGGTGTGAAACACCATACTGCCCGCCAGCGATGATCGCCAGCGGGCAGTATGGCAGTACGTCAGCTGCGATCATCAGCTGACCTTTTTGATGGAGATATGTTTGGGTTTCACCTCTTCGGCTTTGGGGATGTGCAGCGTCAGCACACCATGCTCATAGACCGCTTCCACCTTGTCGGCATCCACCGGCACAGGCAGGGAGATGCTGCGCTGGAACATGCCAAAGCGGCGCTCACGCAGGTGATAGCGCACATCCTCCGCCTCTTCCTCGGCCTTGATCTCGCCCTTGATGGTCAGGACGTTGTCGGCCAGGCTGATGTCCAGCTCATTGGGATCGATGCCGGGGATGGAGGCCTTGACGATGAACTCATCCTCGGTCTCGATCACATCCAGAGGCAGGGCCCATGCACCAGCCGTTTGCCGCCACAGAGGCAAGGTGGAAGCCAGCTCCGCTTCGAAGAGGCGATCGACCATGTTCTGCAGTTGCATCATCTCGCGGATGGGATCCCAGCGTACCAGGGTGGTCATGGCTCACCTCCTTTTACGTGGGATAGATGCCGAGATGCTGTCAACTGGCTTTTCCAACCTTCAACATAGAAAAGTTGCGTTAGCAAATCATATACGAAAAGTTAGAAAAGAATTAGAAAAAAGCCTTTTTGACAGCATCCGTGACGAGATGTTACACTGCTTTGAAAATAGATTTGGTAAGCCGGGAAACCGGTAGACCGGTAGACCGGGTGGGAGAGCGAATCGGCCCGGTTTCCCTGGTTTCCTGGTTTACCGGTCTACGGGGCTACACAGCCCGCCATTTTCATCCGTATCGGCACAGGCATGTCTGCCATCGGACTGCTTTGAAAATAGCATGATCCTCGGCTGCGGAAGGATCGCCAGGCCGACGTTGGGCGAGTCGGC
>DRQW01000015.1 GCA_011371305.1 Anaerolineae bacterium | reverse complement strand
TGAAGCCCGAGGAATATCGCCGTTTCATTACCTACTATCAAAAAGGACAATTGCTGCCCCCCGAGGCACCGGCCCGTTCGCTAGCCGCATTAGCTTTACACGCTCCACTCTCTTGGTCAGGACAATTCATTTCATGGGACGATCCTGAGGTCCTGGCCCTGACCAAATCGTAACGACACACCCTCCTGGCAGGATCCACCCCGCACACACAATCGAGGCTTATCCTCTTCCCCACTCCCTACATCCATCAAGGAGGTGTCATCATGACAACGCACATCGGCACAGAGGCGCGCCCCTTGCGTGTGGCGATTTTCGGAGCCGGGCCATCGGGATTTTACGCGACTGAGGCATTGCTAAAGCAAACAACGTATCAAGTCTCGGTAGATTTATTCGATCATTTACCCGCGCCCTATGGGTTAGTGAGGTATGGCGTTGCCCCTGATCATCAAAAGATCAAATCGGTCACGAAAGTTTATGATCGTATTGCGACCGATCCCCGGTTTCGTTTTTTCGGCAACGTCACCTTCGGCGAAGATATCACCCACGAAGATGCACTCCGCCATTACGACATGGTGGTCTATGCCGTGGGCGCGCAAAGCGATCGGCGTCTGAATATCCCGGGCGAGGACCTGAAACGCAGCCTCCCGGCCACCCAATTTGTGGCCTGGTACAATGCCCATCCCGATTACGCCCACCTCACCTTCGATCTCTCCATCGAACGAGTGGCGGTCATCGGCGTGGGTAACGTAGCCATGGATGTGGCCCGGATACTGGCCCGATCCCCCGAGGAATTGGCCCGCACCGATATCGCCGATTATGCCCTGGAGGCCCTGAGGTCCAGCCGGGTGCGCGACATCTACATCATCGCTCGTCGCGGGCCGGCCCAGGTCAAGTTCACCAATCATGAACTGCGCGAACTCGCGGAACTTGAAGTCACCGATGTCATCATTGATCCCAAAGAACTGGAGCTGGACCCACTGAGCGAGGCCGCGATTGCCGATAACCGGGAGGCGCAAACCAACCTGGAGATCATGCGCCATTATGCCATGTTGGGCGAAACCGGTAAACCGAAACGCATTCATTTCCTCTTCCTGCGTTCCCCTGTGGAGCTGATCGGGGATGAACAGGGCCGCGTTGTACGGATGAAGCTGGAGCGCAACATCCTGAAGCCCACCGAGACCGGCTATCTGGCCTCCCATGGCACGGGGCAATACGAATGGCTGGATGTAGGGATGGTGGTCCGGGCGATCGGCTATCGGGGCCAGCCTTTGCCCGGCGTCCCCTTCAATGAACGCTGGGGCGTGATCTCCAACCAGGATGGCCGGGTCACCCACCCCGATACAGGTGAGATCGTCCCCCGAGAATATGTGGTTGGCTGGGCCAAGCGGGGCGCGACCGGCGTCATCGGCACCAACAAGCCGGACGCGGCAGCCACGGTACGCCTCATGCTGGAAGACGTACCCCACATTACGCCTGCTGCAGATGAGGACGCGGACCCCGAAGCTGTTGTTCGCCTGCTGGAAGCACGCGGCATCCGCTACGTCTCCTGGCAAGATTGGAAGCTCATCGACGCCGCCGAGGTGGAAGCAGGCAAAGCCCAGGGCCGCCCCCGCGTCAAATTTGCTTCGGTGGAAGCCATGTTCCAGGCCCTGAAGCGCGCGGTCCAAGCCCTTACCCGGGATGTACTCATCATCGGTGCGGGAGCGACGGGCCTCTACGCCGCGTTCTATGCGGGTTTCCGCAAACTCCGTACCCTGGTGTTGGAATCCTTACCCTTGGTCGGTGGCTGGCTGGCTACCTATGTGCCCCAGACCGATCTCCACGAACTCCCCGGCTTTATGACCATCGAAGCCGCGGAATTTGTCCGCCGCTTACAAGACCAAGCTCTACAATTCGGCGACGATGTGCAGATTTTGGTCCAGCGGAGGGCGGAATCCTTGAGCCAAGACGATGACATCTTCCTGGTCAAAGATCAGCGGGGGGAAACCCATCGCGCCCGGCGGATACTCATTGCTTCCGGCCAGGGCGCGATGCGCCCCAATCGTATGGACAATCCCTCGGTGAGAGCGTTTGAGGGGCGGGGCGTGTATTATTGTCTGCGTGATCGGGCTGCACTGCGAGGAAAACGGGTGCTCATCGTGGGTGGAGGCGATACCGCTGTGCTGTGGGCTCTCAATCTTCAGGACTGGGCCGAACATGTTACGTTAATCCACCGCCGCGACACCTTCCGGGCAGCGCCTCCTCATGTGGCCGCACTGCAAGCAAGCGATGTAGAGGTGTTCACAAACCATGTGTTGGATGAGGTTCGGGGCAAGCGACGGGTGGAACGCGCGGTGATTCGCGATCTCCGTACCGATGAGACACGCGAACTGGAGGTGGATGTTGTTTTGCTTGCCTTGGGATTCCATGTCAATGATCGCTTCCTGCGTTCGTTGGATGTCAAACGGGATGATGGACGTGTCGTTGTGGATGGGGCTATGCGCACCAGCCTACCTGGCATCTATGCTGCGGGCGAAGCAGCCCGGGTGCAAGGAACTGAGGCCCTGGATGGCATCGTCACTGGCATGGGCCAGGCCGCGACCGCGGTAGCCCATATCGCCCGTGAACTCGAATCCCAACAATAAAACCAAAAACCGTTACCGAGTTAGCCGATGAAAACCGGTGGACTGGAGAAGCCCCTCTTCGCATCTCTCCAGTCCACCGGGCGCGTTCCTCCGACCATGATCCTCCGGCCTTATCGAGGAAGCAAAGGCCGTTTCACAGGCATCCCTGGCCGTCGGGGATATTTTTCAGGAGTATGGCCCACTTTCTGGACCACCACGGCGAATCGATCCTCTTCTACACCAGGTATCTTCAGCTTTTCAATCCCCAACAGCTTTCCTCCTAACGTTTGGATAGCGTAAGTCGCGGTTTCCGTCTCCTCCAACGCCCGCGGCCCCTTAGGATACACCGCCAGGCCCCCCACCCGCACGAAAGGCAACGTCAGTTCGACCAGGGCTGGGAGGACGGCCACCGCGCGGGCGGTCACCAGGTCATACCTTTCACGATGGGCAGGGTCCCGGCCCACGTCCTCCGCCCGAGCATTGATCACCGTCACGGCCAGGTTCAGCGCCTGGGCGACATCCTCCAAAAAGCGCGCCTTTTTGGCGATGGACTCGACGAGCGTGTAATGGAGGGCGGGCCAGGCAATGGCAAGGGGAATCGCGGGTGCGCCTCCGCCCGTGCCCACGTCCACGGCCCGCCAAGCCTGCTTTCTCAAATCGTCAGCAGGCATCCCCACAGCCCGGGCAATAACCGGCAGCAGGGCCAACGCGTCCAGATGGTAGTGTCGGAGAAGCGCACCCTCATCCCGCAGCGCGGTCAGATTCATACGGCGGTTGGCTTCCAGCAACAACCGCGTGTATTCGCGAAAGCCGCGAAGTTGATCGGGCGTGAGGGGCACGCCGAGGGACTCGGCTAACCGGGCAAGATCGGGCATGGTTGATGGTCTACGTTTTGGGGATGTTGCCAGGGTCATTATAGTATGGCGCATGGGATTTGTGGAATGGAAAGTCCCTGGCTGGCTTCCCCGTTCATCCACCTTGTGATAGGATTGGGGCCTATGATGACCACCCTCTATCTCATCCGCCACGGCGAAACCGACGCCAATGTCGCGGGCGAGTGGCAAGGATCCACCGACAGCCCCCTTAACGCCCGAGGCGTAGTCCAGGCGCAAGCCTTAGCCCAACGACTGGCCGTCGAGCAATTCCCCATCGCCATTATCTACACCAGCCCCCTGCAACGCGCCCGTCAGACGGCTGACATCATCGCCCAGGCCTTGGGCAATATCCCCATCATCCCTGATCCCAACCTGGCCGAATTCCACCTAGGTAAATGGGAGGGTCTTTCTTACAAACAGCTTCGAGACGAAAAACAACTTTGGAAGCGGATGCGCGAGGACCCCGACTTCTCACCGCCGGGGGGCGAATCGCCACGCGCTTTCGCCATGCGTCTGCTCAACAGCATCCAGACCATCATCCAAAAGCATCCAGGGGAGCATGTGGCCGTGGTCGGGCATGGCGGCGCGATGGCTACCCTCCTTGCCCTCCTCATCAACCGGGATGGGAGCCGGTGGTCGGATTACCTCATGCCGAACGCCTCGTTGACTCAACTGGTCTTCGATCCTGAACCCCGACTCATTTCCTTCGCCGATATCACACATCTGGAGGACGTCGGCAATCTGAAAACATGGCGTTGAATCATGGAGGAATTGCCGTGATGACCC
>DRQW01000014.1 GCA_011371305.1 Anaerolineae bacterium | reverse complement strand
AGCAGGCGCCACGAGCCATGGCTCGCCGATACCGATGAAAGACGAGGACACGGATTGACACGGCCATCGGTCACAGATTTTTTGAATTATCCGTGTTTTTCTGTGTTCATCCGTGTTCTATTTTCATAGCAGTCCGATGGCAGGCTCGCCTGGGCCGATACGGATGAAAATACCACGCGGCCAGGTTGGCGCAGGAAGCTGATCTCGTATTCCGTATTGCGTATTCCGTGGCGACGACTGGACGGAATACGCAGTACGCAATACGCCCCATGACGGAGTCGCCGAGCCTTGTCTTCGCGAACCTTTAGCGACCAGCGATCATGCTATGGATAAAGTGAAATAGAAGGTCGAACCGTTGCCCGGCTCGCTTTCCACCCAAATGTCGCCGCCCATGGCCCGGACAATGGCCCGCACCAGGAACAGCCCCAGCCCCGCGCCCTGGGCCTTGCGCCGCAGGCTGGAATCCACCCGATAGAAGGGCTCGAAAATCGCGTCCAGTTCCTCCTCAGGGATACCCACGCCTTCATCCCGCACAAAGACCCGTACCCGGCCATCCTCCTCCCGCGCGCCAACGACGATGGTCCCCCCTTCGGGCGAATACTTCACCGCATTGCTGATGAGGTTGTCGAACACCTGGCGCAAACGGCGGTCATCGGCCTTCACCAGGGGCAACTTATCGGGGAATGCCAGGACGAAATGATGGGTTGGGCTTTGGGATCGAAAACGGGCCACCGACTTGCGCGCAATCTCCACCAGGTCCACCGGCTCCAGCCGCAACGACAACGCCCCGGCCTGAATGCGGGATGCATCCAGCAGGTTATCGATGAGCTCGGTCAGGCGGTCCGCCTCCTCCACGATGATCCGCCCACTTTCGCGCACGAACTCAGGGTCGAGTTCCACATCCTCCCGGGCCAGGGTGCCCGCATAGCCCTTGATGATGCTGACCGGGGTTTTCAGTTCGTGGGAGATGACCGAAATGAAGGTGGATTTCAGCTCCTCGGCCTCGCGATAGCGTGTGATATCCACAAAGGTGACGATGATGTTCACCAGTTCGCCGTCGCCGCCAAAGAGGGGCGCGTAGCTCACGCCCACGGTCACCCGCTTGCGGCCCGGGCGGATGATGTCCCCTTCGCCGTAGATGACCTGCCGGGTCGGAGGTGGGGGCGCGCCTCGGGCCAGACACAGGTGCTCTCCGGTCGGGTTCGCCAGTTTGAGGACGTCCGCGCAATGTTTGCCCCGCACTTCTTCCGATGCGACCCCCAGCAGCTTTGACAACGCCCGGTTGATGATCTCCACCCGCATGTTGGGGTCCAGGATCATGATGCCGTTGGGGTTGTTTTCGATGATGGCTTCGACCCGAGCCTTCTCCGTGCGGAGCTGTTCCACCTGGCGGGCGTTGCGTACTGCCACCGCGGCTTGGTCCGCGAAATCCCGCAGTAGCATGCGGTCGCCCGGTGTGAACGCAAGGGTTCCCGCGCGGAACAGGAAAATCCCCCCCACCACCTGCTCATCCTCCAACACCAGCGGCAGCGCGATGATCTGCTCCAGGGGGGAATCCACCACCTCGTTGACCAGGGTTAATTGGTAGCGCAGCTCCTCTTCGGACCAGAACTCGGCCACGGGGCGTTTCTGGGCGAGATAGGGTGAAAGCCGTTCGAATACCGCGGTGGGCAGCCGATACCCCGTGGTGATGCGCAACGCCCCCGCGCGCGTGGTCAGGGCGATGTAGCCGAAATCCGCGCGCACCAACTCCGCGGCATATCCCAGAATGGTGCGGAGCAGGGTGGAGAGATCGGGGCTGGAGGCGAAGATGCGGGTGATCTCCAGCAGGGCTTCCAGTTGTTGTTGCCGGTATTCGGAATAAAGAGAAAGGCTCATGGCTCTATTCTATCACGTGCTTTGAAAATAGCATGATCGCTGGTCGCTGAAGGTCATCAAAGCCAAGGTTGGGCGAGTGTGCCATGGTGCGTATTGCGTACTGCGTATTCCGTCCAGTCGTCACGCAATACGCAATACGGAATACGAGATCGGCCTCCCGCCAAGTTGCAAAGGGAAAGGAGGTTAGCAGGTAGCAGAGGTGGCAAGTGATTCCGGACCACATGTGACCTGCAAACCTGACTTGGTCACCCACCCGAATTGACGGTCATGCCCGCGGGGGATACAATCGGGGTGCCCATGTTCCACGCACGTCTTCTGGTTTCAGTCCTTCTCGCCCTGGCGCTCAGCGCGTGTGGCAGCTTCGTCCCCCCGCCCGAGCCCACGCCCGCGCGCGGGCTGGGCAAGCCGACCGCGACACCAACCCCGCGCGCAACCCGGACCCCCACCCGCACCCCCACGCCCCCTCCCGCGGTCCAGGCCCTCTACCTCACCCTCACGCCCACAGCCACGCCTACCCCTGTCCTGCCCACCCCCACACCGACTCCCTATCCCGGCCTGATCCAACTCGGCAAGCCTGCTCGCGTCATCGCCCGCACGGGCCTGAACGTGCGCGAGGCGCCTTCGCCCAGCGCCCAACGCCTGGGCAACTTCCCCCCCAACGCGGTGGTCACCGTCACCGAGGGGCCGGTGGAAGCCGAGGGCTACATCTGGTGGAAGGTGGATAACCAGTATGGCCTGGCAGGCTGGGTGGCTGGCGGCGATGGCGAAGACGTGTGGTTGACGGGGGAGCTGGGCGAGAAACGGCCGGTCAATCGTCCTGTGCGCCTGGGCGATGTGGTGCAGGTCACCACGGCCAATGGGCGTAACCTCAGCATCCGCTACGAGCCGGGCGTGCGGGGGCTGCTCATCAAACGGGTCGTCGCGGGCACGCACCTGCAGGTCATCGACGGGCCGGTCATCCTGGATAATGTGCGTTGGTGGAAGGTACAGCGCGCGGATGGTTTGGTGGGGTGGGCGGCCGAAGGCAGCAAACGGGAGCGCTGGCTCTCGCCGTTGGAGTAGGTTCTCACAGGGCACAAGGGGAATAACGTGGGGATGCAGGTGACGAGTCACGGGGGTGTGCTTCTTTCACCTGCCCTTTGCAAACCCGCATACCAACGTGAAGTGTGAAGACGTGAGACGTGAGGCCACAGGCATTGCACATCACGTTTCCCTGCCTTTGTTTCCGGCGCTAACGTAGCGCGAGGCATGTTTTTCGGCCTGGGAGCGGGGCGTTTCGGTGTGAGAGTTCTTTGCTTGCCATGCTTCTGTTTGTGCTGAAAACTTCCATGACAATATAGGCTATGTTATAATCACTTCCGACTAGTTCATGAAGTACCTCGCCGATTGTGCGTAATTCCGCGGCGTTGTGGCCGCGACCTGGCAGCGAATTTCAAAGGAGAAATCTCGATGATCGCACAACAATATGGCCTGGTCGGCGTCTTTGCCCTGATCGCGTTTCTTTTTCCTATTGTGACGCTGGCCTTCACCTGGTTGATCCGGCCCAAACGCCCGAATCCCATCAAACAATCGACTTACGAGTGTGGTATTGAAACGGTTGGGGATGCCTGGGTACAGTTTCGGGCGCAATATTATCTTTTCGCTTTGATCTTCGTGGTCTTTGACCTGGAAGCTATTTTCCTGTTCCCCTTTGCTGTCGCCTTCAACAAAGTCGGTTGGTTCGCCTTGTTTGAGGCGATTCTTTTTGTGCTCATGCTTTTCTTCGGTTTGATCTACGCCTGGAAAAAGGGCGCGTTGGAGTGGCAGTAGGAGGATCAAAGGATTAAAGATTGAAGATTGAAGCTTGATTCTTCTCGTCGTTACTGCCCATCCAATCTTTAGTCTTTAGTCCTTATTTTTTACTCCCCCGCACATCGTTGTGCTACATCATCCTCGACTTCCTCATCGGAGTTTGGTTCTATGGACTTGAGATCGATTGGAGAAGCGTTCATTGCCTGGCTGCAAGGGCTGGGCATCCCCCAGGGCTGGGTGTTGCTGATCAACTGGCTTTTGGGCACCTTGATCATTCTGGGGTTTGCCTTGACCCTGGCTCTGGTGCTCATCTGGTTGGAACGCAAGCTGGCCGGCCGGATTCAGGATCGGCTGGGGCCGAACCGTGTCGGGCCTTTTGGTTTGCTCCAGCCCATTGCCGATGCGTTGAAGCTGCTGACCAAAGAAGATATCACGCCCGCGGATGCAGATCGCATCACGTATAACCTGGCGCCCATCATCGCGGTGTTCCACATCCTGATGATGTTTGCTGTCATCCCCTTTGCCGACCGGGTGGTAGGTGCGAATATCAACGTAGGGGTGCTCTACCTGATGGCGTTTGGTGCGCTGGGGACCATGGCCATGCTCATGGCAGGTTGGGCCTCCCGTAACAAGTATGCGCTGTTGGGCGGTTTTCGTGTGGTGGCCCAGCTCTTCAGTTATGAGATCCCCATCGCCATGGTAATGATGATCCCGGTGCTGTTGGTGGGGAGCATGAATTTAAATGAGATCGCCCGGGGACAGGGTTCCCTGTTTGGTTTGGGATGGTTTGTGTGGGTGATGCCCGCGGCGTTCCTCCTCTACCTGGTGGCCGCGCTGGCCGAAGGGGAACGAGCCCCCTTTGATTTGCTGGAGGCAGAGTCGGAGATCGTGGCCGGGTACAATATCGAATATTCGGCCATGAAGTTCGCCTGGTTCTATCTGGCTTTCTTCCTGAACACCTGGATTCTCTCCGCGGTGGCCGCGACGCTCTTTTTGGGGGGCTGGCAGGGCCCCTTTGTGGACCGGATCCCTGCACTGGGGGTGGTGTATTTCTTCGGCAAGACCTTTTTCATGTTCTTCCTGTTTGCCTGGATCCGGGCTACTTTCCCTCGATTGCGCATTGATCAGATGATGGCCTTCTGCTGGAAGGTGTTGGTGCCCATGTCGCTGGCGCTGTTGCTGGGCGCGGCGATCCTCGTCAAGTTGGGGCAGCAACTGGCCTGGCCTTTCGCGGTGACCGGCGGCCTGCTTTTCGTGATGAATGTCGTTGTTTTGCTGGTCACGCTGTCGTTGTTGGGGCGCTACACGCGTACCCTGCACCAGCAACAGAATAAACGCCTGTTCACTCCCGAGCTTCCTCGTTTGTAAGGAATTGGACTTATGGTCGGACAAGTGCTCTTTATCCTCGTCGCGGCTATCACGTTGTTGATGGCTCTGGGCGCGGTGGTAGCGAAGAATCTGTTCCACGCGGCCCTGTTTCTGGTGGGCGTGTTCTTTGGCATCGCCGTGCTGTTTATTTTGCTGGACGCGGAATTCCTGGGCGTGGCCCAGATCGTGATCTATATCGGGGCCATCGCGACGTTGATTGTGTTTGCCATCATGCTTTCGAAAAACGTCATGGGCAAGGAAGCGGGCGCCTACAATCGAAACTGGTACGCAGCCATGGCGGGCGCGGTTTTCCTGTTCCTGCTGTTGGCATGGCTGTTGCTGAAAGCCCCCTTCCAGATGGTGAGCGCCGACGTGCCCGCAGACGCAATCACGCAGATCGGTCAAGGGCTTGTGGGAACCTATGTGGTTCCCTTCGAAGTCGCCTCGGTATTGCTTTTGGTCGCCCTGGTTGGCGCCATCATGCTTGCCCGAGAACGATAGGTTAAGGATGAAAGTTCAAGATCGAAGTGCTGTTCCTGAGCCAACCTGTCGCACACAGACTGATTACTGAACACTGATTACTGAACACTGATTTCGCGGAGGCGCTATGACCGTTCCCCTTTCCTGGTATCTCATTTTCGCCACGGCGTTGTTCAGCATCGGCTTTTTTGGCGTGCTGGCCCGGCGCAATGCCATTGCCGTGCTCATGGGCGTGGAGCTGATGCTCAACGCGGTCAATGTGAACTTGGTGGCCTTTTGGCGCTATCTAACTCCCACCGATTTGTCGGGCCAGATTTTTGTGGTTTTCGTCTTCGCGGTAGCTGCAGCCGAGGCGGCTGTCGGTCTGGCCTTGATGATCTCCATTTATCGCACGCGTAAGAGCATCAACGTGGATGAACTGAACGAGCTGAAATTGTAAGGATCAAAGACCAAAGATTGAGGTGAGGAGCTGGACGCATTCGTCTTTGATCTTTGGTCTTTCGTTTTCGCCTTCATCGAGGTCGCTTATGCATGATTATCCCTTTGTTTTCAACCTGACCTGGCTAATCCCGCTGCCCACGGCGTTGGCCTTTTTCGCCATCATCCTGTTTACCAATCCGAAGAAGCGCTTGAGTTCGAATGTGGCCATCGCGGCGGTGGTGGTGGCCTGGATCCTCTCGTGGGCTGTAGCGTTCGCCTTTTTCCTGAAGCCCGAGCTCGTCGAAGAACCCATCAACATCGCCGTGCCGTGGCTGCCCATCGCGGATGGGTATTTCAGCATGGGCGTGGCTGTGGATGCTGTGACCGCGGGGATGTTGTTCATGGTCGGTTTTGTGTTGACCATGATTTTCATCTACAGCTCGGGCTATATGACATTCCCCGGCCATCTGGATCCCGAGCAGTTCCCTGAGGTGGCCAAAGAAGGATTGGACCCCCGCTACAGCCGCTTCTTCGCCTATATCTCCCTGTTCGCCACTGGCATGTTGGGGCTCGTGGTGGCGGACAACCTGCTCATGTTGTTCATTTTCTGGGAGATCATGGGCCTGTGTTCCTACCTGCTCATTGGATTCTGGTTCGAAAAGACTTATCCCGACCCGAACCAGATCACGCCCAAGCAGGCGGGTCTGAAGGCATTCCTCACCACCCGCGTGGGGGATGTCCTCTTCATGATGGGCCTGATTTTCCTCTTCATCCATGCGGGCACGCTGAATTTCCAGGCGATATTCAAAGACGCCCATTTCCTGGAGGAATTGGCCACATCTACGGTGACGTTGCCCATTTTCGGCGCGGTGTCGTGGGCCGCGCTCATCTCCATCCTCATTTTCTGGGGTGCGATCGGTAAGTCAGCCCAGTTCCCGCTGCACGTGTGGTTGCCCGACGCGATGGAGGGTCCCACGCCTGTCTCCGCCCTCATCCATGCGGCGACCATGGTTTCCGCGGGCGTGTATCTCATCGTGCGCATGGCCCCGCTGTTTGCCGCCAGCAGCCATGCCGCCACGGGGGCGCTGCCCTTCGTGGCCTTCATCGGCGCGTTCACCGCGCTTTTCGCGGCCACCATCGGCGTGGCTCAGAAGGACATCAAGAAAGTCCTGGCTTATTCCACCATCTCCCAGCTTGGCTATATGTTTGCCGCACTGGGCATCGGCGCCTGGGTGGCGGCCATCATCCACCTGCTGGTGCACGCGTTCTTCAAGGCCTTGCTCTTCCTGGGTTCCGGCTCCGTCATCCACGGCGTGGAACATGGGCATCATCATGTCCACGAGCACGGGCATGGTCACGATGATGAGCATGGCCATGAGGAATACTTCGACCCGCAGGATATGTTCAACATGGGCGGGCTGCTGAAACGGATGCCCATCACCGGCTGGACCTTCATCGCGGGCGCGCTTTCCCTGGCCGCCTTCCCGTTCATCACCGCGGGTTTCTGGTCCAAGGATGAGATTCTGGCCCATGCCTGGGATGGCGGTCACATGGCAGTTTACTGGGCCCTGGCCATCGGTGCATTCCTGACCGCGTTCTACACCTTCCGGCAGGTGTTTCTCACCTTCTTTGGCGAACCCCGCACCGAGGCCGCGGCCCACGCGCCCGAAAGCGTGCGGGCCATGACCTGGCCCCTGGTGGCCCTGGCCTTCTTTGCCATCTTCGGTGGTTTCGTGGCCGTGCCCAAGGAGTTCCCCATCTTCGGCAAGATCGCCTCGGATTTCATGTTGCATCTCATGGAAATGCAGGGCGAAATCTATCCCTTCCTGGAGGTCGAGCCAGCCAAATTTAATTGGACGCCAGCGCTCATCTCCATGGTGTTGGCCCTGAGCGGCATCGTGTTGGCCTGGCTGGTGTATGGCTGGAAGCCACTGAAGGCGGGCCAGCCCGATCCTCTGAAGCGCTGGCTGGGGCCCGTGTACACCGTGCTAGAGAAGAAGTACTACTTCGATGAGCTCTATCACCTCATCGCCGTCCGCCCGACCTTGTGGCTGGCGAGCTTCTTCGCCCGCTTCGACCGCGGCGTCATCGACCGCATCGTCAACTGGGTTGGGGCCTTTGGCCGCTGGCTGGCCGCCGCCCTGCGCAAGTGGTTCGACGAACGCTTTATCGACGGTGTGGTCAACATTGTCGGGATGGCCACTACCTGGACAGGCGCAGCGGTGCGGCTGATCCAGACGGGCCAGGTTCAGACCTATTTGCTGATTCTGTTGTTATCGGTCGCGGTGTTGCTGTTGTTGATCCCGCTACGATGACATTAGGAACAAGGATCAGGATTGAGGATGAACGTTCGAAAAATCCCCAATCCTAATCCTAATCCAATCCTGAAATTCATAACCCAATTATCGACATCTCCAAAATAACCGAGGAGGAGATTTCAATGGACTTACTTCGCAATTCGGTTTTGACGCTCATCGTGTTCCTGCCTTTGGTGGGGGCCGTTGTGGTGGCGTTGATGCCGAAGGACAAAGAAGAACTCATT
This sequence comes from Anaerolineae bacterium, assembly GCA_011371305.1. Classification (GTDB taxonomy): domain Bacteria; phylum Chloroflexota; class Anaerolineae; order J102; family J102; genus M2005. Next base: position 2,907 of record DRQW01000014.1, on the reverse strand, counting down.
AAGAAGTTTTCCGTGGGATGGAGTATCATCCCCTTGGTGCTTTCCATCTGGCTGGCCATCGATTACGCCATGAACTATCTGGCAGACAATGCGATGGCCTACGAGGTGAAGGTGCCCTGGATCCCGGCCATTGGCGTGAGCTATCACGTGGGCGCGGATGGCCTGAGCGTGCCGCTGATTTTCCTGACCGCGCTGCTGACCACGCTGGGGTTGTATTACTCCGCCAGGGTTATCCGCAAACGGGTGAAGGAGTTTTTCGCCCTGTTCCTCTTCCTGGCCACGGGCATGTTCGGCGTTTTTGTGGCGCTGGACTTGATCCTCTTCTATGTGTTTTGGGAGATCGGCCTGGTGCCCATGTATTTCCTCATCGGCATTTGGGGCCAGGAGAAGGATCGCCCCCAATATGCGGCCATCAAGTTCTTCCTCTACACCCTGGCCGGTTCCATCTTCATGCTGCTGGCCATGATCGGGGTGTATTTGAGCACGGGCACCTTTGACATCCTGGAAGCCGCGAAGGCTGGCGTCTGGGCGAACATGCCTTTATTCGCTGCCCTGTCCTTCTGGGCCTTCTTCGTGGCCTTCGCCATCAAGGTGCCCAGCTTCCCCTTCCACACCTGGTTGCCCGACGCGCACACGGCTGCGCCCACGGCCGGTTCCGTCATTCTGGCGGGCGTGCTGCTGAAACTGGGCGCATACGGCATCCTGCGCATTCTCCTCACCCTCTTCCCCGGCCCCTTCGCCCAGTTCGGGTGGATCGTGGCCCTGTTGGGCGTCATCGGCATCGTCTATGGCGCGTTCGTCTCCCTGGCCCAAACGGACCTGAAGCGACTCATCGCCTACTCCTCGGTGAGCCATATGGGGTATATCATGCTGGGCATCGGTGCGGTGGCCGTGGCCCTGAACATGAAGGGCGTGGAAGGTATGGAGGAGAGCGCGGTCATGGCCTTCAACGGCGCCAGCCTGCAGATGTTCATGCACGGTATCATCACGGGGGCGTTGTTCTTCCTGGTGGGCGTCATCTACGAGCGGGCCCACACCCGGGATCTGAAGGTGTTTGGCGGGTTGAGCGCGGTGGTGCCCGTGTATTACGCCACCATGATGTTCGCTGGGTTCGCCTCGCTGGGGTTGCCTGGCCTGGCGGGCTTCTGGGCCGAGTTCTTCACCTTCCGGGGCGCGTTCGGCATCGTCCCTGTGCTGGCGGTCATCGGCGTCATCGGCATTGTGATTACCGCGGCCTACATCCTCTATCGCATCATCCAGAGCATCTTCCTGGGCGAATTTGATCCCAAACGTTGGACGCACTGGACCACGGTCTTTGGCGAACATGCCGATGGCCCCACGGACATGGTCTTCTTTGAGAAAGTGACGTTGTGGCCTCTGGTGGCGTTGATGATCCTGCTGGGCCTGTGGCCGACGCCCCTGCTGGCCTACTTCAACACCGCAGCTCAGCACATCCTCTCCAACCTTCATTTCTAATTTCTTAATCCACAGGAGGGATGACTTTGAACGCGATCGAAACCATTCGCCTTTTGTCGCCCGAACTGGTGTTGCTGATCACCGGATTCCTGGTCATTGGCGTGGATCTGGCCCAGCGACGCCGGGATGAAGGGCGGCTGGCGGCCACGGTGGCGGTCATCGGCCTGCTGCTGGCCGCGTTTCAGGCGATTTATCTCTATTTCGTGGCGCCCAACACCATCGTGCTCTCCACCCTGGCCATCGACCTGTATGGGCTGTTCTTCAAGGTCGCGGCCACGGTGGGCGTGGCCCTGGTGATCATCGCGTCGGTGAATTTCATGGCCGGGCGCAGCAAATTCCTGGGGGAATTCTACGCGCTGCTGGTATTTGCCGCGCTGGCCATCAGCGTGTTGGTGAGCGCCACCAACTTGCTGCTCATCTACGTCAGCATCGAATTCCTCTCCATCACCTCTTACATCCTGGCGGGCTTCCTGCGGGGCGATGTGCGTTCCGAGGAGGCGGCCATTAAGTACTTCCTCTACGGCGCGTCCGCGGGCGCGATCTTGCTGTTCGGCATCTCGCTGCTCTTCGGACTGACCGGGACCACCGATCTGGCCGCGGTGGGGAAGGCGTTGCAGGCAGGAGGTGACATGCACTGGCTGGGGTTGATCGCCCTGGTGCTGGTGCTGGCGGGCCTCGGCTATAAGGCCAGCCTGGTTCCCTTCCATCAGTGGGCGCCCGATACCTACGACGGCGCGCCCACCCCCATCGCCGCGTTCCTGTCCACTGCTTCCAAGGCCGCGGGCTTCGCGGTGGTGGGCCGGGTGTTCCTGGTCGCATTCCCCCAGTTCCAACCGGAATGGACCCAGCTTCTGGGTGCCATCGCGGTGCTGACCATGTTCCTGGGTAACCTGACCGCGCTGAAGCAGAAGAGCGTCAAACGCATGCTGGCCTATTCATCCATTGGCCAGGCGGGGTACATCTTGCTGGGCTTGGTGGCGGTGAGCAGCGATCCCACCTTTGGCGGCATCAATGGCCTGATGATCTATCTCTTCGGTTATATTTTCACCAACGTGGGCGCGTTCCTGCTGTTGCTTCCCATCGAGAAGCAGACGGGGGGTTCCACCGATCTGACTCACTTCGATGGGCTGGCAACGCGGGCGCCGGGCCTGGCCCTGCTCATGTCCCTGTTCCTGATCTCCCTGGCCGGGATTCCCCCCACCGCGGGCTTCATCGGCAAGTTTTACGTCTTCGCCGCGGTTGTCAACCAGAAGATGCTCTGGCTGGGCGCCCTGGCCGCGGTGAATACGGTCATCGCCGCGTTCTACTATTTGAATGTGATCCGCCACATGTATTTCGCGGAGGGTCCAGCCCAAGATGGCATGAGCGTGAGCCGTGGGCTGATGGCCGTTTTGGCCATCAACGCGGTCATGGTGCTGGCCATTGGCATCT
>DRQW01000013.1 GCA_011371305.1 Anaerolineae bacterium | reverse complement strand
TTTAGGTCTTCAGGACGGATGATGATGGTGCGGCATTCGCGCGGGCTTTTGACGACCGGTTTCAAGAACTCCTCTTCAATCTCCCCTTCCCAGCCAGCGCCGTTGCGCACCCGCAACAGACCCGGTCGTGAACCCGGCCCCAACGGCTCCAGATAGAAGAAGTCGTTGGCTCCGGTAGTAAAGCCTCGTCGTACTTCGGCAATCTCACCCAGTTTCACCAGTTTGCCCTTGCCCTTCTCCAGGATGGTGAAGAAGATGTCCGGCGCGCGCAGGTATTTGCCGCCCCACTTGTCGCCCACGTATTTGCCGTCGTCGCTGCCTTCGGCCAGTAGCTTCGCCACGGTGATGGGGAAAACGCGGAAAGCGTCGGTTTTCAGGATGGCGGTGGCGTTTTCGATGGCCAACAGGTTCTCGCTGAGCACCGCGTCTTCAAAGGGCTGTTTGAAGGCCACGAAGCGCACCACGTGGTCATCGGGCGCTTCCCCTCGCTCCACGGGCGCGCTGGCTACGGTAATGACCGTATTGATATCCGCTCGGGCAAAGGAACGCTTGGCGTGGTTGTCGATGACAAAGTGTAGGGGAGCTTTGCGCAAGAAGAATTCCTGCAGCCAGGCGCCGTAGCCTACGTCCAGCCAGGCATTGGAGCAGATGAAGACGTGCATGCCCTGGGGGTTAAGCAGGCGCAGGGAGCGGATATAGAAGTAGGTATAGAGGTCGGAACGGCGGCTGGGCTTCCGATCCTTTCTGAATTGATCAGTATGTGCCCGGGATTTGGCGAAATAGTTGGGGAAATCGATCCGCAGCATCTCTAACAGGGCTTCTTTGTAATCCCGAGAAGCGAGCCGCCCGTTGGGATCGGTAATATTTTCCTGGCGCACATAAGGCGGATTACCGATGATGATATCGAAGCCGCCGCGATCGAAGAAGATCTCGGCAAACTCGATGCTCCAGATGAAGGGCCGGTCGTCCTTCAGGTTGCGCTTCTGGGCTTGCAGCTCATCGATTTCAGCTTGTAAAAGTGCGATCCGCTCCTGACTCGCCTTTTCCTGCTTCTTTTCCTGCATCGCCGATGCCAAGCCGGGAAGCGCGTCTTGCTTTGGCATGGAACGCAGGTGGCGGATTTCCTCGCGCCGCGCCTCGATCTCGGCATCCAAAATCGCGCGGAAGACGTTCAGTTCATCCTGTTCGATCAATCGAGCGTCGTGCTTTTGGTTGTAGAAAAAGTCGCGTTTCTTTTTCTTCAGTTCGGTGATCTGGCGCTTGATGGCTGGAGGCAGATCGGCGTGACCATGCACGGGAAAAGTCTTGCCGCCGATGCGCTGCACCAGAGAATCGCCAACCCGCACTTTGAAAGTAAGGTTAGGCAGAAGCGGGGTGAAAGAGGTTTTGAAATCATCCGGCATATCCACAAACAAGGTCAACCACAGACGCAGATGGTTGATCCACACAGCCCAGCGTTTGACGTCCACGCCGTAGAGCGAGCGGGCGATGATGGCTTTTTTGCGTTCGAAGGGGGTGGGCGCCTTGGCTTTCAGGTCGGCCGGGGTGTTGTTGCGTCCATACAGATTTTCCAGAATCTGCTCCAGCACCTGTAACATGCCCACTTCAAACGCGCCAGAGCCCGCGGCCGGGTCGCAGACCGTGACGTTTTCCAACTTTTCGATCAGTGTACGGATCTCGGCCGGGGAAAAGTCCCCCTGCTTTTGGTATTCATCATACGCCTCGCCCGTGCCAGCTTCTCGGAAAAAGAGGTGATACAGGTCTCGTTTATCGATGTCCGTGGTTTGCTCCAACCATTTCACCAGTCCCAGGCGGCACATGAGGTCCACTTCCACCCGGGGGGTGTAAACCGAACCTTGATCCATGTTGGTGATGCGCTCGAAAATGATGCCCAGGAACTCGGGATTGAGTTCCAGTTCCTCATCGTAGAGCTCGTTCTCCTCCACAGTGAAATTGTACTGGAAGAGGAAGTCGAAAAAGTCGCCAATGAGCGCATCGGGAATCCACAAGTCCTGATCATCCACGTCCCGTTTGCGTTTGAAGAGTTCGCCGTTGAGGTAGGGCGCCATCTGGAGCGTTTGTTGGGTTTGCTCGGAAAAGGGAGCGCTGCCGTAGGCCACTTTTTGGCCGGGGGGCGAACTCAAGGCCTCGAAGAAAAGTGGCTCCAACCATTCCCGATAGAAGGTATTTTCGGGTTGATGGCTGTTTTGGTATTCCTGCCAGAAGTCTTGCAAGAACCTCAAGTTGCCACCCAACCAGCCTTTCTTTTGCACAAAGCCCAGAAAGATAACCCGAATAGCAAAGAGCAAGGCAAAATCTTGCTTCAACGCCTCATCGCTCGTTCCCACAACTGCCTGGGAGATGGCGTCATATTGGGGTTTGAATTCCTTGAAAAACTCGTCGGAGACTGCTGCCAGGGAGAAGGCCTCTAAAATTTTCTCCAAACTGGAAAAATCTGCCCGGCCGATTTGGTTGACAAAAGTCTTGTTCGGAAGAGCCGGATCGACGAAAAAGGTGTAGCGGCGAAATGAGCTGAATTGCCGTCGCGTGCCGTGGTAAGTGACTGTAATGAGCGAGAACCGGAAGCGACCAGTATCATCATAGAAAGCAAAGATGCCCGCGCTGTGGTTATCCACCTTGAGGATGCGCTTACCCAGCTCGTATTGGATTTTCCTACTGGAGCGAGACGTCAATTCCCGATCAACATGCACAGTCCCAACCAGCACGGTCTGGGCTTCGGGCAGTTCGATGACGCCAATCTGTTCGGCACGATCAAATGGCCAGTCCTCTTTAATAAAATGATCGAACGATTCAGACTGAGGCCTGAAAGTGGGAGCAATTCGGCGCAAGAGGTTCACCAGCCCTTCGGGACTGAATTGCTTAATGACTTGTGTTAAAACAATATCTCGATGATCCATTTGACGCCCGTTTTACTGATGACAGGTTATTGTATCCGACTCATCGGAGAATGACTCATGGTTTGATTGCCCCATTGATAAAATCAAACGGAACACGAGGTCAACACATGCCCTCTCGCCCTACAGCGGCTCCGAGGGGTCCTCCCACACATCGTCCTCATCTTCCGCTACCCACGGCGGGGGTTCGGGCGCGTCCGCAGGGGGTGGGGGTGCCGGAGGTTCGGTGGGAGGATAGTCGGGTTCGGGTGGCATGGGGCTGGACGGGGTGGGTTCCCGACCCACCAGCACCTCCCGCCCGCGGCTGCCGCCCAGGTCCGGGCCCACGACCCCTTCCGCCTCCATCATGTCGATGAGCCGGGCCGCGCGGGTGTAGCCGATCTGCAACCGTCGCTGCAACAGGCTGACACTGGCCCGGCCTGCTTCCTGCACCACAGCCACGGCCTCGTCGTAAAGTGGATCACGACGCGAGGCTTCCGATGGCGAAGGCATCTCACGCCACAACGGCCGCTGGATGGTCGGCTCCACCGCGAGCTCGGACGCGGGCTCCACGCCCAAGCCTCGCTGCCCGCGCCAGAAACGCACCAGCCGGTGCACCTCGGCATCGGAGACGAACGCGCCCTGCAACCGGGCCAGCTTGGCCGAATCAGGCCGCATGAACAGCATGTCCCCCCGGCCCAACAGCTTCTCCGCGCCTGGCGTGTCCAGGATCACCCGCGAATCCACCTGGCTGGTCACCGCGAACGCGATGCGGGAGGGGAAATTGGCTTTGATCAGGCCGGTGACCACGTTGACCGAGGGCCGCTGGGTGGCCACCACCAGGTGCATGCCCACCGCGCGGGCCATCTGGGCCAGACGCACCAGCAGTTTCTCCACCTCATCGGGCGACATCATCATGATGTCCGCCAGCTCATCGATGACGATGACCGTGTAGGGCATCTTGGGCCGACCTTCCGCCACCATCTGGGCATTGTAGGTCTCGATATTGCGCGCGCCCGCTTGCTCCAGCTTCTTGTAGCGCGTCTCCATTTCTCGTACGGCCCACCCCAGCAGGGAAACCACGGCCTCGACGTCGGTGATGACGTTGTCGATAAGGTGGGGGATGCCGTTGTACACGGTCAATTCCACCCGCTTGGGGTCCACCATGATGAAGCGCAGGTCGTCGGGGGTATATTGGAAGAGCAGGGAGCAGATGATCGCGTTGACACACACCGACTTGCCCGAGCCCGTCGCGCCGGCGATGAGCAGGTGAGGCATGCGGGCCAGGCTGGCTGCGACCGCACGGCCCGACACATCCTGCCCCAACGCGATCTTCAAGGGCGCCTGCAACGCGGCGAATTCGTCCGATTCCAGGATGCTGCGCAAGGTGACCATGGTGATGGCCTGGTTGGGCACCTCGATGCCCACGATGTCGCGGCCGGGCACGGGCGCTTCGATGCGGATGGGCGACGCGGCCAGGGCCAGCGAGATATCGTTGGCCAGGTTTTGAATCTTACTCACCCGCACCTTCATGCGCTTTTCTTCCCCCCGCACCTTGCGGGTCACATACCCCGGCTTGATGCCGAATTGGGTCACCACCGGCCCTCGGTTCACCTCCACCACGGTGACGGGCACACCAAACGCGTTCAGCGTGTCCTCGATGATACGAGCCCGTTCTGCCAGGTCCTCCTCGGTGATCTCACCCGAAGGACCGGGTTCGAGGATGTCATCGATGCGCGGCAGCCGCCATTCGGTGTTGGCCGCGCCCACGATGCGCACCGCGGGTTCGGGCTGCTCCACGATGACACTGGGGGGCGTTTGCGTTTCCGGAGGCAAGGTGCTCACCGCACCATGAAAGTCGGGCGTCGGTTGGGGGATGGAGGTCGGTGGGGGAGGCGCGGTGGGCTTGGGCCGACGCAGGTGTTGCATCCACGCCCGCAGTCGCGTCCAGCCCGAACGCAGCCCTGCGGCCAAACCGGGCCCCTGGCCCCGCAATCCTTCGCCGATCGAAGCCAACCCCGCGCCGATGCCCGCGACCAGGGCCAGAAATGCCTCCTGCAAGGTCTGCCAGCTCACCCCAAACATCAGGATCATCCCCAACGCCAACATGGCGAGGACGATGACGCCGGTGAGGAAGGGGCCGAGCGCGGTCAGCAGCCCCTGGGTGAGCCACCAACCCGTCAGCCCACCATAGTCTCCAGGCCGGGGTGAAACCAGGTCCGCCTGGCGGGTAACACCGATGAGATGGATCAGGGCCTGTAGCATGCCCCAGAACAGCAGAAAGCCCACAAAGCGGACCGGTGTGAACCAGCCGCGATAGCCCTGGCTGTAGAGGAACACGAAGATGCCCGAGACGAGCAAGACGATGGGGAGCCAATAGACGCCCACGCCAAACAGCAGGCTCATCAGGTCGATCCACCAGGCTGTGACCACCCCACGCTGGCTGCTGAGCAAAGCGAGCATGGTGAAAACCCCCACCAGCGCCATGCCCACCCCCACGGCCTGACCGCTGATCACCGCGTTGACCAACTTTCCCCAGCCGGGGTTCTTCTTGCGCGCTCGAGGCTTTTTCTTTTTCGAACCCGATCGGGTACGGTTTCCGCTGGATTTCTTCGCCGCCGCGTAGGTACGCTTCTTGCGGGCGGGGTTTTTGGAGGATGAGGATTGGCGTTTGGCCATGATCGACAGGGGACTAAGGTTAGCTCATGTGTTCGTTGGAGGCATTATAACAAATCCCCATCAACCTGACAATGCTCTCGAAACAGTCCAACGACGGGCGAGCCCGTGGCGGATACGGATGAAAATCGTGGGCGGTAGCCCGGTATACCTAAAAACCAGGGAAACCGGGCCGATCCGCTCCCCCCGGCCTACTGGTCTACCGGTTTCCCGGTTTACCAAATCTATTTTCAAAGCAGTCCGACGGCGGGCCACCCCGCGCCGATACCGACGAAAATGCCTCGCGGCCAGGGCGGCGTGACTCGTATTCCGTAT
>DRQW01000012.1 GCA_011371305.1 Anaerolineae bacterium | reverse complement strand
TTGGCGAGATCGAGTTCGGGCGAGAGGGGCGAGTTTGGGGTGTACATCGCTTGATGCCTCCTGAGGTCTTCAATCCTCCCCGCGCGTCGCGAGTGTATGTTGCGACGCGCGAGGGAACTGCAAGACCAGGGTGGTGGCGCCCAGCCGAATGACATCGTTCTCGTGCAATGCGCCCTCCTGGATGCGTTTTCCGTTCAGGTAGGTGCCGTTGGTGCTGCCCAGATCCAGAAGTTGGAAGCCGGTTGCCTGGCGGAGGATGCGGGCGTGGCGGGCGCTGACGGTAGGATCGGCCAGGACCACATCCGCCAGGGTCGGATGCCGACCGATGAGGATGTCTTCTTTGAAGACATCGAACTGCTTGCCCGCGTCGGGCCCCTGGGTGGCGATGAGATGGAACAAAGGGGTTGGGGCGACGGGCAGGGTGGTTTCCTGGGCCGCGGGGAGGGCTACTGTCGGAGCGCGATGAATGGTTTCGTAGTGCACGTCCGGCTGGCCGAGGGGCGCCTGCCGGGGTGCGGCCGCGGGCGGTCGGGACCGGGGCGAGGCGGTCTGGACCTGGACGCGAAGGGGTTGTGCGGGCGCAGGAGAGGGGCTGGGCTGGGTTGTTGAGGGTTTGGGCGAGGTTTTGAGGAAATAGATGAAAATCAAGGCGAAGAGGATGAACGCGCCTGTGGCTGTCCCCATCGTCTTGGGGGTGTTGAAATAGAAGGCCAAGAAAAAGGCCAGCGCCATCAGGGAGGCCAGCATTCCCAGGAAGCTAAAAAAGAGGGTCGCGGCCCATCCCCACAGGCGTTGTTGCCAGAGCCCCCGAAATAGCAGCGTGGCGATCCCCGCTGTGATCAGAGGGGGAACAGCCAGCAGGTTGATGAGGGTCACCGGCAATTCCAGGCGAGTGAAGAGCAGGATCATCTCTTCGTTCTCGCCGGGGAAAAGCACATAGCGGGCAGCAATGACCAGGGTAAAAACCGCGAGGGAAAGATAGAGTAAGGCGACCAGGGTGACGCCTATCGGGCGAGACGATGAGGTGCTCATAGCGCGTAAACCGGGATGCGGCTAGATTATCGCATCACATGGGGGTGTTGTCAACCATGTTTTGACCGCCGACGCCATGTTTCCAGCAGATGGTCCAGGTCTTCGGCGCGGCGGATGGTTTGCACTTCGCGGAGAAAGGTGGCGAGATCGGGCGTCAGCGCCCGCAGTTCCCGCAGTTTCGGGCCAATGGGGTCGGTAGAAGCGCTGGTGGTGGCGTAGGTGCCATGGAAGGCGAAGTAGGCCTGATTCAATTTGCGGATATAATACCCATGCTTCACGAATTCCCGGCGGCGGGCTTCCATATAGGCTTCGGCCTCTTCGACCTTGCCCTGGGCCAGCAAGGCATCGACCTTGAGCCGGGTGCGCCTCATTTCGACGCGAAAATCGAAGCGGTTGGGGTCAGGCGGGGGGAGTTCGGCGGGCTGTTGGGGCAGGGGGGTGGGTGTGGGTTTGGGAATGCCGTAGTAGCGCAAGGCCACTTCCGCACCCACTTCCTGGCCCACGATGGTGGCCACGGTTTCGTTGATGGTGTTCATCTGGGGCGTGTCGAACATGTGCCAGCCCAGCGGGTGGAAGACCATATAGGTGTGCACCCATTCGTGGGCGATGGTGTCCAGGATCCAGGCCAGGCTGGCTTCGTCTGATACCATGGTAGGCCACACGCCCAAACCCCCCAATCCCTCCACCAGGGTGGAGCGGTTCAGTGTCTGGGCCACCTGGACTTCGATGGCTTCCTTTTGGGGCACGGTGAGATTGGGGCGCAGGTGCACGCCGGCTTCCAGCTCGATGCGGTCACGCGGGGAGACGACGAGATAGTTGGGCATGGCGCTGAAGTGGAAGGCAATGGGCGGCCAGATGAGGCCCAGGGTGTCCAGGTCCAGGTCGTGCATGGTCTGGGCCACCTGACGCGAAAGGATGGCTTCGACCAGAGGTCGGGCTTCTTCCTGCAGCGCCAACATCGCTTCCAGCTTTTGCTGGTCGGCCCGGGTTGCCTGTCGCGGGTCCGACACATCGGGATCCGCGTAGGTGCGTTCGATTTGGGTTTTCAGCCGATGTATCTGGTTGCTCAAAGCCACGTAATCTTGCACCAGGTTGATCTGCTCCTCGGCAGTGAGGGTACGGCCCGGACGGGTGATCCACTGTTTGGCGTTTTCGGCGATGGCCCACGTTTCATAGCCGAAGAGATCGAAACGCCAGGGTTTGACCAGGCGCATGACCTGCTTCTGTACGGGCGTTTGGGGCCAGAAGCGGTTCCACACCGCGACGCCGGCCAGGCTGGTCAGCAGCACCACGCCCAGCAGGAAGCCGAGGGAAATGAAGAGATAGCGGCGTTTCATGGAAGGAAATTATATCAGGATGGAGGCAATCTTGCGTGGTTTGCTTCTTCGCAACGGCTGGGGGGTAACCTGAAGGCATGTTGGAATCCTGGTTTTTCGCTTCTTTGCGCCCGAAGCTGCTCCCTGGTTTCAAGCTGTCATGGGCCTCGACATGAGATGGGCCAGCCCAGAAGCCCACACAAAAACGCCCCCGACGGATGGCCGGGGGCGCAGAAAGGGAAGCAGGAGGAGATTAGCGTTGGTCCATGGGGACGAAATGCCGTTCGCCATAGCCATCGTAAATCTGACGAGGCCGGGCGATCTTTTGTTCCGGATCCTTTAGCATCTCGCGCCATTGGGCCAACCAGCCCACGGTGCGTGGGATGGCGAACATGACCGTGAACATGGCCGTGGGGATGCCAATGGCCTGGTAGATGATGCCGCTGTAGAAATCCACATTGGGATAAAGCTTGCGTTTGATGAAGTATTCCTCGTTCAGCGCCCGTTTCTCCAGCTCGACCGCGATATCCAGCAAGGGATTTTTGCCCGTGACTTTGAACACCTCATGCGCGAAGTTCTTGATGATGCGGGCCCGGGGGTCGTAGTTCTTATAGACCCGGTGCCCGAAGCCCATCAGGCGTTCCTGACCGCTTTCCACCAGCTTCAGATAGTCGGGGATATTTTCCACGCTGCCGATGCGTTTGAGCATGCGCAACACCCGTTCGTTGGCGCCACCATGAAGCGGGCCCGAGAGCGCGGCCGCGGCCCCCGCCACAGCCACATAAGGATCGGCATGAGCACTGCCGATGGCCCGCATCACCGTTGTCGAGCAGTTTTGCTCATGGTCCAGATGCAGAATCCACAGGATCTCCAGGGCCCGTTCGATGACCGGGTTCGGTTTATACTTCAACTCGGTCATCTTGAACATCATGTTCAGGAAATTCCCCACGTAGCTCAGGTCGTTATCGGGGTAAGAATAGGGCAGGCCCATGGAATGGCGATAAGCGAATGCGGCCACCGTGGGCACCTTGGCGATCAGCCTTTTGGTTTGTAACTCCACCGAACCCTCATCGAAGATATTTTTCGCTTCGGGATAGAAGGTGGACATGGCAGCCACCGAACTGATGAACATGCCCATGGGATGCGCATCATACCGGAACCCGTCGAGGAAGGTACGCATGTTTTCATGGATCATGGTATGATGCGTGATGTCATACACCCACTGATCATACTCATCCCGGGTAGGCAGTTCACCATACATCACCAGATAAGCAGCTTCGAGATAGGTTGCATTCTCGGCGATCTCCTCGATGGGATATCCCCGATAACGCAAAATCCCCTTTTCCCCATCGATAAACGTGATCTTGCTCCGGGTGGAAGCGGTGTTTTTGAACCCGGGATCATAGCTCATGATCCCGAAATCATCCTCATTGACCTTGATCGCCCGGAGATCCATCGCGCGGATGGTGCCATCGGTAATGGGCGCCTCATAGGTTTTTCCCGTACGATTGTCGATGATGGTGAGCGTGTCTTTTCCCATTTTTGGTTACCTCGGTGTTTGTATGGGGCGAAGAATGCGACATCGCATTCTGGAGGCTGATAATGCGATCAAACTTACCGTGGCTCTATTCTAGCACAAAATCATGCCGTTGATAACCTCTTTGGCCGCAAAAGTGGTATGATGCCAAAAATTCCCCATAAAAAAACCGCCCCATCGGGCGGTTTGGTGGCCCATACGGGGTTCGAACCCGTGTCTCAGCCTTGAGAGGGCTGCATCCTAGTCCACTAGACGAATGGGCCTGGTTGTATGAAGTTAGCATGTTGCATTATACGAATAATAGGCGGTTTTGTCAATTTCCGAAACCTTGCGTCTCCTCGCTTCGTAGGGGATAATGAGATGTGATGGAGGTGCGACCATGTCGCTCTTGGCAAAACGCATAGCATCCCAGGATGGCCGTCCCGAGGAAGTCAGGCCCCAGAAGCTGGCCTTTGTACTCAGCGGGGGCGGCCCGCGCGGTGCGCTGCAAGTGGGCGCATTACGGGCGCTGTTCGAGGCCGATATCCACCCCGATATCCTCGTGGGGACATCCATTGGTGCCATCAATGCCGCCTATCTCGCCCGGTTCGGTTATAGCGAGGAGGGGATCGAGCGACTGATCCAAGTATGGGACGATGCGGCCCGGGGGGACTTCGCGCCCGGCGATTTCGCCCGAGCTATGATCCGCACCCTCTTGCCTGGCCTCAAAAATCAAGGCTATCTCGAACAGGCCCGGGCCTTTTACGCCCGCCATGGCATCCCCCCTGGGTTACGATTCCGAGACCTCACAGGCCCCGAACTCTATATCGTGGCCGCGGATATCCACCACCATCGCCCCATCATCTTCGGCGAAAACCCGGACGATCTGGTGTTGGATTGTATGCTCGCGTCCGCAGCCATCCCTCCCTGGCTTCCTCCCATGGAATTTGAACAGGGGGTGATGATCGATGGCGGTGCGGTGAGCGATGTGCCCATCGAGCCCGCCCTGAAACAAGGGGCCACCGAAATCATCGCCCTGGACTTGTTCCACCCCCGACCCCCGGACCGCCCCATCCAGGGCTTCCTGGCCATCCTGGATCAGGTCATCACCACCATGGAAAACCGGCACATCGAACTGGAACTGGAGCTGGCCCGGCTCCAGGGCGTGCCGGTCCACCGCTGGCAGCTCCGCTACGACCAGCGCATCGCCTTCTGGGACCTCAGCCATACCCATAATCTCATCCATGTGGGCTACGAAACCGCGAAAACCTATCTGGCCGAGATGGCGCAGGCTCGCAGAGAGCAGGCATCCCGAGAGGATTTACCTACCCGTTCGTGGGGGGATCAGCTGACCGAGCTTTGGATGACCACCCGGGCACAGTGGCGGCGCTTGTTCCGAAAATAGCCCCAACGGGCAGGCCCGCGGCGGATACGGACGAAAATCGTGGGCGGTAACCCGGTACACCTGGAAACCCGGAAACCAGGGAAACCGGGCCAATCTGCTCACCTTCCCGGTCTACCGGTCTACCGGTTTCCCGGCCTACCGAATCTATTTTCATAGCAGTCCGATGGCGGGCAAGCCCGCGCCGATACCGAGGAAAATTGAGAACGCTGATTTGCGCCGATGCTTCGCAGCGCAGATTTTCGCAAATGATTTTTATTTTGATTTTATCTGCGTGAATCTGTTTCTATCAGCGTTCATCTGCGTCCTCTATTTTCATAGCAGTCCGACGGCGGGCCAC
>DRQW01000011.1 GCA_011371305.1 Anaerolineae bacterium | reverse complement strand
GGAACATCCTGGCCGGACTCATCGCGTCGGCCATCGTCCCCGTGCGCCTGGGTTTGCCGCAGGAGGTCATCGCCCAGGCCAAGCTCCAGATCGCGTTGGCCCGGTTCTCCCCCACCTTCCTCTACGGCGAGATCATGGCTGCGATCCTGAATCCCGCGGTGCGGTCGGTGGGGCTGGGGTTGCTGCTGCCCCTGTTGCCCCAGGGCGCAATTCCCGGCACGCCCTTGCCCCTGAGCCAGAGCCTGCTGATCGTCTGGCCCCAGTTCACCGGCCTCATCGCGGCCACGATCCTCCTCTTCGCTCTGGGTTACGTTCTCTTCCAGCGCCAGGAGATCCGGGCCTGAGTTTTTTCTTATACCACTTCCAAGCCCTGCGAATACGCCGCAGGGCTTTTTTTGTGCTGCGCGGCAGGTTGTGCAAAGTTTGACCAGAAGATGTACAATAGCAAGGCAAATCTTTCTAATCCAGCATTCCAGTTTCAAAGGAGAACGCACCTATGGCATCCGTACAAATGATTGCATTGGGCATGGTGGAGACTCGCGGCCTGGTGGGAGCGATCGAAGCCGCCGACGCGATGGTCAAGGCCGCCAACGTCAAGCTCATTGGCAAGGAATACATCGGCGCGGGTTACGTCACCGTGATGGTACGCGGGGACGTGGGCGCGGTGAAAGCCGCGACCGACGCGGGCGCGGCCGCGGCCCAGCGCGTGGGCGAACTGGTCAGCGTCCATGTCATCCCCCGCCCCCATGCGGATGTGGAAGCCATCCTGCCGCGTGCGGAGGCATAGTTCAGCTTGTGGCGTGAAACGTGATGCGTGAAACGTGAGAACTTTACGCATCACGCATCACGTTTCACGTCGTCAGCCATCTCGCTCGATGTTGACTTCGAGCGGTTTTTGCAAACGAAAACAACGCTTTTTAAAGCCAAATCATGATCGATAATTACGATCTCGATCTTCGCTCCATGCAAGAGGCCCGGCGGCTGGCTATGGCGGCCAGGGAGGCCCAACGCGCATTTTTCCACGCTTCCCAGGCCGAGGTGGACCGTATCGTCGAGGCCATGGCCCAGGCTGCCTATGAGAACGCAGCGCATCTGGGGCGTTTGGCTCAACAGGAGACGGGCTATGGCGTGGCTCTGCACAAAAAGATCAAAAACGAATTTGCGGCCCGCAAAGTCTGGGAATCCATCAAAGATGTGAAGACGGTGGGGCTGGTGCGTGAAGACCGGGCCAACAAGATCCTGGAATTCGCTTGGCCTGTGGGGGTGATCGCTGCGCTCACTCCTTCCACGAACCCCACCTCCACCGTTATCTTCAAGGTCCTCATCGCGGTCAAGGCCCGCAATGGGATTGTCATCGCGCCTCACCCTTCGGCAAAAAATTCTTCGCTGGAAGCCCTGCGCATCATGGCCCAGGCTGGTGAGGCCGCGGGCATGCCTTCAGGGCTGATCAGTTGCATGACCAACGTCTCCCTGCCCGGCACGCAAGAGCTGATGCGGCATTGGGCGGTGGATATGATCCTGGCCACGGGCGGTTCGGGCATGGTCAAGGCCGCGCATAGCGTGGGCAAGCCCGCCATCGGCGTGGGGCCGGGCAACGCGCCCGTGTGGGTGGACCGCAGCGCGGATGTGAAGAAAGCCGCGTGGGATATTGTCAATAGCAAGGCTTTCGATAACTCGGTGATCTGCGCTACCGAACAATCGGTCATTGCCGACCGTCCTATTGCCGCGGCATTGCGTGCGGAGATGGAAAAGAATGGTGCATATTGGGTGAACGAGGCTGAAAAGGAAGCCCTGGCCCGCACCTTGTTCAAACCCAACGGCGCGATCGATGCCCGCACCGTGGGCAAAACCCCCCAGCAGCTCGCCAAACTGGCGGGCATCGACGTCCCGCCCTGGGCGCGCATCCTGGTGGCCGATCTGGACAAAGTCGGTCCGGAGGAGCCTTTGAGCCGGGAGAAGCTCACCACCGTGCTGGGCTTCTATGTGGAGGATGGCTGGCATGCGGGTTGCGAGCGGGCCATCCAGCTCATCAAGTTCGGTGGCGAAGGCCATTCCATGGTGGTCCACGCCCGGGATGAGGAGGTCATCCGGGCGTTTGGTGCAGAAAAGCCGGTTTTCCGCCTTTCCATCAACACCTGGGGCACCTTGGGCGCCATCGGTGCCACCACCAACCTCACCCCATCTATGACCCTGGCCCCCGGCGGTTTGGGCGGCGCGGTCCTGGCCGATAACATCAGCGTCCAACACCTGCTGAACATCAAACGGGTGGCCTATGAAACCACGCCTCCGCCACCCGAAGCCACGACCCTGGCCCCGGGCGTACAACCCCTGCCGGGCCAGACATCGACCCCAGCCCCTGGGCCCGCGCCTTCATCTCTGACCGATGTGGACATCGAAGCCATTGTTCGCCGCGTCCTCCAGGAGCTGGGCAGAGGCTAGGCGCATAGATTCCGCTGCATTCGATTGCAAAAGGAACGCGACGCCCACGTTGGGCGAGGTTGCAGCGGGCGTATTGCGTACTGCGTATTCCGTCCAGTCGTCGCCACGCAATACGCAATACGGAATACGAGATCAGCTTTCTGCGCCAACCTGGCCGCGAGGCATTTTCATCGGTATCGGTGCGGGCTCGCCCGCCGTTGGATTGCTCACTATTTACCGATTACTGAACGAACATGGCCCAGTGTAAAGCCCTGACCAAAAACGGCACCCGATGTCGGCGCAAGGCCCTGCCTGGCTCCGACTATTGCGCCATTCACGCCCGCCTGGCCCAGACTCAGGTGGAGGATGCCCCAACCCCGCGGGCGAAACCCCCGCCTGATCCCCATCCCAAAACGTCACCACCTCCCCCCGCGCCTGTGAGCAAGGGGGATGTCGTCATCGAAACCACCCAACCAGCCGAGCCGTCGGGACCGATCCCGCCGCCCGCGGCTCCCCCAACCCATTCCACGAAAGAGGAACGAAAAATGCCTGACATCAACATGATTGCTCTCGGCATGGTCGAAACCAAAGGTCTTGTCGGCGCGATCGAAGCTGCCGACGCGATGGTCAAAGCCGCCAACGTGAAACTCATCGGCAAGGAAAAGATCGGCGCGGGTTACGTCACCGTGATGGTGCGCGGGGACGTGGGCGCGGTGAAAGCCGCGACCGACGCGGGCGCGGCCGCGGCCCAGCGCGTGGGCGAACTGGTCAGCGTCCATGTCATTCCCCGCCCCCATGAGGATGTGGAAGCTATCCTGCCCAAGCTGGAAGAGTGAAAATGGATTCGGGAAACCGGGAAACGGGTAAACCGGTACGCCAGTAGGCCGGGAAGGGACGCGAGGCAGCCCGGTTTCCCTGGTTTCCTGGTTTACCGGTTTACGGGGCTATACGAGGCCCGGCATTTTCATCTGTATCGGCGAGCCAGTTCACGCATTACGCAACGGGCCTGTCGCCCCAAACCCGAGCACGGTCAATTTGGCAAGCGAGCACGCTGCCCCAAATCCCTCTATGAAACAACTCTTCACCGCCGAGATCATCGAACGGCTGGTGCATGAAGATGGCCAGACCGTGCTGGTGTTGGGCCGGGATGACATCATCACACCCTTGGCCCGGGATCGGGCGCGCGAGTTAGGATTGGAGCTCATCGGCGCCGACGGGGAGGATGGACGGCTTCCACCCTGGAGCGCGGCCGCGCAGGCCACGGCCCGCCCCGCCCACCAGGCCACGCCTGCTTCCACCCCCGATGGCGGGGACCTGGAAGCGCGTGTCCGTCAGGCGGTGATTCGGGTGCTCACGCAAATCGCTGGTCAGCCTCCCCGAGGGGTGGGGCAAACCCGGTCCGCCTGGGACCAACCCGCCCGGTTTCCGGTGGATCGCCGCGGGCCACAGCCCGTGTGCACCACTTGCGGCCAACCCGTCCAGCACAAACCCGACCATCTCACCCAGCTCGACGCGACCCATTTCGCACCCAAGAACATCCCCCGCATCCGGTTTCGGGGCAAGATGGACTCGGTGCAAGGGTTGATGCAACTCGTCGCGGCTCGCGCCCGGGCCTGGAATCTGGGAGAACTCGCCCACCATCTTGATACCCTGGCCGCCTATTGCCGGGAGATCGTGAGCGCGGAGTACAGCGATCGGGAAGTCCCACCTCTGGTGGTGGCCGGGCTGGACGAGGCCGCGTTGCGGGAGGCCACCCATCATCCCCAACAGGCCCTGGGCATCCCTCACCTGACCCCAGGCCCGGGCGACCACGAGATCCTGCACTGGCTCAATTATCTGCGGGCCGTGGTGCGTGAGGCCGAATTGGATGCGCTGGATGCCTTTGCGCCATCTCCCTTCCATCATCCCACCCGTCCCGATATCATCCGGGCCCTGAACCGCCTCAGCAGCGCGGTTTACTATCTGGCCCTGCTCTTCCAGGCCGGCAAACTCGGCTGGCGCATTCCCTGAGCCACTGATTACTGATTACTTCATCCCCCCATCGTGCCCACCTACCTCACCGTCACCGACATCGAAGAGCTGGCCCGCCGGGGCAAACGCAGTCTGGCGTTGCGGCTGGACCAACGGCTGACGCCCCTGGCTCGGGAGCGGGCGCGGGAACTGGGGATGGAACTACGTCAGCTCCCTACCGGCCCCGACGTGCCGCCCGGCTACACCTGGCCCCCCGCCTCGGAAGCCCATGCCGCTTTTCTCCAGGCCCTGCGCGACTATCGAGACGCATTGGCGCCCGCACCGGTGTTGGCCAGTCTGGTAGAACAGATCATCCAGGCCGCAGAAGGCGGCCCCGCGGTGGCCTTGCCCCGGCGTGTCTCGCTGGCCGCCCACGGCTTTTCGTGGTCCAAACGCCGGACGCTGCTCGACCCCTTGCGCATCCTGCTCATCTGGGCCCATCGTCTGTTTGGCCCCCAATCCTCTCAGCGTCGATACGATATCCTCTGGGCCCTGGCGGAAATCCAACAATGCCTGTCGAATCCATCCTAAGCGCTGCAGAGGAGGCGGTCAGACGCGGGCGGGTGTCCCATTTCCAGGGGCCGCTCCATGTGGGCGTCGATCTGGGCACGGCATACACCATGATCATGGTCCTCGATGGGGCATTGCAGCCCCTGACGGCTGCCTATCAATTCGCCCAGGTCGTGCGCGATGGCGTGGTCGTGGATTTCATGGGCGCCATCGATCTGGTGAAACGGCTCAAGGCCGATGTCGAATCCCGCCTGGGTGTCGAGCTCACCTCCGCGGCCAGCGCCTATCCCCCCGGCATCTCCCTGGCCGAGGTCCGGGCCGTGGCCTATGTGCTGGAGGGCGCGGGCATGATCTGCACCCGGCTCATCGATGAACCCACCGCGGCCAACGCTCTGCTGGGTGTGAAAGATGGCGCGGTGGTGGATGTGGGCGGCGGCAGCACCGGCATCGCGGTCATCGAAGATGGCCGAGTGGTTTACACCGCGGATGAGCCCACCGGCGGGACCCATTTCACCCTGGTCATTGCCGGGGCCAAAGGGATTTCCTTCGAGGAAGCCGAATCCCTCAAACTCGATGCCAACGTCCAACCCGAACTCTTCCCCCTGATCCGGCCCGTCATGGAAAAAGTGGCGACCATCATTCAGCGCCATCTTCGCGGGCTGCAGGTGCCTTCCATCACCCTGGTGGGGGGGGCCGCTGCCTTCCCCGGTTTCACCGACGTGGTTGCCGAGATCACCGGCATCCCCACTGCCGCGCCCAGCCGTCCTATGTTCGTCACCCCCATCGGCATCGCCATGCTGCACGAAGCCGCCGCGGGCGATGGTTCGCCGATTCCAACGAAGACGCTTCGTGGCTAGGTTCTAGGTTGGCGCGGGAACCGAGTTCGTATTTCGTATTGCGTGATGATTTTGACGGAATACGGAATACGCAATAAGCCCGTTGCCACCTCGCCCAACGTTCTCCCGGCAGTCCTCAATCCTCAATCCTGATCCTATCCCATGCCCGAACGATTCCAGCTCCGCACCTACTGCTATCTCGACCGCATGCAGCCCCAGTTCGCGGCGTTCATCGGCACCATCACCCTGGGGGACCTGGTGGTCGAGGGCATGGCCGCGCTGTACATCGAGATGGCGCCCGGCAACTGGGTCTTCCGTATGGTGGATGAGGCGGTGAAGGGCGCGAATGTCCGGCCCGGCGCGCAGTTCGTGGAGCGGGAGTTCGGTATGTTCGAGGTGCATTCCTTTTCTCAGGCCGACGTGCTGCGCGCGGGCGAGATCGTGTTGGATCGATTGGGATTGCGGGTGGAAGACCGAATCAAACCCAAGATCGCGTCCATCCAGGTCATCACCAATGTGGACCCTTATCAGGCGCAGCTTGTGAATCGCACCATTCGTGGGATGATGCTGGTACCCGGTCAGACCATGCTGGTGCTGGAGCTGGCCCCGGCCGCCTACATCAACCTGGCTGCGAACGAGGCGGAGAAGGCTGCGACCGTCAACCTGATGCATGTCAGCGGCCTAGGGCGGTTCGGGCGCATGTGGATGGCCGGAACCGAGGCCGATATTCTCACGGCGCGAGATGCCGCGGTCGCGGCCATAGAAGCCATCGATGGCAGGGAGATGTGACCCATGCGTTATCTTACCGAGCAGGACATTTTGAACGCCGCAGCCCGGGGAGAGACCACCCTGGTTTTGGGGCCAGGCGTTCGGATGACCGACTTGGCCCGGGAGACGGCCCAACGTCTGGGCGTGAAGCTCATCCCCACCGCTCCGGAAGCGCCCGCTTTTGAACCCGATCTCCATGCCCAGGTGCGGGCCGCGGTCATCGCCCGGCTGGGCCGGGAGCCCGAGGGGCTGGATGCCGTCATCGACGGCGTGTTGAGGGCGCTGGGAGGTGAAAGCTGATGGTTTTCGGTCGGGTCATTGGCACCGCGGTGGCCACGCGCAAGTATCCAGGCCTGGAAGGCGCGAAGCTGCTGGTAGTGCAGCAACTGAACAAGGAATTACAACCGGTAGGCAGGCCCGCGGTGGCGGTGGACATGGCCCACGCGGGCGTGGGGGATATCGTGCTCATGGCCCGCAAGCGCGAGGCCGCGGTCGCCTACCACGTCCCCAACATGCCCCTCGACCTGGCCGTGGTCGCCATTGTGGATCGCGTCGATCTCGCCCAAAGCGACTTCGATTTCGAGCTGCATCCGGGCGAGAATCGGTTCTGAACGCTGCTTTGCTTGGGAAATAGCGATGCGTTTGTTTGCAAAAGCAACTCGAAGCCCACGTTGAGCGAGTCTGCCACGGACGTTACGCATTACGTGTATGGCTTCCCGCGCCAGTGTGGCCGCACGGATTACTGAACACTGCTCACTGATTACTGCCTTTTACCACCTCATGCTTATCGCCCGAGTTGTCGGCTCGGTGGTCTCCACCGTCAAACATCCCTCCCTTCGTAACTACAAGCTGCTGATCGTGCAGCCCTTGCATGCTGAGGGCCAGGAGGACCCGCGCGATTTCGTGGCCCTGGACGTAGCCCACGCTGGGGTCGGCGATGTGGTGCTGGTGAATCAGGAAGGCGGTGGAGCCAGAGAGGTACTGAACGATCCCGACGCTCCCGTTATCTCTCTTATCGTAGGCGTCATCGATTCGGTGGAACTGAAATCGATATCTCACGCCAAGGCGCCAAGGGCGCAAAGGGAATAGGGTTTGCAGGTAGCAGGTATGCAGGTGACAGGTCACTCCTCCCCATTGCCTGACTCATTCCCATCTACCACCTCCGGTTCGATGACGTCGAGTCCGGTCCGGGATGAGCGTGTCGGTGGGACGATGATGCGGGCGGGGGCTTCTTCATCCGTGGTCGTGGGCTCGATGGGGTTGACCGCCTCGATATCCACCGCGGGCGAGGGCTGCTTCCCGCCTGTGAAGACTCGGGCCACCAGGAAGAAACCGATGAGTAGCAACAGACCTGGCCACAGAAGCAGAAGCAACGGGCCTTGGCCCGAGGTGTAAATGATGGCCGCGAAGATCGCCAGCACGCCCGCCAGGATCAACGCCCAAGTCATCCTTTCCTGTGCGCTGCTGAGCAGCCACACGAAGAAGAAACTGGCGGCAAAACCCCCGAACAACAGCGTTCCCACCAGCTTTTCGCTGTTCTGAGGAATGCCCAGGCCCAGTCCCAACAACGCAATGAGGAGGATGGTTTCCGCCTGCAACAGCGCCCACCATCGTTCCCGCCGGTTTTGCAAAAACACGACGATAAAGCCTAAGGCAATGCCCCCCAGGAAGAGCGCGCCTAGCCATTCGGGCGGGACGGCGTTTTGGGTGGCGAGATAGACGATGCCGCCCAGGCTGAGGAAACTGAAGCCTGGAATGACATAAAACCACTGATCGCGCTGAAAAGCCAGGGCCAACAGAAAAACCGCGCCCATGACCGCGAGCAACGCGGCCACCGCGTAGGCGGTGATGAGCTTGTAGTCATCCAGCGCGCCGAAATTATACGCCAGCGCGGCGATGCCGAGGATGATGGTGAGCAAGCCCCAAAGGGCGTTGGAGATACGAGATTTCGTCATGATAGCACCTCATCGATAGAATGCTTGCTCGCTGGGCAAGAAAATGGCTCATGCAAAGTCGCCAAGGGGCGCTAAGAAGGTTTGCAAGGGACATCTAGGATTAGTTGTGCAACTTAACTTGCTACCTGCACACTTGCCACCTGCACACCATATTCCCTTGGCCGTTCTGCGTCTCGGCGTGTGATCGGCTTTTGGGTTCCGGCGTGTCCGGATTAGGATTGGGGTGGGGTTTCGGGAAGGCGGAGCATGGTCAGGAGGGCTAAGAGCATAAAGCTGGCACTGAACAGCCAGATGGAAGCGTGGGTGGTGAGATCGATGAGCGTGCCCCCCAGGATGGGGCCTGAGATGGCAGCCAGGGAGGAGGAGAAATAGTAAAGCCCGGTGTACGCGCCGATGCGTTCTTCGCCACCCACATCATACACGATGGGCAGGGAGTTGATATTCACCAGGGCCCAGAACGCGCCCATCAGGGCCAGCAGGCCCACCATGACCATCACTTCTCGGATAAAAAAGCCGGCGATAAGCCCGGCCAGCATCCCCACAAGCCCGACCACGATGGTGCGTTTGCGTCCGAATTTCGTGGCGATGAACCCGCTGGGAATGGCGAAGAGAATGAGCATGGCCGCGAACGCGGTCAGCATCTGCGTACCCGTGCCCGGGTCCACGTGCAATTCATTCCGGGCATAGACCGTAAAGAAAGCCTCCATTGCATTCCAGCCCACAAACCAGAAGAGGATGGCCAGTAGGATGGTCATTCCCCGGCGATCGGCGCTGTGCCATACCTCTTGCAAATTCGCAATCAGCCCAGCCGATTCCTGGGCCGGCGGTTGTTCGATCTCGCTGGGTTCGCGCACAAACAGCAGGACGATGAGCATCGCGATGAGCATAACTCCCGCGCCCACGATAAAAGGCAGGGGCACACCCATTTTGTAAAGCGCGCCACCGCCGAACAGGGCCACAGCACCGCCCAGGCCTCCCATGAAATTGATGACGCCGTTGGCCTGACTCCGCTGTTCCGGAGGGAAAAGATCGCCCAGGAAGGCAATGGTCGGGGAACGGAACAGGGCCATGCCCAGGTTCGTGCCCAGGATAGTCAGGGCGATGGGTATGGCGTTCTCCCGCACGAAGGGGATGAGCATGAAAAACACCGCGGCCAGGGGCGCGCCCAGCATGATCCAGGGCTTGCGCCGCCCAAATCGCGTCCAGGTATGGTCGCTTTTTTCACCCACCCAGGGCTGTAAAAACATGTTGATGATGTTGTCCCAGGTCATGATGAAGCCAATGACCCGGGCTGCCAGGCCCAGGTCCTCCAGCATGGGCGGGATGAGCGAATTAAAAAGGGGCCAGATGATGGAAATCCCAAAGAAACCAAATCCCACGATGAAGGTATAACCCCAGTTCATTTTCGCAGGGCGTGCCGGGTTGGTGTGCATGATGAAGCTCCTGATGGGGAATGTCGGAAGCAGGTGGCCGGGGAATCGGCTTCGGGAAATCATATCGCACTTTCGAGCATTGACCAACTGATCTCGGCACGCGGATGACCATTTTGTCATGGAGAGCGTGGGCTGGCTTCATGCAATTTTCATGGAGGTATGATAGGATAGCTTTGATGATTCAAGGTATTTAAGCCATCGGAGGCCAATCATGGGAAAACGACACATTTTCTTTGCATTGCTGGGCCTGGCGCTGTTCTTCATGATCGCCTGGACGGTGTTTGCCTCTTATCCCATCCAACCCGCGCGCAGCCTGGCCGTTCGGGGACAGTTGGGCGGGTCGGTGGAACAGGTGGCAATAATGGGGGATTACGCCTTCGCTATTGTCGGCCCGCGCATTTTCACTTTCGACATCTCCGATGCCGCTTCCCCCACCGTGGTGGCCAAGACCCAGCCCCTAAACTGGGACATCCAGGAGTTGCTGATCGATGGCGGCCGGCTGTACGCCACTTCAGAGCGGACGCTGTTGGCCTTCGATATCTGGCCCGATGGCTCCCTCCAGTTGCTCACGCCTATCCAGTTCACCGGCTATCCGCTCCTGGTACACCAGAGCGTGGTCTATCTTTCTGGTGGAAGCCCCTACATGTCGCCTCATGGCCTTACTTTTTGGGACATTACGGACCCGCACCATCCCCGCTATCTGGGCGCATACAAAAGCGACTGGCCCATTCAGGGAGTTAAGGTCCTCGGCCAGCGCCTGTATCTCTATATGGGAATCCCCAACACCCCGCAAGATCAGACCCTGGCGATTTTCGATATTTCCCAACCGGGCGCGCCCCGCTTCATCAGTCAGCTTCCACCACTGGATGAAGCGGGTATGTTCCGGGATCTGCAGGTGCGTGGTACGCAACTGTATTATCTCGACAGCAACCATCTGACCATTTTCGACATATCCGACGAGACGCACCCGCGTCAGCTCGGCGCGCTCCCAGTCCGTGCAGGTTGGATCGCGGGCGTGGGGGATGGGGGCCTTCTGCTGGCGAAGTCGTACAATGCGGTGTTACTTTCTATCGATGTCAGTGACCCCCATCAACCCATGTTTGTGGGCGAGACCCCCGCGCCCGGTCTGGCAGACAGTTGGCAGCAGGGTACGCTGCTTGTGGTTGGGGCAAAGGATCGGGGATTGCAAACCTTTTCCCTGACAGACATCCTGCAGCCGCAGCCACAGGGCCATTACAGGCCCGGTCTCGTTTGGCCTTTGGGCGCGGTTGCCACCAGTGATACCGCGTATGTGCTGGATGCGAATACCCTTGCCGTGGTCGATCTGACGTATCCATACCGTCTTGAGGTCCGCCAGCGCTTTTCTCTCCCCCAACAGGGAACCGCGATCCATCTCCGCGGCGCCCGGCTCTATGTGGCCGCGGGCGACAAGGTGTTCATTTACGATATCCAATCCCCCCTCTCACCTCAATTGCTGCGTACGATCACTTTCCCCTCCCCTGTCGCCGATATCGCCAGTATGCGGGATCGTCTGTATGTGAGTGTACAGAGAGGCCCGTGGGGACTTTACGCGCTCGATCTGGAGGGAGCCATTTCCCCCAAGGGTATTATTGGAGAGCCCCTCAGTTTCTTCGAGGTAGCTGAGAGCCAGGGAAGGCGATTCGTCTATGCGGCTTCGCTCAACGTACGCGTTTACGACATCACCGATGAAGACGCTGCCTATCTGGTGGGCGAAACTTCCCTGGAACACACGATGAATGAACCCGGGGTCACCGATGTTCACGTCCGGGGCGGATTGGTTTTCCTCTCTACAGGCGAGGTCGTGGATGCCTCCGATCCGGCACACCCCCGGTTGATCCAGGGATCGAATTACGGGCAAACGCCTTCCATGTATCCGTATCAAAGCCTGGCACAAACCGCGCTGTGGGGCAGCCGGTATTATCTGTTGCGTGGGGGATTGAATGTCAGCGATCCCGCCTTGCCCTATCTTGAGCAAAGCTATCCCATCAAGGATTACACCGTTGCGTCCCTTGCCATCAATGACGAAGGCTTGCTGATAATCAATGCAGGCCCATTGGGTTTGTGGCTGTTGGAATATCCGCCAGCCCGGTTCGAGAGGCAGTTCTGGGAAGCGGAAAGCGGCGTTGTGACGCCCCCCATGCAGGTGGAAAACACGGCGGACGCCTGTGGCGGACGTAATGTGCGCGCGGTGGTCCCGCAAGAGGGTCGTGTCGACTTCACGTTGGAGATCGACACGAACGATGATTACTACCTTTGGGCCCGGGTTTTGGGCCTGGATTGGCATCACAACTCGTTCTGGGTGAATCTCGACGGGGGCGATCCCTTCCAATTTGAGATTCGCCCGCCCGATGGCCAATGGCACTGGGTGCGTGTCTATCCCGAACATGACCGCCGTGAGCCCTTTTTCCTGACCGAGGGAACCCATCGCCTGCGCTTTGCCGGCCGCGAGGCCGAGAGCCGCGTCGACGCCCTTTACCTCACCAACCAGCCCGGTCAGCACCCTTCCGATGTGGCACCCTGCCATCCCCCTCCCATCCCCACGCCCACGCCACCTCCGCCGCCTACGCCCACCCCCATCCCCATGCCCACACCCGCGCCGCCTCCCCCCGATGCCGGGTTGACGCGCGTGGGCAGCTTCGCCAGCGATCCCTTCCAACACCTCTCCGGGCCCTTTGCGGCTCAGGGCGACGTGCTTTTCGCAGCCCAGGATGATCAGCTTCTCATCTACAACACCCACGATCTCCCCGCGGCCGTCCGTCTGGCCGCCCGGCTCACCCTGCCCGGACCGGTTTCCTCCCTGGCCGTCCAGGATGATTATCTGTTCGCCCAAGCGCGCGGGTTGGCTGTGGTGGATGTCTCCGACATCAACTCCCCTCGCATGGTTGCCTACCTCGCCCATCTGGCCGCGGGCGATATTCATCTCGACAGCGACCGACTCTATCTGGTGGACGGACAAACCTGGACCGTCATCGATATCCGCGATCCTGCCACGCCTTCGGTGCTCGCGAGCCTGCACATGCCGCCGGGGCAAAGGGTGCAATTTGCCAACCACCGGGCCTATCTGCAGGAAACAGCAGATACGGTCGCGATCTACGACTTGAATTATCCTTCCAAGGCCGAGAAAGAAGGGGTCTTTACCCTGCCTACAGGTGATTACCTGTCTAACATCATTACCGATTTCCGAGTGCAACGCCATCGGCTTTATCTTCTGACCTATACCTCGGACGCGGCCACTGAACTTGCGTCCACGGTCGGGGTGCTGATAGTGGATGTGGCTCCCAATCGTCCCCCAACCCTGCGTGGCGCCTACACGGAAGATGGTTGGCTGCGAGATGTCACCTATCGATTTTTGGGCATGGCTCTGACCGAAGACAGACTCATCGTGGGCCATATCAAGAGCGATGCCGCGTCCTACAGGTCCGACTATTCCCTGATTAAATTCGATGTGAGCGATCCCGACCATCCCCAACCTATCCAGACGCGTGAGGTGGACAGTGCATTCCGCCCCCTCTTCATTACGCCATCTCGCGTTTGGGGGAGGTTCAGCTCGCGTCTCGGGGCCTTCGCGTTCGAGGACTTGACGCCGTTGACCATCACCGGGAATTTATCCGTCCGCCGCGTGGGCGGCGTCGGGGATGACGCCTATGTGTGGGATGGCAAGCGCCTTTATCTGGTGGACAATGCAACTCCCCAGACACCCACCCAGCGGGCCATTTACCAGGGCGTCCGCGAAGTGCTATCGGTTGATTTTCAGGGCGCCTACGCCTTCATCGGGCAGCACTATGGCCCCCCTGAACTCTGGCACGTGCCCAATCAGATTTGCGTCGTCAACCTCTTCCAAGGTCCAGATGCCCCCTGCCAAATCCTGCCTGTCGAAAGTGATGAAGCTATCCGGGTCATGCCCGACCCCAACGGATACGTTTTCCTCGCGACCACCATTGATTATCCCTATCCGCCCCGTGCCAAAACCTACATCGTTGATGTGCGGGATGTGGATCACATGCAGGTCGTGGGCGGTGTGGATTTCAAACCAGCCGCCGCGGCCGTGGTTCCAGGTTTTCCCACTTACGTCCTTTGGGCCGTGAACGAGCACCCCTTCTCCCATCGCATCGATATTGCCCGGTTAGACGCACCTGCCGCGACCATAGCTACCTTCCCTGTGGACGCGGCCATCCGCGACATCGCCCTGGATGGGCGCACGCTGCTCATTCTGACCGATGACTTCCTCCAGACCGTGGATCTGAGCGACCCCACATCCCCTCGCACCCTGGCCGCGCTACCTCTGGGGGACGCGCAGAGCCAGGGGTATGTGCTGAAAACGCGGCCCGGTCAGGCCGTGGTGGGGGTGGGGCATCAGGTGCGGGTCATCGATGTGGCGGACCCATCCCACCCGCGGCAGACGGGGATTTATACCGCGCCTGATACCATCGAGGATATTCACATCCAGCCTCCGTTGCTCATCCTGGCTGCGGGGCGGGCCGGCATGATCAATGTCAGGGAAGATCTCCTCCATGACACAATCTACCTTCCCCTGATACGCTAATCTCATGTCCTCTCTGGACTACGATCGCGTGGCAGATGCCTATCATCGTCGCTACGCCCAAAGCCCCATGCCCGGCGTGGCCCGGGCTCTGAACGACCTGGCCGAGGCGCACGCGGCCCGGCGCATCCTGGAGGTGGGCTGCGGCACGGGCCGCTGGCTTGAGGCGTTGCAAGCCCCGCACCGCAAGCTGGTGGGGCTGGACCCCTCGCGGGGGATGCTGCTCCAGGCCCGGACGCGGCTTCCGCACGTCCCCTTCATCCAGGCTGTAGCCGAGGCCCTGCCCCTGGCCCCGGCCAGCTTCGATCTCATCTTCCTGGTCCAGGTCCTCCATCATCTGGCCGACCCCGTCCAGTTTATCCACGCCGCGAGACGGGTTTTGAACGCGGGCGGTGCCCTGGCTCTGGCGGGCATCGATTTCCACGCGCCCGATTTCGTCTGGTACATCTACAATTATTTCGAGGGCGTGCGCGCTAGGGACGAAGCCCGTTATCCCCGGTGGGAGCAGGTGCGGGCGTGGATGGTGGAGGCCGGTTTCGAACAGATCACCACGCGCGTCGTGCATGTGACAGACGTGACTTTTGTGGGGGAAGAGGTTTTTGGGGATGTGTTTCTGTCCAAAAGTGCGACATCACAACTTGCGCTCCTTTCGGATGAGGCGTATGAGGCGGGCCTCGCGCGCATTCGGGCCGCGATCACCGCGGATCCCCTGAGCCTTTTTCAAACGCATATGGACATGGTGATGCTGGTTGGGCGATGTGGATAACCTTTCGGGAGGTTGCTTACATTTGAGCATTTGATTATAATGGGGTATCGAAAATCCCGCGATAAAGCTGTCTCGGGACTCATATTTTTTACCCATCCATCCACCGCTCCCCAACATTAGGAGGAAACACGATGTTTCGACGACGAACGTTCTGGCTATTGGTCGGCTTATTGGCTCTGATGGTGTTGATATTGGCCGCGTGCGCGCCACCCGGTGGAGGGGAAAAGGAGGCAAGCGGAGAATTAAATCTGCTATGTACGCCCCAGGTGGAATGGTGCGAGGGGATGAAGGCGGAGTTCGAGAAGAAGTATCCCAACATCACCGTAAATTTCGTGCGCATGTCCAGTGGTGAAAGCCTTACTCGTCTGCGCAACGAAAAGGACAATCCCCAGTTCGATATCTGGTGGGGTGGCCCGGTGGACAGTTTCATTGCGGCCAAACAGGAGGGATTGCTGGAGAAATACGAGACCCCGGCGCAGGATAAGATCATCAACAAAAAACTGATGCTGGATCCGGACAAGTATTGGGCTGGCATTTATGTGGGTTCGTTGGGTTTTGCTACCAACAAGAATTGGTCGGATGAGAACGGTGGTTGGGTTCCCAAATCCTGGGATGATCTGCTGGACCCGCGGCTCAAGGGCCAGCTCATGGTGGCACACCCGTCCAGCTCCGGTACCTCCTACACCGCGCTCTGTACCATCCTGCAGATCAAGGGTGAGGAAGCAGGCTGGGAGTATCTGAAGCAGTACGCGGGCCAGGTCAATCAGTTCACCAAGAGCGGCTCCGCGCCAGCCCGGTTTGTGGGGGCGGGCGAGGCCGCGGTGGGCGTGGTCTTCTCCCACGATATCGTCAAGCAGATCGAGAACGGCCTGCCGTTGATCCTCTCTTTCCCCGAAGAAGGGACCGGATATGAGATCGGCGGTATGGGCATCATCAAGGGCGCCAAGAATCTGGAAAACGCCAAACTGTGGTATGACTGGGCCCTTCAACCCGAAACCCAAGAGCTGGGCCCCAAGTACGGCGCGTATCAGGCACCCACGGTGGAAGGCGCCAAGCCCTCCAAGCCTGAGCTGCTTGAAGTCAAGCTGATCGATTACGATTTCGAATGGTGCGGCAAGAACAAGAAAGCCTTTGTGGACCGCTTCACCAACGAGATCGCGGGTGCAGAGAATTTGAAGAAGTAGTGTTACCCATGTAGGCCTGCCATCGATTATTTTTTCGTCATCGCGATCTCGGGGCGAGGAAAGATGCAGGGGAGGTGTGTGAGCCCTTGGCTTCATCCCCGGTCTTCTCCTCGCCCCCGTTAATCCTGCATATTCTGGTTTATTGCCATCTATGTCATCGCCAAAGAACCGCGCGTTGGTCCGCCGTCTTCGTGAATTCCAGCTCATCGCCCGCGACCCCATCATGATGGCGGGGTTGCTCACCAGCAGCGCGTTTGTGTTCTTCTTCGTGGTGTGGCCTTTGTTGCGGGTTGTATGGCAAGGGTTTTTCGATTTTCAAACGGGTGCGTTTTCGCTGGAATACTTCGCCCGATACGTGGATCCCTACTTCGCCCGGCATAGCTGGACGACCTTGCGGGATACGATGATTATGGGCTTGGCCACGGCCACGGGCGGCACATTACTGGGCTTTATCGTCGCCTTCACCTTTGTTCGCTGCAATTATCCTTTTCAGCGCATTTCCCACGCGCTCTCCCTAATCCCCACCATCTCTCCACCCTTTGCTATCGCCATCGCGGTCATCTTGTTGTTCGGGCGGTCGGGGCTCGTCACCCACAAATGGTTGGGCATCAACTTTGATTACGGGGTGAACGATATCTATGGGTTAGATGGCCTGGTTTTTGTGCAGATCATCACTTTCTTTCCGGTGGCCTATCTCATCATGCGGGCCATGCTGGAACGGCTGGACCCGGCCATGGAGGAGGCTGCGCAGAGCCTGGGCGCGAGCAAGCTGCACATCCTGCGCACGGTGACCCTGCCTCTGCTGGTACCTGGTTTTGCCAGTGCCTTCCTGCTCCTTTTCGTCGAATCCCTGGCTGATCTGGGGAATCCCTTGCTGCTGACGGGGCAGCGCAACGTCCTTTCCACCGAGATTTTTCTGGCGGTGAACGGCGAATACAACCAGCAGAAGGCCGCGGCCCTTTCCCTGGTGCTGCTCATTCCCACCCTGACCGTCTTCATCGTTCAGCGCTATTGGGTGAACAAGCGATCTTACATTTCGGTGACAGGCAAGCCCACAGGCGGGCAGATCACGGTGGACGAATGGTACATTCGCTGGCCCTTTGTCATCATCACCACCTTGACCCTGATCCTGGTCATCACCCTGTACGCCTCCATCGCTATCGGTTCCTTCACCCGGTTGTGGGGCATCGATTTCACCCCGACGCTGGAAAATTATCGTCTGGCCTTCCAACGCGGCATCGAAGCCATCCTGGATACGACGTTTCTCTCCGCGGTGGCGACGCCCATTGCCGGTGTGCTGGGCATGATCATCGCCTTTTTGGTGGTGCGCAAGCGTTTTTCGGGCCGCGAAGCATTGGATTTCGTTTCGAATCTGGGCGCAGCCGTGCCCGGTACCATCCTGGGCATCGGTTTCATCATCGCGTTCATCAATGCACCGTGGCCCGCGATCCTCCTGGCGTTTCTGGCGTTTCTTTTGTATCTGTTCAATGCCATGGAGGCCCAGCGGAGCGAAAAGGCGCTGGTGGCCCTACTGGGCCTGGGGGGTGGACTGAGCCTGGCGTGGGTGCTGGCGGCCTGGGGCGACTGGTGGCTGGCGATCATTGCCCTGGGCCCGGCCATCCTGCTTTTGTTCATGGCCTGGCGGGGGGCGCAGCCCCAACATCGTCGAGCGCTCTCTGCACTGATGTTGGTCCCCATCGTGGGCTTCCTACTCTTCATCCTGGGGCCTTATCCCACCCAGTGGATTGCGGAGTTCGGCCGAGCATTGGGTGGCAATTGGGCCAAGGTTATCACCAGTTTGGCGGAATGGGTGGACGTGTTCACCCAAGTCCCCATGCCCGCACACGGCTTCCTGCTTTTGGCCATTGGCGGCTATGTGATGAGCCAGTTGCGGCCCGGCTTCTGGCGGGTGAGCTTCACGGCTGTGTTGTTGCTGCTGGCGACCATGCTCATCTTCACGGGTAAGCCTTTGGCCCTGGTGGGGACGTCTTACATCATCATCGCCGCCTACACGGTGCGCAGCCTGCCTGCATCGTTGCGCGCGGGCGTGGCCTCCTTGCAGCAAATCGATCCCGCCATTGAGGAAGCCTCCACCTCTCTGGGCGCGGACGCACAGATCACCTTCCGCCGCATCACCTTGCCTCTAATCGCTCCCGCGTTCCTGGCCGGGCTCATCTTCGCCTTCGCCCGCCACATGACCTCCCTCAGCGCTATCATTTTCCTCACCACACCCAAATGGAAGATCCTGACGGTACTCATCCTCAGTGAGGTGGAGCAAGGGGGGCTGAACATCGCCACCGCTTACTCCATGATCGTCATCTTCATCGTCCTGGCGGCCATCGGCCTCTTCTACTTCTTCATGGGCCGGGCCTACAAGACCGATTACGTGGATATCACCATGGGCGGAGGATAGAAGATCAAAGATTAAAGGTTTATGCTCTGAACCGAAGTCTTGTTCATACTCATCAATCTTTAGTCTTTGCTCCTTTTCCCCAACCGCCTTCCCCAAGATCGCAACTTATTCAAGCTCGAAAAGCTACTTCACAAGATGCCTTACCTTTCCCTCCAAAACCTCGTCAAAAAATTCCCCGCCCGCGGGGGCAGCGGTGAAGTCCTCGCGGTGGACAACGTCAATCTGGATATCGAGCGGGGCGAATTCGTTACCTTGCTCGGGCCTAGCGGCTGCGGCAAGACCACGACCCTGCGCCTCATCGCGGGCTTCGAGTTCCCCACCAGCGGCCGCATCGTGCTGGATGGCCGGGACATCGCCTCCCTCTCCCCCGACAAACGGGAGATGTCCATGGTCTTCCAATCCTACGCCATCTTCCCCCACCTGAGCGTGTTCGAAAACATCGCCTATGGTCTGAAAATCAAGAAGCTACCCAAGGATGTGATCAGGCGCAAGGTGGCAGAGGTGCTGGAGCTCACCGATCTGGTGGGGCTGGAGAATCGTGCTCCCAATCAGCTTTCGGGCGGGCAGCAGCAGCGGGTGGCCCTGGCCCGGGCGTTGGTCATGGAACCCAAAGTGCTGCTGCTGGACGAACCCCTCTCCAACCTGGACGCAAAGCTGCGGGAGCAGATGCGGGTGGAGCTGCGTCGCATTCAATCGCAACTTGGCATTACCAGCGTGTATGTGACCCACGATCAGGTGGAGGCCATGGCTCTTTCCGACCGCATCGTGGTTATGAATCAAGGTCGGATCGAGCAGGTGGGCAGGCCGTGGGAGGTGTATCGTCAGCCCGCGAACGAGTTCGTGGCCAATTTCATCGGGCGGGCCAATTTCGTTGATGGCGAGGTCGCGGGCGTGGAGGGGGATCGTCTGGTGGTCAAGGCCCTGGGCGGGATGCTGGATATTCCCCAACCGCCCGACGCCCGCCAACCGGGCGAGCAGGTGCGGCTGGTGGTACGGCCCGAGGCCATCATCCTGGACGGCCACGCCGATGACGGCTTCCCCGCCATTGTGCGGCGCTCCACCTACCTGGGCTCCCTCATCGAATACGACCTGGAGGTAGCAGGTCAATTACTCATCGCCACGGAATCGGATGTCATTCGCGCCAGCATCTACCCCGAAGGCGCCCGACTTCACATTGCTTTCTACAAAGACGCGGTCTATTGTTTGCCCAAGATTGTTCCGTAAATAGAGAACGCAGATGAACGCTGATAGAGGCAGATTCACGCAGATAAAATCAAAATAAAAAATCATCTGCGTCAATCTGCGTTGCGAAGCATCTGCGCAAATCTGCGTTCCCATTTTCGTCGTTATGGGGTGAGCTATCGCTCATGGTGACTGAACACTGAACACTGAACACTCTCCCCTCGCCAATCCTCATCTCCACCAACCACCCTCTCACCTTACTCTACTCTAATCGGAGGCGTATCATGGACATCAACAAAGCCAATGCCGAAGCCGTCGGTCGCATGATGGAGGCCCGGCCCGTCCTCGTGGGCATGGGCAAGGCCATCGACGTCATCCCCGGCATGCACGAAAACCTGCTCCTCCATGCAGGCCCGCCCATTGACTGGGACCGCGCGTCCGGGCCCATGAAGGGCGCGATCACGGGCGCACTCATCTTCGAAGGTCGGGCTAAGAACATGGAGGAGGCGGAGAAGCTGGTCAAGTCGGGCGAAATCCAGCTGGAACCCTGCCACGAGCACCAGGCTGTAGGCCCCATGGCCGGGCTCACCACGCCCAACATGGAAGTTTACATCATCGAAAATAAAACCCACGGCAACCTGGCCTTCAGCAACATGAACGAAGGCTATGGCAAGGTCCTCCGCTACGGCGCGTATGACCAGGAGGTCATGGACCGGCTGAAGTGGATGCACGAGGTCATGGCGCCCGTGCTGAAGGAGGCCATTGATATCGTGGGCGGTGTGGACATCAAGGCCCTGCTGGCCGAGGCCCTGCACATGGGCGATGAGGGCCACAACCGCAACAAGGCGGGCTCCATCCTCTTCCTCAAGGCCCTGGCCCCGGGCATCGCCAAGGCTGCGCCCAACTCGCAGGTGGCTTCCGACATCCTCAAGGCCATCGGTGACAACGCCCTGGCCGTGCTCAATCCCGTCATGGCCGCGTGCAAAGCCATGGCCGACGCTGCACACGGCGTGGAAGGTAGCACCATCGTCACGGTCATGGCCCGCAACGGCACCGACTTCGGCATCCGCGTCAGTGGCCTGGGCGACCGCTGGTTCACCGGGCCGGTGGGCAAGCCCAAAGGCCTTTACTTCCCCGGCTTCACCGCGGAGGATGGCAGCGGCGATATCGGGGACAGCACCATCACCGAAACTGCGGGCATCGGCGGGTTTGCCATGGCCGCGGCCCCGGCCATCGTCACCTTCGTCAGCGGCACGCCCCAGGACGCGATCAACACGACTCTGGAGATGTACGAGATCACCGAAGCTGAGCACAAATACTTCACCATCCCCTTCCTGGGCTTCCGCGGCACCCCCACCGGCATCGACATCCGCAAGGTTGTGGAAAAGGGCATCACCCCGCGCATCAACACCGGCATCGCACACAAAGACCCCGGCGTGGGCCAGATCGGCGCGGGCCTGGTGCGGCCGCCTATGAGCATCTTCGAAGAAGCGTTGATCGCGTTTGCGGAGAAGTATGGGTTCTGAAAGTGAGAGATTCGATAGAGATTCAATAGAGATTCAATAGAGATTCGTTGAGATTTTTTGATGGAGGTTGTTGATGGCTGGATTAGAAGACCTCACCTTACTCAAGAATGCCGAGGCTGTAGCTGATGAAGTTTGGCGGACGGTTATTGCCTGGGATGCATTTCCTCGTGATACCTTGGGTAAGCAGTGGATACGAGCCATCGACTCCGTGGGTGCGAATGTGGCCGAAGCTTTTGGACGGTTTTATTTCGGTGAGAAAATTCGATTTCTATACTACGCCCGAGGCAGCGTGTACGAGGGCAAATACTGGCTTAACCAAGCTCAAAAACGAGGTCTGGTGAGTGATGAAGCCCATCGAAGACTTGCATCCAAACTCACCGATATCGCTATTCAACTAAACAACTTTATACGCAGCCTGAAGCATCAACGGCAAGCCTATGGCAGTCCCCAGTCATTGAAGGAACCCGCGCCGATTTACAGCGCCGACGATACTTCCCTCTTCTCCGATGAGAATCTCACCTGGCTTTTGGAATCTTAGCGGAATCACCCAATCTCAACGAATCTCAACGAATCTCAACGAATCCCCATGAATCTCAATGAATCTCCCAATCTCCCAATCTCCCAATCTCCCAATCTCCCAATCTCCATAAACAAATCCTCCACACCCCTCTCCTTTCCAGGAGTGTTCAATTATGGATCGCGAAACCCTGATAAACACCCTCGCCAACGCCAAAGTCTATGACCTCGCCCAAGACCTGAGCATCTTTACCCCGCCCTGGCCCGGGGACAAGCCTCTGGAAATCACCTTCTTTAAGCGGGTGACGGGCGCGCATCATGGCGGCCCGGGCGCGAACGGCCAGTTCATCAAGTGGAGCAACACCACCGGCACCCACCTGGTGGGTGAACGGGCCTATCATTCCGGCGGCCGCGCGTTGGCCGACATCCCCCTCAAAGACCTCATGGGCCGCGGGGTCGTGGCCGACATCTCCCACCTCGTCTCCGATTACAGCGTCTACACGCCCGAGATGATCGAGAGCGTGGCCGACGTGCGCAAAGGGGACATCCTCATCATCAACACCGGCTACCATCGCTACTCCTGGGACCGTCCTGACATTCCCAACCCCAACGCGCAGGGCGGCGTCGAAAACAAGGAATTCGGCTTCCTGGTGCGGCATCCCGGCCCTTCCCTTTCCTTCTACAAATGGGCCATCGAAAAAGAACTCAAGATCATCGGCGTGGACTGCGGTCTGGCCGAGCACCCCATGAACACCCTCATCCGCACCATGCATCCCCAGGAATTCGCCAAGGCCGAAGCCAAACTCAAGGCCGAGCATGGTAAGACCTGGGATGAGATGTTCCCGCCCGAGGAATACTACCGCCTGCTGCACATCGAACTGCCCAAGCGCCACATCCTCTTTGCCGAAAGCATCGTGGGCCAGATCGATGAGCTGCTGGGCAAGCGGGCCTGGTTCATGATGCT
>DRQW01000010.1 GCA_011371305.1 Anaerolineae bacterium | reverse complement strand
GCATCTCGATGCGATTCAGGTAGAGGGTGTAGGTGGGTGGGGTGAGCTCGATGTGGAAGAGTTTGGGCCAGAGTTTGCCGGTGACGAACAACCGCCCGCCATCCTCATCCCAGGCGATGCCGTTGAGCACATTCGCGCCCGCGCGGTCCTCGGGCGGGAGCAGGCCGGTCAGGTCGATCCAGGCGGTGACGCGGCCCGTGTCCGGGTCGATGCGGGCGATGCGGTCCGTTTGCCACACGTTGGCGTACACATACCCGCCGATGTACTCCAACTCATTCAGCTTCCACACCGGCCCGTGCTCATCCCACACCTTCACCTGCCGGAGGAATGCGAGGGTGTTCGGGTCGAGGAAATAAAGGTAGGGGGTGCCATCGCTCAGGATCAATTCCCGGCCATTGTGAGTGAGCCCCCACCCTTCGGTGGGATAGCTGAAGGTGTCCAAGAGGTCAAAACTGGCCCGGTCGTAGATGAACCCGGTGCGAGATTGCCAGGTAAGCTGATAGAGTTTGTCGTCGAACAGGGTTAGCCCTTCGCCGAAATAGGTGTCGGCGAGTTCATGGATTTGCAGCACCTGGCCCGTTTCCAGATCGACTTTGCGCAGGGAGGAGCGGCCGCGCAAGCCCGTGCTTTCGTAGAAGTCGCCCCGATAGTAAACCAGACCTTGGGTAAAGGCTTCTGGGTCGTGGGGATAGACCGCGAGGACGCGATAGCCGAAGGTGGGGGTAGGGGTTGTCTGGGTGATTTGCGGGAGGATGTGCGCGGCTGCCTGGGTGGTGCTGGAAGGGAGGGCAGGGGAGGCCGCGCCCAGGGCCAGGAGAGTCAGGAGTAGGGTGATAAGGTGATTGGCGAGTGGCATGGCGTTATTGTAGCGAGATTGTCCCGATAAATCCAGTGGGTGGATGGGATGGACAGTGGTTGGTGAAATTCAGTCCAACGGTGAGCCAGGATTGACATGGGTAACAGGGTTGTGATAGACTACCCAACCTGACCGACCGGTCGGTAATCCCGCCATCGAAAAAGGCGCAAGCATGAAAAACCTGACCGAAAGCCAACGCAAGCAGATCCTTGTGCTCCTCTTCTTTGGCGTGCTCATGGGGGCGCTGGATATCGCCATCGTCGGGCCCGCGCTGCCCGCGATCCAGCGTGCATTCGTGGTGGATGACCGGATGATTGCCTGGGTGGTGACGGCTTACATCCTGTTCAACCTGGTGGGCACGCCCCTGATGGCGAAGCTGGCGGATATCATCGGCCATCGCACGATTTACATTGCGGATATCCTGCTTTTTGCCACGGGGTCGCTGATTGTGGCGCTTTCACCCGCGTTTTGGGTGGTGTTGTTGGGTCGGGCGCTGCAGGGGTTCGGGGCCAGCGGCATCTTTCCCGTGGCCGCGGCCGTCATCGGCGATACCTTCCCACCTGAACGACGGGGTTCTGCCCTGGGGATGATCGGTGCGGTGTTCGGTGTGGCTTTTCTCATCGGGCCGGTGCTGGGGGGCGTCATTCTCAAATTCCTCAGCTGGCAATGGCTGTTTCTTATCAATATACCTGTTGCTCTCGTGATTGTGATTTTCTCGTTGCGGCTCTTGCCTGATGAACGCCCGGGCCTACAGAAGCCTTTCGATTACCTGGGCCTGGCGATTACCTCGGTCACGCTGGCGGCCTTGACCATCGGCATCAACCAGCTCGATCCGCAAAATCTTTCGCCGGATACGGTGTTTGTCAGCCTGTTTTCCATCCGGGTATGGCCTTTTTTGTTGACGGCCATCGTCCTGCTGCCTGTGCTGTGGTATGTGGAGAAGCGGGCTGAGGATCCGGTGGTGCAGGTGGCGTTGTTCAGGTCGCGGCAGATCAAGCTGGTGACGGTCATCGCGCTGGGCGCGGGCTTTGGGGAGGCGACGCTGGTGTTCGTGCCTGTGCTGCTGGTATTGGCCTTTGGCGTCAGCCCGCATACGGCTAGCTTCATGCTGCTGCCCGCGGTGCTGGCCATGGCCGTGGGTTCGCCCCTGGCCGGGCGGATGTTGGATAAGCGGGGTTCCCGGCTGGTGATCCTGCTGGGATCAGGTCTGATGGCCGCGGGCATGTTGATCCTGGGGGTGATCCCCCTAACGGTGGTGACGTTCTACCTGGCCGCGGTGCTGGTGGGGCTGGGGTTGAGTTCGTTGCTCGGTTCACCCCTGCGCTATATCATGCTGAACGAAGCGCCTCGGCATTATCGCACGGCCGCGCAGGCGCTGATTCGCCTGTTCACGGGCACGGGTCAGTTGCTGGGCAGCGCGTTCGTGGGCGCGATCGCTGCGTCCCTGGGCGGTGATGTGAAAGGCTTTACGTCGGCTTATCTGGCCGTGGGTGGGATCGCCGTGATGATCACGCTTCTGGCTTTGGCACTAAAGAGCCAGTCCGCGGAACGGGCCACGGTGCAAGCGCATGAATTTGCGGAGCGCGTGTAAGGGACATCCCTCGGTTTTTCCGCTGATTTTATGGTATGATATCGGCCCACACACCTATCTTGTCTAAAGGAGATACGTTATGAATCTTGTCCACACCATTCTCGTCGATTTGCACAGCATCAATCGGTGGATTATCGTTCTTCTCGGCCTGTACGTCTTGTTCCTATCGGCCCGGGGGTGGTTTGGCCGACGGGCCTGGGGCCAGGCTGCGGAAAAGGGAAGCCGCTATTTTCTCATTGCCCTGGATGTGCAGCTTCTGTTGGGAGTGGTGCTTTATTTCGTGTTTCTCTCCCGTCAGGGCGGCTTTGCCCATGTGTTCGGGAACCCGGCCAGCCGCTTTTTCCTCATGGAACACAGTGTGATGATGCTTCTGGCGATCATCCTCGCGCATGTGGGCGGCTATTTTGTGAAAAAGGCCCAACCCGAAAGCAAATTCAAGCGCATGTTCATTTTCTACGGCGTCGCCTTCCTCCTC
This sequence comes from Anaerolineae bacterium, assembly GCA_011371305.1. Classification (GTDB taxonomy): domain Bacteria; phylum Chloroflexota; class Anaerolineae; order J102; family J102; genus M2005. The sequence continues at coordinate 238 of DRQW01000010.1, read as the reverse complement.
ATTCTGGTTTCCATCCCCTGGCCCTTCATGCCCGGCTATGGGCGTCCGTGGCTGCTATGAAAATAGATTTGGTAGGCCGGGAAACCGGTAGACCGGTAGACCGGGTGGAGGAGCGAATCGGCCCGGTTTCCCTGGTTTCCAGGTTTCCTGGTTTACCGGTTACGGGGCTGCACAGCCCGCCATTTTCATCCGTATCGGCACGGGGTTGCCCGCCGCTGGACTGCTATAAAAATCGATC
>DRQW01000009.1 GCA_011371305.1 Anaerolineae bacterium | reverse complement strand
GATGCCAACGGATCCGTTCGATATCCACCCAACGCTCATCCACCGTATCGAAGAAATCCTTATCCAACACGTACTTACGCATCCAGTAGCCCACCTGCAGACTATTAGGCATGGCCACGAAGACCAGCTTGCGGCTGGTCCGCACAAGCTCTCGAAGCAACGCGGCAGGATCGGGAAGATACCAAAGTGCAGCCCAATTCCACGTCAGATCAAAACTGTTGTCGGAAAAAGGCAATTGCCCCCAACCTTCGGGGGGAATGACATGAAGTTCGGGGGTCAGACCCAATTCGCCCCAGATGCGCTTGACCGCCTCCGCCCGATCGGGAATGTCATCCACCAGGGTGACGTGAACGCCCTGCCGCGCCAACATGACGCTGTTGATACCGGTGACTCCAGCCATGCCGTAGATGGGCGCCTCCAGGGCGCTTTCAATAAAAAAACGTTGGCGCAGCTTGTCGAGGAAATCATTGAGCACAAACCTTTCATACACCAGCCCCAACCCTTCATTATAATCAGTCAGATACTTTTCCCAGATGGCGCGCTGGGCTGCGCCCGTGCCTTTCAGATCCTTGGTCATGGTCACTCCGAAGGGGATTGGAAAATTTGCATCGGGTAGCAGTATAATGAAACCCTCTTCTAAACGCAATTCTCCTCCCATGACAGGGTCGCTTTGCCAAACGACCATCCATGCTACTGTCCCAAGGCCCCTGACTATGCCCATCTACAATCACGTCATCCACAACGGTCAGATCATTCCCAAAGAAAAAGCTTGTTTTCCTGTTTATACGCCTGCGCTGGTTGGTGCGTTGGGCGTCTATGAGACCATCCTTGTAAAGGGCGGACGCTATGTAGCGTTGCATGAGCATTTGGAAAGACTTTTCCACTCAGCCGCAGGTGCGCAATTACGATTGCAGGTGGACATGGAGAAACTCGTCACCTGGGCATACCAAGTCGTCGAAGCCAATGCGCCCGATGGGCTCGTGCGGGTCTTGGCGATGGATTTGGGAAATGGTCATGCGGACGTGTTTTTGTATGAAATGGGTTACATCGCGCCCACGCCTGAGGAATATGCTCAGGGCGTGCCCGTGATCCTTTATCATGGCGAAAGGGCCATGCCCTTGATCAAATCCTTCAACACCCTGGTGCCTGGATTGGCCCGTAAGGCGGCCAAAGCTGCAGGCGTACATGACGCGCTGTTGGTCGATCGCCATGGTCATGTCACGGAAGGCTCCAATTGCAATGTGTTCATCGTGCAGGATGGAGTGCTGGCTGCACCGCCTTTGGGCGCCGTGCTGGAGGGCACGGTCATGCGGCGGGTGATGGCCCTGGCTCAGGAACTAAGCATTCCCTTCCAACGCCGTCCCCTCCCTGCATCCGATATCCCACGCTGGGGGGAGGTCTTTCTCACCTCTACCCGGCGAGGCGTCTTACCTGTCCGCCGTGTGGGAGATGTGGAGATCGGCCCGCCCGGCCCTATTACCCGACAACTGATGGAGGCGTATCGGGCGTGGGAGGCGGAAGAACTGGCCAAACCGCCACCTTCCTGACACCCCAAACCAATGCATTATTTCCACAAAAATGCTTCCTGCTCGCGTGGACGCGGGAAACCGATTCCGTGATGCATAATGCATGATGCGTAAGTCCTCACGTTTCACGCATCACGTTTTACGCCCGCCGACGCTTCGCGCAACGCGGGCTTCGAGTTGATTTTGCTTACGAACACGACGTTATTTCAGAACAGGCCTTGCGCGGCCGCGCGCCGATACCGATGAAATCTCATGCAAAGTCGCGAAGCTCGCTAAGCGGGTTTGCAAGTTTGCAGGTATGCAAGTCGCAAGTCCTGCAAGTAGCGGCATTTTTCACCTGCCACTTGCCACCTGCATACCTGCCACTTGCCACCTTATTCCCTTTGCGTCTTGGTGCCTTGGCGTGAAACCTCTATTTTCAGAACAGTCACTTTGCTGTTGACATTCGTTGCCTGATCGAGCGGGCCATCCTCCACAACCCCACCAAGCCCGCGGCCGAAAACACGTGTAGTAGAGGCATGATGGGCATGTGGAAACGGTCGTAAGCGATAGGGCCGGGCAATGTCGTCACGTAAAAGATGAACAGAACCAAAGCCAATACAAAAGCCCGGTCGCGAGGATAAAGCCAGATCGCGCCCAACCCAGCCCCAACCAGCTGGATCAATCTCCAAGTCAGGAAAAAGAAGAACAGTGTTGAGGCCAATACTGGCGTTTGTTGCCATCCTTTTGTCATCAGGTGATAGATAAAACCGTCGGGGAATGTGGCCTCCCATCCTACACCCGTCAGCCGCGCATACCAGAACCGTTGCTCCAGCGGCTGCCAACCCCTCAGCGCGCCCGCCAGATGGCTGATGAGAAACGCCCGCGGATGCGCCCGAATGATGGCTTGGGCCGCATCCGCCAACGCGGCCTGACGTTGATACACCTGCCGGGGTGAAAGATCCGCCTCGGGCGTTGCGAATAGGGCTGGATATTCCCGTGCAGCCACATTGACCACTTGGGAGAACAACGCCTCCCAACGAGGGGTCCAAGGGGCGATGGTCTCATGCTGAGCCCAAGCCAGGGTCGCGGGCGCGCTCACTCGGGCCAGATTGTTCATGAAAGCCAAGGAGAGAGTGGGATGCCCGAATACGAGGACATTGCGCGCCACCCAGGGCGTCAGGACGAGCATGCATGCCGCGGTAAAGACCAACATATGTCGAAAAAGGCGATGAGCCAGTAAGATGCCAGCGACAAAGAGAGGAAGCAGGAGGACATTCGGCTTGACCAGCAAACTGAAGCCTGTGACCACGCCCAACGCCAATGCCCCCGACATCCGCCTCCGCTCCGTCGTCTGCACAACCCACAGCGTCAGCCAGAAAGTGAACGTGAGCCAAAAGGCCAGGAAACTCTCCACATAGAGTTCGGCCGCATAGCGCCAGGCCAAAGGTAACAACGCATAGAGAAAACCCGCGAGCAAAGCTACACCTCGCGCTCTCGCCAGCCGCCAAGTCATATCCGCCACCACCACCGCGGTGATCGCGTCCAAAAGGGCCTGGAGGATCAACACCGCGCGGGGTGTGACGTTGGTCAGGGCATAGACCAACACCAGGAACAAAGGATAGCCGGGCGTACGGATGCCATCAGGCTGGAAAGGTGGTGCGGTATTCAGCGAGAACCCCCTACGCGCTAGCAGATTCACCGCTAGGTGATGGTAGCCCAGCGCGTCAATGTTCCAATCAGGTGCGGTGTGCCAATTCCAGGCCAAAAAACCCAGACGCAAGACCAGCCCGAACAGGAATAGGAAGGAATAGGAGCGGACAGACACTGGGGGGAACCGAGAAGTCGGTATGGAAGAAGATTCAGAAGAGACGCCTACACCAGGCTTCATTAAAAACCGTGGCCCGGAGGAGTTTCTCCAACCGCGGGTTGGTAATATTCAGGCCCCGGCGATCGACCAGATACCATGCGATGCCCTCGGCAAGATACGCGTCCACATCAGCCCGGGCCTCATCACGCCGCCCATATCCCGCGTCGAAACTTGAACGTACACCACGCACAAAATCCTGCCAGGGTTGTGTTGCTTGATCGGGCGTACTTCCCCAACCGATGAGAGATACGAGTAGTGCGGCCACGGGCATGAGGTAATCAATGGGATCATCCACCAGCAGCGTTATTCTCACCCAAGCCACATCCTCCAGCCACCTCCTCCGGAACCGAGACTTGCCCAACTCGAACCCATGTTGCGAGGCCTGGATGATAATATGGCCGCGATCCTCAGCCAACCAGCGTGCGATGAGGGCCTCAGGCAGGGGTTGCAGATAGTGCAACGTGGCCTTCATAGCTGCCGCGGGCGTCGGGTAACGCTGGCGCACGTGACCGGGCGAGCGGGCCAGGGCGCCACTCTCGAAATGAACACGCGAAATAAGGTCCGCATATGCAGGCATCGCCATACAACATCCTTATATTGCTGCTCATTCCTGAAACATCGCACCTACACTGACACCCAGATGGATCCGTCGGATGGTTTCACCCAGCAGGGGTCCGACGCTGATGATGTCCAGTTTAGGGCCGATACGCTCCCGTTTTTCAGGGGGAATGGGGAGGGTATTGGTGACCACCAAGCGGTCGATGGGCGCGTCACCCAGACGTTCGGCCGCGGGGTCGGAAAAGACCGCATGAGTCGCGAAGGCGATGATGTTGGCCGCGCCAGAGTCTTTGAGAAAATAGGCTGCTTGGGTGAGGGTGCCTGCCGTATCGATTTCATCATCGATAAGCATACAGTTTAAGCCGGTGACTTCACCGATAAGGTTATACATCTCAGTCTTGCTACCATCCAGGCTGCGGCGCTTTTCGATGATAGCTAGGGGGAGGTTGAGCGCGTGTGCAAAGTTGCGGGCCCGACGCACGGCACCCACATCGGGCGCGACCACCACGGCCTGATCCATCAATTTGTTCATGCGCACATAGTCGATGAACAGATACCGGGCCGTGAGCTCATCGGTGGGGATAGTGAAGAAACCTTGGATCTGCCCCGCGTGCAGGTCGATAGTGAGAAAGCGGTCAGCCCCGGCCACCGTGATGAGGTCGGCCAGCAGACGGGCGGTAATGGGCACCCGGGGTTGGTCCTTTTTGTCGGTGCGGCCATAGGCATAGTAAGGAATGACCGCGGTGATCCGACCCGCGCTATCCCGATGAAGCGCATCGATGGTAATCAGCAGCTCCATCACCATATCATTCACGGGACGGCCCAATGGTTGGATGAGAAACACATCCTTGCCCCGAACACTTTGCTTGATCTGCACGAAAATATTTTCGTTAGGGAATTTAGTAATGCGCATGGGCGTGGGTCGAATGCGTAGATAATCGCAAATTTCTTCGGCGAGTTGAGGATGGCAAGACCCACTCACCACCGCGAGTTCGCCATACAGCCCTTCGGCCATAAGTTGCCTCCATGAAAGGTAGGTTCCTCGGAATCAACGGATGGAAACCAACGTTGTCGGAAACGGGACACTACACCTTGGCCACTTCATTCACAAGATGACGGACAGCCGAATATGGATCGATTTTGCGTGATGCCACATCCTCAATCGTCCGCTGAAGTTTTTCCTGGGGTATTTGGGCCAATGTGCGCTCCAGCAAGTAATCGCGCAGGATCATCCGTAATTCGGTGGCAGCACGCAGACGATCACGTAACAGCCGACCACCACTTTGTTCCAGATAAAGACGGTGGTTTTCGATGGCTTCCACCAGCTCGGTCGCACCCTGGCCCGAGGTCGCGACGGTTTTGATGATGGGGGGCGTCCAGGCGCTGGCATCGCGCCGGGCCTGGGGGATTTCTACGGGCAACATGCGGCCATGGTGCATAACCTGAAAGCGGTCGGGCACCCCCAAGCTAAGCATCATTTTCAGGGCCATAACCGTGCGTTCCACGCCCTCCCGGTCCGCCTTATTCACCGCGAAGATGTCCGCGATCTCCAGTACGCCCGCTTTAATGGCCTGCACTTCGTCGCCCAGCCCGGGGGCTTCTACCACCACGGTGGTATAGGCCGCGCTGGCGATCTCCACTTCACTTTGTCCGACGCCGACGGTTTCGACGATAATCCGATCAAACCCTGCAGCATCGAGGATCATGATCACATCGGCGGTGGCTTGGGCCAGTCCGCCTAGGCTACCGCGAGTGGCCATAGAACGAATGAAAACCCCTGGATCCCCGGCGAGATCGCGCATACGCACCCGATCGCCCAGCAACGCGCCGCCACTGAAGGGGCTGGTGGGATCGATGGCGATGATACCCACCGAGAGCTCCCGCCCGCGGTAGATTTGGGCGATGGCGTTGACCAGGGTAGATTTCCCTGTGCCCGGGGAACCGGTGACGCCGATGATATGGGCCCGACCCGATTTGGGATAAAGCGCGGCCAGGAGGGGGCGGGCCAATTCCGTGTTGTTTTCGATATGGGAGATGACGCGAGCCAGAGCACGGCGGTCGCCCGCGAGCAGGGCTTCGGTGAGCCCTGAAACAGTGGAAAGGTCCATGAACAATTGTATTCCGTGTGCGGCATACCCTAAGCCAGTTCGCGGCCCAGGGCTTTCTCGATGGTCTCGACGATTTCGGAAGTGAGGGTGCCGGGGCCGAAGACCCCCGCCACGCCCATGTCTAGCAGCGCGGGGACATCCTCATCCGGGATGATGCCACCAACGAGCACGACTACATCATCCAACCCTCGTTTTTTCAACTCGTCCAGGACGCGGGGAACCAGGGCCATGTGCGCGCCCGAGAGAATGGACAGGCCCACGACGTCCACATCTTCTTGCAACGCGGCCTCAGCAATCATCTCCGGAGTCTGGCGAATGCCGGTGTAGATGACTTCGTAGCCCGCGTCGCGCAGGGCCCGGGCAATGACCTTGGCCCCGCGGTCGTGGCCATCCAGGCCCGGTTTGGCGACTAAAACACGTACTTTTCTATCCATGATAACCTCAACGAATGAAGGGGACGTATGTGAATACCAAATTGCTGGAAGTGATCATCGCAGGTACTATAAGGCATCCATCAAAAGAAAACGGGTTCATGGTATTCGCCAAAGACTTTTCGGAGGACGCCCATCATCTCGCCCAGGGTGGCATACACTTTGACCGCTTCGATGATGGGATACATGAGGTTTTCGTCCCCCCGAGCCGCGTCTTCTAACTCGCGCAATGCTTTTTCCACGGCTCCGTTGTCACGCTCCGCCCGGACGCGATTCAACCGGGCCACCTGACGTTCATAGCCTTGAGGATCCATCTCGAGAATAGGGATCTCGATGGGTTCCTCAGCCACATATTCATTCACCCCCACGATGATCCGTTCTCGGTTATCGATCTCCATTTGATAGCGATAGGCGGACTCCGCCAGTTCGCGCTGGAAGTAACCGGTCTCGATGCCCCGGATCACACCCCCCAAAGCCTCGATTTGCCGGAAGTAGCGATTCGCGTCCTCTTCCAGCTCATCGGTGAGTTTTTCCACAAAATAGGAACCCGCCAGGGGATCGACGGTGTTGGCCACGCCCGATTCATGGGCGATAATCTGCTGGGTGCGCAGGGCGATGGTCACGGCTTTTTCGCTGGGCAACGCCAGGGCTTCGTCCATGCTGTTGGTGTGCAGGCTTTGCGTGCCGCCCAGCACCGCGGCCAGGGCTTGGATGGCCACGCGTACGATGTTGTTCTCGGGCTGCTGCGCGGTCAGGGATGCGCCCGAGGTCTGGGCGTGAGTGCGCAACATCCAGGAACGCGGATTTTGGGCGCCGTATTTTTCTTTCATGGCCCGGGCCCAAATCCGCCGCGCGGCCCGGAATTTCGCGATCTCCTCGAAGAAATCGTTGTGAACGTTGAAAAAGAAGGAAAAGCGGGGAGCAAACGCGTCGATATCCAGCCCTCGCTCCAACGCGGCCTCCACATAAGCAAACCCATCGGCCAGGGTAAAGGCCAACTCTTGGGCTGCTGTCGCGCCCGCCTCACGGATGTGATATCCGCTGATGCTGATAGTGTTCCAATAGGGCATCTCGTGGGTTCCAAACTCCACGGTGTCGGTCACCAGCCGCATCGAGGGTTCGGGCGGGAAGATGAACTCCTTTTGGGCAATGAATTCTTTGAGGATGTCGTTCTGAATGGTACCCCGCAGGATGCGCCGATCGTAGCCCTGTTTTTCTGCAGCGACAATGTACATGGCCCAGATGATGGCCGCGGGGGAATTGATGGTCATGGAGGTGCTGACCTCGCCCATGGGGATGCCGTCGAACAGGATCTCCATATCGGCCAAGGAGGAGACAGCCACGCCGCATTTGCCGAATTCTCCCACAGCCTCGGGCGCGTCCGTGTCATAGCCATACAGGGTGGGCATGTCGAAAGCTACGGAAAGGCCCGTCTGTCCCTGTTCCAACAGATATTTGAACCGTTGATTGGTTTCCTCCGCCGTTCCAAATCCTGCAAACATGCGCATGGTCCACAACCGACCCCGATACATGGTGCTATGCACGCCCCGGGTGAAAGGAAACTCGCCTGGCATCCCTAACTGCTGCTCATAATCGAAATCCGCGATATCCAACGGGGTGTAGAGGCGACTGACCGGGCGGGATGAGGTGGTCATGAATTTCTTTAACCGTTCGGGCCGTCTCTCCAGCGTCTTGCGCAGGGTCGTATCCTTCCAACGATTGAAGGTTTGGCTCAGGCGTTGGAGATGTTCCTCATTGAACAAAGGCATATCGAACCTCCCGGAACGTGAAAGCGAAGGAATTCTCTTTCTCCTATGTTCATTCTACACGATAACACCCTAATTCTCGAAAGCCAGCGGCCCCGTAATAGCAAACTCGTCCATCGAACAAACGACCCCAATTAAAAAACAGGCACCACGCGCGGCCGCTCGTCGATACCGATGAAAATACCTCTCACGCATCATGTTTCACGCCCGTTGGCCTTGCGCCCAACGTGGGCTTGACCATCGATTCTCAATCAACGCCGAGACACGATTTTCAAAGCATGCCGATCACAGCCCAGCATCGTAATCTCACCGTAAGATTCCTCCTTTATCATGACGAGACACTCTCTCGGTTTCGATGCCACATACCGAGGTCCATCCTGCACGCTCCCCGGAGGAGAACGATGAAAGCACTGCTATCGTTAGTGATATTTGGGCTGTTGCTCACCCTGCTGGTGGGGATAAACCTTCGACCGGCCCAAGCCACGCATGAGGGTTCAGACCGGGGGGTGGCCTTGGATGAAGCCCGTCAACTTGCCTTTTATGCCTCAGGCAACGGCAATGTCGCCCTCGTTGATGTCAGCGATCCCGCGCACATCACATTGGTCTCTGACGCCATCCACACAGGAGGTGCCGTGGAAGACCTTTTCTACGATACGACCACGCAACGCCTGTACATCGCGGCCGATGCTGGCGGCCTGGAAATATGGGATGTCGCTACGCCGACCTCACCCATTCGGTTAAGTAGCACCCCGATTTTCTACGGCGGGGCGGAAGCACCTGCTCGAGGGGTTGCCGTCAAAGGCGATTACGCTTATGTCTCCGCAGATTGGGGCTATCTGCACTGGCTGAACGTCTCCGATCCGACCAATCCGGTGGATGAAGGTGCTAATGGTTATGGGGGCAATCCATCACGCGATCTCCATCTGTCCGCCGATGGCTATCTCTTCCTGGCAGGTCCCGACACTGTACGCTATCGCATCAACGACGATGGCTCACTAACGGTTTGGGGAGCGAACCAGTACGCCCAATCCTATGAGATTTTCGGGGCGGATGGTTATATCTATATCGACAGTGGTGTGCATACCATGGACATCCTGGACGCCAACGCTTCAGGCTTTCCTTTTATCAGTAACTATGCGCTAGCGAACATCGAGGATATTTTTGTTGTCGGAGATTATGCTTACATCGCCAATGGTGTCGATGGGTTTCGCATTCTCGATGTAAGTGACAAAGAAAACGTGACTGAGGCAGCGCTGGATGATTCCGATGGCGGCTCGGCGCTCTATGTGGCTAGTGGCCGCGCTTATGTACAGGTCGCGTCTCGACTACGGGTTTTCGATGTCACCACCCCTACCAGCCCCTTCGTGCTGGGCGCGTTCGATATTTCCGGTCCCGCCTGCTGGGGACAGCAATCGGATGTGGCCGAATTAACCATCGCCCCTCTCGGTCAGGCAGTACAAATCGCTTGGGCGGATACTGGGGCCAGCCAATACAAAGTCTATCGCGCCGTCAACGATCCTTATTTTATGCCCTACGACGCCACAAACCTTGTTGCGACCATTTCTTCCACCACGTACACCGATACCCAAGCCCTCGGCGATCCTCACACGAACTTCAGCTACAAGGTACGCGGCGTGGATAGCTGCGTCCCCGCATCGGGTTATGTCGAGCGTGTAGGTGAATTCGATTTCTCCCTCATGCCGGGCACAAATTGATGCCATCCCATCACAAAAAAGCGCGAAGGTCGAAACCCTCGCGCTTTTTTCGTCATGATAGCAGATAAATGGATGCTATCGAGATGGCATCCGTCTGCCTCAATGCCGGTTAGATCGCGGTCACGTCCCGGGCTTGAAGCCCCTTTGGGCCGCTCTCAACGGAAAACTCAACCCGCTGTCCCTCTTCCAGGGTGCGGAAACCATCCATCTGGATGGCCGAGAAGTGGACGAAGACATCTTCGCCGCCATCGCGAGCGATAAAGCCGTAGCCTTTGCTGGCATTGAACCATTTGACGGTACCTTGTTCTCGTGCAGACATGGTGTTACATTACTCCTATAATGTGAAACTGAGAAAAATGTGTTGCGGCAGGCCTGCCGCGCATCAAAAACAAAAAGCAGTCGCCAAAACTGCGGCGACTGCTACTTGAGACAGATGCGCTTGTTGGCCTACACTGCACACTTTAACAGGTTTTCCCTTGCATGTCAAATCACTTGTTTGGAAAATCGATGTCTCACGCCAAGGGGCTCAATCACAGGAGTACCTTTCTGGAAGGATCGTTTACTTCGGTGCGGAGCAACATCCCCGCCGCCCACCCAACGCCACCCACATGGGCAATGGACGTTCCTGCCAAGATGCGATCACACCCTCATGATAGCGAAAATGCCACCAGCGTGGCGCACATCCCGCATCGAGACATGGGCCGAAAATGTGAATGTTGCTGACCACCTCGGGCGATGAAAACACCCATGTTTTGGGATGCCATCGCAATTCCCCTTCCGGGGTAGGATGGGGCTCTCCTTCTGGGGCGGGGGCAGAGAAGATATACAAACCTCCGGACGGCGTCTCATAGCCCTCCCAAGTGAGTATGCCATGAAACCGAAGCGTGATGAGGTGATACCCTGTTTCTTCCCGCACCTCGCGCAAACAGGCTGCTACAGGTGTTTCACCTCGTCCGATTTTACCACCAACGCCATTCCATAAGCCGCGATTGGGTGCATGGTTGCGTTTGAGCATCAGAATGGCATCATCCCGAAAAAGAAAACAAAGGGTATAACGCATCTCAGGAATGGACATGGCGTATTGGCTACGTATCAATGGAGGACCAGGAAATCGTTAAGCTTCGAATGGACGTTTCAGTGGGCCAACAAGGCCGAAAAGGATATTATCTTAGGGCCAAGATCACGGGATCATGATGGCGAAGTAAATCGGAAACCGCGATCTCCAACATGGTTTTCGCGTCTCCCCCGCCGCCATAGACAACAGAGTAATCAAGAATGGATCGGGCCAGGACCACCGGGAGGGGATGAAGATGCCCGATAGGTGGCACGCCCCCAACCGGGTATCCGGTCTCAGCCAGCACTTGCTCGGGGCGTGCGAGTTTGATCTGACGTTTGCCCACACCGAAATGATCAGCCAAAGGCCTGGCGGGTACCGGCGCTACGCCATGGCTGATCACAAGATAAGGCTTTCCCCGCACATAGAAAAGCAGCGTTTTCAGAATTTGATCAACGTGGACGCCTAACGCGGTCGCGGCAAGTGGCACAGTAGCGGTATCACCAAGATCCCTGATCAGCCGAGCGTTCAGGCCATGTTGCTGAATGTATTGATGGAGGTCGGATGGCGTTAACATGGTCTCATGGGGATAGATGGCGAAAGGGTGGCACTACACTAATTCCGCATAAACTTCCAATACGCGTTCGGCGATGGCTTCCCAACTGTATTGGGTCCGCACAACATCCTGGGCCCGACGGGCGCGGGCCGCGGCTTGCTCAGGGTTATGCAACGTCTGAAGGATGGCATCAGCAATCGCTTGAGGATCGTTAGGCGTTCGCAGTCCCGTCACCCCGTGTTCCACCACCTCACTCAATCCCCCTACATCTCCCACGATCACAGGGGCTCCTGCAGCCATCGCCTCCAGCGCCACAATGCCAAAAGGCTCATAACGGCTGGGAAACACGGCCACATCCGCCACTGCATAGATCTCATTCCGGGTTTGGTCGCTGATGAAGCCGACTACTTGCACATGAGCCTCCAGTTCCAGTTCCCGCACCAGGGCGACAAGCTGATCGGTATAAGAACCTTTGCCCGCGAGGATGAGTTTCGCGTTGGGGAACGCTTCCAACACCATGGGCATGGCCTGCACCAACAAGTCCGGCCCCTTTTCCCATTCCAGACGCCCTACAAAGAAAATGAGAGGTTGATCGGGCTCAGCCCAGCGCCTTCGAATGTAAGGCAAGGCTTCGAGTTGATCCCGCAGATGAATCAGATGTTCATATTCGACACCATTGGGAATGACGCGGATTTTTTCTGGAGGTGCATTCAGAGCTGTGATGACCTCCTGCCGCATGAACTCACTGCAAACAATGATGAGGTCTGCTTCCCGGATCAGGTATTGTTCGGCCAGATGAATGCGCTCGCTGAGAGGATTTCCCCAGATTTGACCTCGCCGACGTCCCATTTCGGTCGCGTGGATGGTGGCGACCATCGGTATACCATATCGCTGATGAAGGTCATTTGCGACATAGCCGCTGAGCCAGTCGTGCACGTGCATCAAGCTGAATTCCCGCCCGATGTTGATATGGCGGGTAATGGCCGCGTTGATCTGATCGTTCATCCGCCAGACCTGGAGATCAAAATCCTCACCTGGCCGGGGCTCGATAGCATCGGCCCGATAGACCGTCCCATGCCGCCGCAACGGCTCACAATAATCCCCCAAGCCTTGGTAACGTGGTACAAACAGGTCGAGCAACACCCGGTCGCTGAGCCTGGGAGCCAAGCCTTGCACATGCACCCCCAACCCGCCTACCCGTTGCAAATTGTACTCCGGTGAAATCATCAAGTAGCGATGCATGGCCTGACCTATTTGACCAGATAGGGGTTGACGACAGTAATGGGAGGAAGTTTGACTTCCTTTAAGGCATCATGATCCGGTCGATAATCTTCCGCACCGGTGATAAGGCGAATGGCTTCGTCCGTAGCGGCATAAGCCAGGGCCGCGGCGTAGTTGGGTGGTTTTCCGGCCAGTGCCTCGAATTGTTGTGAGAAATCTTCGGGAAGATTTTCAGGCATTGGCGCCGCCCAAGGGATCGTCCAAGTCAGGTCAGGCGCCCAACCTTGCAGTGCTTCCTCGCCTGCCACCGGCCCGGCTGCAGGCACCAGTTCGGGCGATTCGTTGTAGAGCTCCGCCAGGGTGAAAGGATCGCCCAACCAAATGGAGGGCTGATTGATGGGACGAGACCAGGCAGGCGGAAGGATGCCAAACATGGGTTGAAAAAGTTGTTGATAGTGTGCTCCAATCCCTGCATAAGGTAGGATGAGCCCATCCGTTGGCACACTCCGCACGGGAGCCAGCAACAGGGTAGGGATGTTGTGTTTTTGCAAGCTGCTGAGGACCGCGATCGCGGTATGGCCCTGAGGTGGTCCTAGAATCAACCGGATATCCGTATCCTGCGCCAGCTGATCGGGCAACCTAGCAGCCAGCTCGGGATCACTATCGTCATTCAGTGCCACCAGCTCGATTTTCGGCTCCCTCCCGCTTTCGTTCCATTGATTGATGCGTAATTTCACCCCATGCAATGTGTCATAACCCAACGGACGCGAGGCGCCTTCGAAAGGCGCGATGAGCCCGATCTTCACCACTTGGGGCGCACGCCAATTTTTGCAACCCACGGAAAACAGCGCCAGGGAAAAAAACAAAGCGACTACAGCAAAAAATATGCGAGAAACCTCGTTGTTTCGAGACATGATGCGTCACACGCGTTGTTATAGCTGGGGTTCGTTGCTGGATGAGAATAAGGTTTTGGTCAGTTCTGCTGCACGCAAACTTTTGGTTTTAAGGTTGATTGGATTGCACGTTGAGCTCGTGCTCTGCACCCGTCTCAGAAAAGACATGACGACCATCGCCGGTGGCCACAAAGTAGCAATAGGTGGTCTGGGCAGGATAAATAGCGGCCTTGATGGAGGCTAGGCTTGGATTGGCGATGGGGCCTGGGGGGAGGCCAGGATAAAGATAGGTGTTGTAAGGGGAATTGACCTCCAGATAATCCTGCACATCGGGCACGGTAGGCCACCAGGTGTCTTGGTCAGGGTCATATCCCATGGCATACTGGACGGTCGGGTCCGCGGCCAGGTAGCCAAAGACTTCCTTCTCGCACACGGGACCGAGACGGTTGAGATAGGTGGAGGCTATGAGCGGACGTTCTTCATCCAACACGGCCTCCCGTTCGACAATGGAAGCGAGGATGAGAACCTGGAAGAAGGTGCGTCCGCTGGCCGCAATGGCCGTGCGATCTTTATCTTCGATCTTGACCTCTAGATTGTCGAACATCTGGCGGAGAATGTCCGCAGGGGTGGCATCTTCCGGAAACCGGTAGGTGTCGGGGAAGAGATATCCTTCGAAAGACGCGCCCGGCGGTTTATCCCGCAGCAAAGGATAGTCGGGAAGCCCCAGCAAATTGAGATCCCCCGTGCGCACAGCCGCCATAAATTCCGCAGCGTCGATGACCTCGGCCTCTTCTAAAATCTGCGCGATCTCTTCCGCCCGGCGGCCTTCGGGAATACGCACAAGGATATCCTCACGACGGGCTTGTTGCAAAGCTTCTGCGATCTCAGGAACCGTCATCGCGGGGGAAAGGATGAACTTACCAGCTTCCAGCTTCTGTTCCAGGTTATTCAACCGCAAATAAAGCCGGAACAGCCCCGCATCCCGGATCAACCCCATGGCCTCCAACCGTTCGGAAATACTACGTCCCGTTTCTCCCAATTCGACGCGAAATTCCACGGGCTCGCCGTTGGGATCGACGGGTTCATAGATGGCCTCTCGATTGAGATTGAGATAGAACTGAAGAGCCTGGGTTTCGAAGTTGTCGGGATTGAGGTTTTTCCATGCCGCGGTGGTGTTCCGCACCAGGCCTGTTTCGGGCCGTTCCGCCTCATAAGCCACGACCTGTTCCTGCGTCCAGGCGCGAGCGATGAATCCTACAGCAACCAGTGCGGCCAATACCGCGACGAAGAGTAGGAACCGGGGAAAGGTCTTAACAAAAAAGTCGTACATACAGTTTGATACAGACAAATTGATGAGATGGCTGTTAGCCAGCGAAGTATTCTCAGGTTGGATGACCGCCAAATCCGAGCAGATCAAGGCGGTTCCAGGAATGACAAGTGTCTAGTGTTCGGGAATGGAAGATGCCACCACCCCCGCGTCGAAGAAGGACTGTAAGATGGCTGCGGCTGCAACGGCATCATTGGGCTGACGTCGGGCCTTTTTGCGTGGTTTTTCGGCCAGGATCTGGTCAGCGACAAATGAAGACAGGCGTTCGTCGTGATAGCGCAGGGGTATATGCAGGCGACGATGCAGCCGCTCGGCGAATTTGCGCACCCGCTTGGCCTGAGGCCCTTCGGAACCATCCATGTTCAGGGGCAATCCAACCAACAGGGCCTCGGCACCCACTTCTTTCACTGCCTGGGCGATGGCCTCGAAATCTCGCTCCTTGCTGCTACGGGTGATGACACGTAATGGCCTAGCCAGACGGGCCTCATCGCTCCCCGCAGCCAGGCCGATGCGCTTGTCGCCGATATCGAGAGCCAGCCAGATGGTCATTCTTTGTAAACCCGAACAATGATACGGGATGGCAGGTGTGGCATGGTCTTGATCCAGGCAGGCTCGATGACGATGACCGGTGGCTGTGCCAGCGCAAAGGTTTCCTGGAGAAGCCCGGGGGCATCGTTCAGGGACGCGCCCGCGACCAAGGCCCGCACTTCACCTGCATCGATGGGCCGGATGGCTTCTCCCCGCGCGGTCATGGTAAAGCGAACAAACTCATCATCAAACAGAGTGAATTGCGGCTCTCCTGTTTGGATGGTTTCCTCCAACAAGAAGAGGCCCTCGGGCACCGACTCACGCAACGCGCGCTCAGACAGCATCCGGGCACTGTCCAGATCGATGGCCAGGCCACGAGCCAGCAATTGCAATTGGAGGCCCAGTTCATCCGCGTGTTCGCCGGCGAAGCGATCGTAAGTCTCGGCCAGCACGAAGGTCTCCACCGTCTCAGGCGGGATATATTCCCCTGGGCGCAGGTTCTCCCCCAGCTTGAGATAAGCTTGTTGCTGGAGCTGAGCCAGCAGTTCGTTTTTCAGGCGATCCTTGTCGGCCTGGGTGACCACGGCTACTCGCTCCACAGTACCGCCTTCGGTGTTAAAGGGGTTGCTCACCCGCAGGCTGATGTTGAGAGGGCCTTCGATTTCGTTGATGGTGAGGGCAGGTACGTTGCCAATGAGCCCCGGCTTGACGGCCTCGATAGGGGCCTGTGCCTGTTTGCCCACGCCCGGCGGCACGCTCACCTCCTCCTGGGTGCGAAAGCGCACATTTTCACCGAAGGTGGTACGAACAATCGTTCCTTCGGGCACAGTGATCTCTCGCCCGGTTTTGTTAATAAAGGTGACGACCCCGGTGGCTTTGCCCACGGGCGCATCATCCACACCGGTGGTCGGGGTCGTGCCATAACCTTCCACCCGGGCTTGCACGACCCGAGCAGGAACCAATCTATTTAAGGCATCGGGTTCCTCGATACCCGTGCGCGCCACGAGCTCGACCGAGCTATACACGGTCTCCCGAGCGGGCACGAGGATCACCGTGGCCTGAGGCAGAAGATACCAGGTGAGGCCCCAGAGGATAAGTGCAATGATGCCGATAAATCCCACATAGGCCAGGCCCCGCAGCCAGGTGCGGTCCGCCTTCGCCCGGGGTTCGCCCCAGATGATGGTTGCCCCCGGCTTCGTGACCAGGGCAGGCGCCCGCTGTAAGGCCGCGCTGCCCGGCGGGGCCGGGATATAAGCAGGACGGAATTTATGGGGTGGGGGCAAGGGAGGCTCCGGTTTGGGCCAACGCCAGCGCCGCCGCGCGGCCACCTCGGAGCGATAGACAGGGATGCGGGCTTTTTTGGCAAAATAGCGAATGTCCTTATCCCGGGTCACCAAGCCGATCTCCACACCCGCGTCGTCCGCGGCCTGGCGCAAGGCCTTGAGCCGCGGCAAATGTGCGAAGTTGTCCGCCTCTTCGGGGAGGATGAAGAGCAGACGGGATCCAAGGGTTGCGCGAAAAATCGCGAGCCGGGCCTTGGCCACGGTCGCGGGTGGAGCGAGGGAAATGAAATGGATCATCGATTATGACTTGAGTTGCTCTGCAACGACATCGTAGGCCACGTCCAGAGCATCTTGCAGCTTGGAGGCATCGCGACCACCGGCCTGGGCCATGTTGGGCCGACCACCGCCACCGCCGCCGATGATGGGCGCCAGCGCCTTGACGATGTTTCCGGCATGGACGCCTTTTTCCACCACGTCGGGGGTGGCTGCGGCAATGAGCATAGGCTTATCATTGATGACCGCACCTAAGATGACGACGCCCGAGCCCAACTTGTTCCGCAGGTCATCGGCCAGACGGCGCATTTCATCCACATTGGTCGCATCCACTCTCAGGGCCAATACCTTCAGGCCCGCGACCTCGCGAGCCGCATCCACCATGGCCTGGGCCTGTTGACTAAGCATCCGCTGGCGCAGGCGCTGCACCTCGCGCTGCAGTTCACTTACCTGATCCTTCAAGTCCGCCACCTTCTGGACCAGGTTGTCCACAGGTGTGTTCAAAATGCGGGCCACTCTGTTCAGGATGTCCAACCGTTCCTCGATATAGCGGACGGCCTCGCGGCCGGTCAAGGCCTCGATGCGGCGCACGCCCCGGCCCGTGGAACCTTCGCTGACGATGAGGAAAGGGCCGATCTCCGCGGTGCGTTGCACATGGGTGCCGCCACACAACTCGTAGCTATGGAATCGTTCATCACCCAGGGAGACGGTGCGTACCACATCGCCGTACTTCTCCCCAAACAAAGCCATCGCCCCTTCACTTAGGGCTTCATCTAACGATTTATGCTGAATGTGCACTGGGTAGTCGGCCAGAATGGCCTCGTTGACCGTTTCCTCGATCTTTTTGATGTCCTCTTCCGTGAGGGGTCTATCGTAGGTGAAGTCAAAGCGAAGCCGATCGGGTGCGACCAGGGAGCCCGCCTGATGGACGTGTTCGCCCAGGTGCATCCGCAACGCCCGATGAAGTAGATGGGTGGCGGTGTGATTGCGCATAATGTCCCAGCGACGTTCCTCATCCACTGCAGCGGTCACCTCATCATCCACGCGCAACTCACCCGATTCGATGACCGCTTCGTGGACGATCATATTGCTGACAGGCCGCCGCACATCCTTCACCTGAGCGCGTCCCTGCGGGCCTTCGATGACGCCTGTATCGCTGACCTGACCACCCGCCTCCACATAAAAAGGCGTCTCGGCCAGAACGATCTCCACCTGCTCTCCTGCTTGCGCCTGGTCCACCAGCTCGCCATCCTTAATGATAGCAGCAATACGCGTTCGGCGGGTCGTGCTGGTGTAAGGATCGTAGAGAACACCTTCGGGGGGGAGTAAACCCTTGCCTTCCAGGTTGGGAAGCAGGGCTGCGTAGAATTCGGCACCCACCGCATATTGAGCCTGGCTGATCTTGCCCTGACTTTTCTCTCGATGGATGCGATCCGCCTCCCTATATCCCTCCTCATCCACTTCAAACCCGCGTTCATTGCAGATGTCTCGGGTGACTTCGAAAGGCAAGCCATACGTGGATTTGAGATCGAAAGCGACCTTGCCCGGAAGTACCTGTTCCCCCTTGGCCTGCAACTCGGCCAGGGCTTCGTCCAGGATCTGAAGCGCGCGCCCCAGAGTGTGGATGAACTGCTCTTCTTCCAGGGTGACGGTGCGACGGATGAGTTCCTGACGCTCCACAAGTTCGGGATAGACTTCCCCCATTTTGTCCACGACCGCGTCGGTGACCTGGGCCAGGAAGGGATCGGTCAGGCCGATCTTGCGGCCAAAGCGATGCGCCCGCCGAATGACCATGCGCAACACATAGCCCCGGCCCGCGGGCCCGGGCCGCACGCCATCCGCGATGAGAAACGCGGCCGCGCGGCTGTGATCTGCAATGACCCGATAGCTAACGATGTGCGCTTCCCGCTGCGCGTCCGTGTGGCCGGTCAGTTCTTGCACCCGGTCCATAATGGGTAGGAAGAGATCGGTTTCGTAGTTGACGGGGGTATTTTGGACTACACTGACGATGCGTTCCAGCCCCATGCCCGTATCCACACCCGGTTTGGGCAGAGGGGTGCGCACGCCGTTGGCGTCTTGATTGAACTGCATGAACACCAGATTCCAGATTTCCAGCCAACGATCGCAACCGTTGTCCAGGGCGACGGAGCAATTGGGATCGCCGCAGGTGCAGGCTTCGGGCCCCCAGTCGTAATGGATTTCGCTGGTAGGGCCGCAGGGCCCAACATCCCCCATGGCCCAGAAATTGGTCTTATCGCCCATGCGATAGACCCGCTCGGGCGCGATACCCATTTGCTTAGTCCAGATGTCGAAAGCTTCGTCATCGGAGACATGGACCGTGTAATAGAGCCGATCCGGATCCAGGCCCATGCGATCCACCAGGAACTCGTAGGCGTAACGGATCGCGCCCTCTTTGAAGTAATCGCCGAAGCTAAAGTTGCCCAGCATCTCAAAGAAGGTGTGATGCCGGGGTGATGGCCCCACGTTCTCCAGATCGTTGTGCTTGCCAGAGACGCGCATGCACTTCTGGCACGTGGTCGCGCGCTTATAGGGCCGCTGTTCCAACCCCAGGAACACATCCTTGAACTGTACCATCCCGGCGTTGGTCAGGAGAAGGGTGGGATCGTTGTGAGGAACGAGGGATGAGCTGGGCACGCGCGTGTGGCCCTGCTCTTCGAAGTAACGGAGAAAAGCTTCGCGAATGGCTTCGCTGGTCTTCGGAGGCATAAGCTGAATTTGGGTAATGAAGACGAGGGTTGAGAAATATGATTTTTGGTTTTTGGGGAAGCGTCAACATATCATTTTAATCGAAAAGCGGGAAAAATGAGAAACCCAGGATCCGAAAAAACAAGGAAGCCGGTCAATAAGAGCCAGGCTCCCGGTCTTCCGGCTTCCAATTTCGGAGGATGAGCTCCTCTCCCGACATGCTTCGATCAATTTTGATCAAACAGAATCCAGACTTCTCCCTGGCCTTCGGGCACACAAAATTCGAAATTCTGACTGTCCCGCTGGCCATTGCCGTCGAGCACCCAGCCCACATAACAGCCATCGAGCCTTTTGTCGGGGATGTCATTCAGGCCGACACTATATTCGTAATTATAGGGGCCATTAGGCCCGTTGCGCATACCGCCAGCCACACTGCGCACACTGTCGGGAATGGGTAGCTTGACGCCGTTTTTCTCCAGCCACACGAAGTAGCTGCCCTGGGGCTCGTCCCCGCGGCCGCCATGAACGAAGCCGAAGGTGAGTTTGAGGCCGAAGGTATTGGGAGCGAACGCGGGTCCGCCACGAATGCGCCATTTGCAGCCATCGCCGCCAATGCCCGCGCAGGGATCGGGCGCGGCGGGCTTGGGCGTGGCTGTGGGGGGCGGGGGGGGGTGTGGGAATGGCTTCAGCCACTGCCACGACGTTGGGGTTTTCCACCCGCACGAGATTGCCGAAGATCCACAGCGGTTGCCCATTGACTTGAACCTGCCACCAATCCCCGGCCTGGTTCTTGCCCAAAACCACGAATGCATCCCCCTGTTTGACCACGCCAGCTTTGGGATGACTGGTGCCTGGGCCTAGGCGCAAATTGGCCTGGGGCGCGATGACGATGGCTTTCGCCACCTTAGGCGCGGGCGTGTTGGTGGGGGACGGAGGTGCTGGGTTGGTGGGTTGTTCCGTTGGCGGTTGGGTGGGTTCGCTGGTCGCGACCGTGGGGGTCGGGGGCATGGTCGCGGTGGGCGTGGGCGTCGCATCCACGTTCGCCATCTGCACCGACATGGGCGTGGGCGTCCAGGTGGGCGGGGGCGCAGGCGTGGATTCGGGCGTGGCGCTGGCACCACAGGCGATGAGCGTTGCAGTCAGGATCAGCAGGAGGAAAAGAGAAATAGGTTGTCGAATCATGGTCGGGAATAGTAGGGAGACGTTCGGAAAGTGGCGATGGGTTCCATTGAAACAACTCGGTTGCCGTCTTCCCCCGAAAATCATGTTTGAATCAGGGCACCTGGCCATTCTTCAGAAGGAAATGTGGACTGAAGCCAGGTTGTCGTTTGTTGGGGAGATGTCAGATGGATGAATGCGAGATGAGCGTTTTCGGGCTGTTGGATCAGGGCCAGGTAATGCCGGCGTTTTTTTCCAAAAGAGCGAAGTTGCCAGAGGAAAATGGAATCGCGGCTGAATACCTGACGCCACCCCTCGCGATTTTCGTTCCACAAGGACTGTTGCAGGAAAACCCGACGCCATGTGCGGCGAATTAGCCGCCAAAAAACCAGAACGAATGGGTAATCCAGCCAAATGACCGTATCGGCCTGGGCCCAGACGATGTCTCGCATTTTGCTGTAATTACCGTCCACAACCCAGCAATCGCCTGCTAGGACCTCGCGCAGGTGTTGGCGAAACGTGTCATCGGGCGCAGGCGTCCACTCCGGGCCCCAATGCAAGGCATCAAGTTCAATGTGGGGGGCGTGTAAACGAGCGGCGAGTTCCCGGGCCAACGTAGTCTTGCCCGACCCGGTGACGCCCACCACGTGAATGCGTTGGTAAGGGCAGGAGGAGGACAGAGATTCGGGCATGGAAATAGCTGTCGGGAAGGGGAGTGTAAACGCGAAAGCCAAGTATAACAGGTTTTAACGTGATATAAAACAACCGCGACAAAGAACGCCGACCGGAATTCCCCTCCTCTCCGATCGGCGCTCTTGAAAAGCCCTGGGCGGATGTCTCGCCTCATCCGCCCAGGTTCCGGGACGATGTCTCGCCTCATCGTCCCGCACCCCATACCATCCGATCCTCTCGCCAACAATATCCAGATATGTCCACCATATTGGCTGATGCCCCTTTTATTCGTATAAACGACGATATCTTGATTTTTCCGGCATGAATAGAAGAATTTTTCCATAATTTGTTTTCCGGCTCCGGCTATCATATACTGTAAAGAAATTCACCACCTTTTTGGCAAAACCATCTCGCTGCCCCCAGAGATCATGTCATCATCCCCTCGCCAATCACCTGAAGAACTGGCGCGGCGTTGTGCGCACGAAACGCAGCATTTTTTTGAGCGTGGCCAAGATCCCTGCCACAGTTGTTTGGTGCTGTTCAGGCTAGCCATCATCCATCAAGATGAAGAGGCTTGGGAATGGATCTATCAGTTATATGCACCTTTGGTGAAAGGATGGGTTCTGAAACACCCAGCGTTTCATCAAACCGGCGAGGACGCAGATGCCTTTGTGAATGGAGCATTTGCGCGCATGTGGAAGGCGATCACGCCGGAAAAGTGTGCGGACTTCAACGACATCAAAAGTGTGCTCCGTTATCTGCAAATCTGCACTCATAGCGCCATTCTTGACGTCGTGCGACAGCAACGTGCCGAATTACTCAATATCGAGGCCCGTGAGGCACAACGCCAGATGAAAACCAATCCAACCCAAAGCATGGAAGAACGGATTCAACACCGGATTTATTGCAAACAGGCGTTTCAAGCTATTCAGCAACGGATGAAAACGCCCCAAGAACATCGTGTGCTCTATGAGATGTTTGTTTTGGGCCTGAAACCCAGCGAAATTTTGGCAAAACATCCCGAGCTTTTCCGGGACGCCCGAGAGATTTATCGCGTGAAGGAAAACATCCTGGCGCGGCTTCGTCGTGACAAAGATTTGCACGATTTTCTAGCCTAAAAATGCCGAAAAATCCCCGTGTAAGGCGTTTATAAGATAAAATAAAGGTTGCCATCATGACTGAACATTCACTTCGTGCTCATTATTCTGACGCTGAGTTATTGGCATGGCTGGACGGCGATCAGACACATCAAGATCACATTGATCACTGCGAAGCCTGTCGGCAACGGGCGTTGGCGTTACGTATCCAGGATCGTCGACTGCGTGCCTTGCTTGACCGGGTTGAATGCCCACCGACGCTCACCTTGGCCGAGTATGGCCTGGGCTTATTGACCGGAAAGGAACAGCGCGCGCTTCGCAAGCATGTTGAAAATTGTCCATTGTGCAGTCAGGAGCTCGCGTGGCAACAGCAGTTCATGGAGTCAATCATGCCCGACCCTAATGGCGCGCCTTCCATCGGCGATCACGTCCAGGCTGTGCGCGAAGGAGTCCGAGTCATCGTGGCCCAATGGGTCAACCGTTTCGCGAAGGGAGCCGGACCGGGCCTGGGGGTGCAATTTGCCCTGGGGCCCATGCGAGGAAGATCACAACGCCCCATGCTTTTCGATGCGGGCGAATTGCAGGTGACCCTGGAATTTTATGAAGATGTAGACCATCCTGGCAAACATCAACTGGTAGGGCTATTGGTCGGCGGTGATTCCCCCGAGCTCTTCAAAATCGAACTGTGGCAAAATGATATCCGTGTGGCCGAAACGAAAGTGGATGACCTGGGCAATTTTATTATCACCGACCTTTCTCCTGACCACTATAAGCTGAAGCTTATCCACCCCAAGCTGGAAATTCAAATCAACGATCTGGAGATTTAACCACGAAAATCTTCGTTATTCCGAGTTCAATAACGCAGCATGGGTTTGAGTTCGATGGGGCTTCCTAGGGGATTGCCGTGGGGGTCGAGCAGTTGGAGCCAAAGCCGGTGCCTTCGGCCCGTTGCCAGTTCGGGAGGCAATGGGATGGCATGTTCCCCGCGCCATGGGAATTGGGGAAGCCACTGATGGGTGGGATAACCCGGCCCAGCCAAATGATAGCGCCCTAGTGGGGTAGTATCCATACGGACTTCAAATTGGTAATCGCCGTCGGGTTTCTTCAACGCCTGCCAGTAGGTAGTCAGATGCAAGATATCGCCTGGTTGAAGGGGAGTGTCGGGCGCGTGGGCAAAGCCTTGTTTATAGCGGTCATGCCCGAGGAAACGAAAAGGGCCGCGCACTTCATCCGTGGGATAGCGGATGGACAGGAAGACCAATGGTTGTTCAGGTGGAACAACGGTGACATCGCCCAACAACAGGTGGTCACCTCGCGCACCTTCCCCGGAAACCGGCAACCGCCCACCCGTCTTCGCGTCGTACATGGCCAGAATCAATGGGTAGCGTCCGGGCGGCGTGGCCAGGGGGATAGCCAGCCCATAGCCGTCCTCCACGATCTCTCCCGGTCGCCAAGTGGTCGTGGGGCGCGCTCCCCCATTGGGCTCACTATCTACCTGCGCCACCACCTGATTCGCCGGATCCAACAGCTGGAGCGTGACCTTATAGCGCGTTTCCAGGGGCGCGGTGGCCAACCAGGCCAGCCGTACACGAGCGATATCCCCTGGTTGCAAAGGCTCGATGCTATATCCAACCCCTTGAAGCAAAATATTCTCTCCAAAGCGCACAGGTTGCTCAAAAGAAATAAGATCCGGAGGAGGGGCGGCGCTGTAGGCTACAAACCGCAACCGCCCCACCCACACATCCCAGGCTTTGAATCCCTGCTGTCCCAAATAGCTCTCGATAAAGCTGTCGGGATCGGCCTGCTCCTCCGCCCAGTAGATGGCGAAGACACGCCTCGCACGCGAAAGGATCGCATCCAGCGTCGCCTGGGTTTTTTCTTTCACCATGGGGCGATCCTCAGGCAAGGGATATACAGGAGCTGGGCCATGATCATATTGGCTGAAAGCATCGATTTGGCCCGGGGCCACTAGGATCACCACATCCTCGGGCCCGGCCACCGCTTTCAAATAGGCGGCAATGCCACGGTAGTCATCTCGCGCCACCGTGGGATCATGATAATAGCGATTGAGAGAAGGCACAGCTGGCAGGAGCAGGATCAGCACGAAAATGGGTGTCAGGGTATAGGTTCGGATGACCGCCCAATCCCGCTGTTCCCCGCGCATGACGATGCGCGGGCGTCGCAAGGAGGGAATTCCCACTGCATCCAAGCCCAACGCCAACAGCAGCAAATACGCAGGCAAAGCCAGAAGGAGAAATTTGAAGAAAGTTGGTGTAAACGCCTTTGAAACCATCATAGCCAGCATGGGCAACACCAGCCAGAACAATGGCAATGTGAGATGAGGCCAGGTCAACCCTTGGTGGCGCCACTGCCGCCAGAGCCCCCAACCAACGAGCACCGCTGAGAACACCCCTAAAATGAGCTGGATCATCCCAGGCAAGGGGCATGGGATCGGGCCACACAGGAACAACTGGTAAGTGGCTATCAGAGCCTGAGGACC
Source organism: Anaerolineae bacterium (assembly GCA_011371305.1). GTDB lineage: Bacteria > Chloroflexota > Anaerolineae > J102 > J102 > M2005. The sequence continues at coordinate 33,752 of DRQW01000009.1, read as the reverse complement.
ATCCAGCGTAACTTCGGGACGAGGCCATACCGAAAGCTGCCGTAACGCAACAGGTAGCCAGGGTAGAAACAAAATCGCCAATATCCCCTGTAAGACACTCCAATACAACCAATTCCACACTTTGCGCGCCACTCGGCCATCAGAAACCAGCAGCCAGATGAAAAAGACAAGATTGAGGGTGACCAGATGAATAGGAAACGCGTAGTGGGTATAAAGTCCTAGCGTGGTGAAAAGCAGATAGAACACAGAAGCCGCGAAAGGAGGCCGGTTCCCCATCAAGGCAGCATCCCGGATCCAGTGGAGAAAAGCCCATGCACTGAACACTCCTGCCAACGCCAAAAGCTGATACATGCGGGCTTCCTGGCTGTAATAAATAAGGAAGGGATTGCCGGCCGCGAGCAATGCAGCCAGCAGGCCCGTGCGTTTGTTCTTCAACAACGCGCCTGTAAGATACACGCCTAGCACCACCAAAACACCTAGTAACGCAGAAAGGCTCCTCGCGCCGCGCTCACGCAACCCAAACACCTGCCCCCAAGCTTTCAGCATCAGATAATACGCCGGGGGATGGATATCCGCGGCCGCAGCCTGGATGATCTCACCCACAGATTCGCGTGCCAACACCACCGAATTCCCCTCATCCGCCCAAAAACTCTGCCCATCCAGCCGATAAAGCCGCAACCCCGCGGCCAACAGCAGGATCAGCGTCAGGAGCAGGAGAGGGAGCACGCGCTTCATGGACCCTTATTATCGACCCTCATGGCGCATATCGCAAAATCCATTCCCGTAACCCAACCGGTCCTGTGAACATCGGCCGTTTGCGACGAAGGGGCGCCGCTTTGTACAATACGCACGTCGTTTCCACATGTTCCCATCCAACCATCTCAGGAAAACTCCCATGCGATTTTCCAAATTCGGACAGAAATTCACAGCCCATTCGGGTATTCTCCAACTCATGGCGGACTTAGGCGACGCCCTAAGCAGCGACGAGCCCATGATGATGCTGGGCGGAGGGAATCCCGCCAAGATCCCCCAGGTGCAGCGCGTCTTGCGACAACACATGTACAACCTGCTCCTGGACGAAGACCGTTTCGATAGCATCATCAACGATTACGCGCCCCCCGCGGGCAACCTCGCATTTCGCAAAGCCATGGCCCAACTGCTGGGCCGGGAATTCGGCTGGAAGCTGGGGCCTGAGAATATCGCCCTGACCAATGGAAGCCAGACTGCATTCTTTTACCTGTTCAACCTCTTCGGCGGGGAAGCAGCTGATGGCACCTTCCGCCGCATCCTGTTACCCCTGACGCCCGAATACATCGGCTATGCCAATGTGGGGGTGGTGGATGATCTCTTTGTCTCTGCCAAGCCTAGCATCGAATACCTCGACGACGTGCTCTACAAATATCATGTGGATTTCGCCCATCTGGAAGTGGGCGACGATATCGCTGCCATTTGCGTATCTCGGCCCACCAATCCCACAGGCAATGTGCTCACCGATGACGAGATGGCCCACCTGGCGCAAATCGCGCATAAGCACGACATCCCGCTGATCATCGACGGCGCTTATGGCACACCTTTCCCCAACATTATCTTCACCGAGGCCAAACCCCTGTGGGATGACCACGTTGTGTTGCTGCTAAGCCTTTCCAAGCTTGGGATGCCGGGCACACGCACAGGGATTGTCGTGGCCAACGAAAGCATCATCTCAGCCATAGCCAGCATGAACGCCATCGCCAGCCTGGCGCCAGGGAACATCGGCGCGGGCCTAGCCCTGGATATGACCCGGACGGGTGAGATCATTCGATTGGGACATGAAGTTGTTGGGCCATATTACCGAAGCAAAGCTGAAAAAACGCTGACCTGGTTTGCCGAGTTCATGGGGGATACGCCCTATCGCATACACAAGCCCGAAGGCGCATTCTTCCTGTGGGTATGGTTCCCCGACCTGCCCATCACCAGCGCCGAATTTTACACCCGCCTCAAAGCACGAGGGGTGATTGTGGTGCCCGGCCATTACTTCTTCCCCGGACTGAAAGAAGATTGGCGGCATCGCCACGAATGCTTGCGGGTCAGCTATGCCCAAGAAGATGACGTGGTGCGCCGGGGTATCGCTATTATTGCCGAAGAAGCACGACGGGCTTATGGCTAATCCCACGCCTCAACAAAAAGCCTGGCTCACGCGACTCCGCCCCGTGTTGCCCCGCTACTTTCCCGAAGCGCGCGGGCAGCTCGATCTGCGGATTTCAGGGCCGCCCGACCTGCGAACCTATTCCCGGCTTTTCCCCTTTACCATCTTGGAGGATGGTCTTCCCCTGACCGAGCTCGTAGTCAAAGTGCCTCAAGGACGGAAAGCCGCGGATGTGCATCTGGCATTCCGGGCCCATCGTCTGCTCGAAACCCATCTGGCTGAATACCCTCATCTCACCGTGCCCAGAGCCTTGGATGCATGGGAGGACCCGCCCGCGCTGATCATGCTCCGGGTGGAAGGAGCCCCTCTGTACATTCGCATGAGGGATTGTCGGAGTTGGGCCCCGGAGAACGGTTGCCAGTTAGCCCGGCACTTCGTCTGGCAAGCAGGACGATGGTTGGGCGTATTGCATCAGCTTACGCCGCCTCGATGGTCGCGCCCCGCGCCCAACCCCCTGGCCCAACGCGAGCACTGGTTGCTCGCATTGCGTGCGGGGGGGTTGGACCCTATGGATGAAAAGCGAATTCGGGAGAGAACAGATGTATTGGCCGCGTCCGCACATGAAAGCGTTCCCCTCCACGGCGATTTCACCCTCCGCAACGTGCTTTGTCATCCTCCGCAGCAGGTGACTGTATTGGACACGGAGCTTGCCTTTTTTGGGGAGCCCGCGTTGGATATCGGTTGGTTTCTGGCCGCACTTCGTACCATCGACAAATGGCAGATCATGGTGGGCGAAATGGCCTATCCACGCGCGGTGATTCATCGAACCGAAACAGCCTTTCTGGAAGGTTACCAGTCCGTGCGTACCTTGCCCCCACAGCCCCTCATTCAAGCTTACACCACGCTTCGTCTTCTTGAACGTTGGGCGGACTTTGTTCAGCAGGAAAAACAACGCAATATCGCGGGCCTGCGCGTGCTGGTTATCCGTCGCATCAACCAGCATTTCGCGCGCATGCTTCCCTAGAAGCAGTGATAAACTTAGTGCCCATTGAAAGAATTTCGCGGGAAGCTGCTCTTTCCGCGTGATTTGTGGCGAATTTCAATTTCCCAGCGGCGATATATTCATCGAAGGAAGCAAAGTCACATTGCGGTGCTGTCGGATAAACTAGCCCCTATAGAAGTATTTTCTCGGCAGGGGGAGGCGAATTAAAACACATCTGGGCCCTCGCAAAAACTTGACGGATCTTCGCAAATACCGTATTATATCTTTTCATTATTTTAGATTCTTCTCATAAAAAGGTTTTTTCCAACAGGTTCTTCCAAAGGGATGGCTGCAATGTCGATTCAACACAAGCTGGATAAAATCGATTTCAAAATCCTCGACATCCTGCAACGGGAAGGGCGAATCAGTAATGCTGAACTGGCGAGACGCATCGATCTTTCACAGCCCGCCACCCATGCTCGCCTCAAGCGTCTGGAACAAAGCGGCATCATTCAAGCTTATATGGCCATTTTGGACCGAGAAAAATTGGGCTTTGAAATGTTGTGCTTCGTGCATGTAACGTTGGAAAAACATCAGCCGGATTGGGTGAAGACATTTCATGCCCGGGTTTTGGAAATGCCCGAAGTGGTGGAATGTTATCACGTCACGGGCGATTTCGATTATCTGTTGAAAGTCGTGATGCGTCAGCGCCGCGATCTGGAAGGTTTTTTGGTGGATAAACTTTCGCGCATCCCGGGGGTGGGGCGAGTGCACACCAGCGTAGTGCTACGAGAAGTCAAAGAAACTTACGCCTTGCCTTTATTGACTGAAGATCAACAGGGATAGCGCCTTCTTGTTCTGGGATCAAACAACATGCAACGCAAGCGCCGTAGGACACAGATCCCGCATCCCTTGGCGCCTGCGTTGCGTATGTTCACGGACTTTGTACATCAAGCACCGAAACGTTTCAGGCGATCGGCGTAGCCCAAGGCCCACGGGATGATCTCCGTGGCGTGGAAGACCCCCATCGCGCCCCCCTCACTGGCCCGTTCCCCGAAAAAGGTAACTGAATCTTGCATCACATTGGGGCCCCAGAACAGGGTGGGAACGGGATGATATGAATGCGCGCGCAATTTGGCCGGTGTACTGTGATCGCCAGTAACGATAAGCACGCTGGGTTGCAACGCAAGGATATCGGGGATCACCGCATCTACCGCCTCGATCTCCCGAACTTTCGCCTCAAAATCCCCATCTTCGCCATAACTGTCGGTTTTCTTGATGTGAATGAAAAAGAAATCGTAGTCATTCCAAACTTGCTTCAGCGCGGCTATCTGGTGATGAGGCCGATCCCCTTTGAAATCGATGACGGTCATGCCCACCAGCCTGGCCACACCTTTGTACATGGGATAAACCGCGATGGCCGCAGCGTGGAGCTGGAAGATATCCTGAAACTGGGGTAGGCCGGGGTCCTTTGCAATGCCCCGCAGGTTCAGGCTGTTGGCCCGGGGTTCATCGGCCAACACAGCCCGTGCTTGGTCGATCCATTTGTTGACCAACGCTGCGGTACGGCGGCCTTCGGGCGTGTTGCTAAGGTCCCGAACAGGCAATGGGGGCTTACCGGTGATCAGTGGGTCCGTCTCCGTCAATTCACCTCCCAATCCTTCGCCACGGAAGATCACCACAAAACGGTGTTCCTTGACAGGCAAAACAAACACCTCCACGCCCTCTTCAGCCAGGCTGGTGTTTTCCTGAAGTTTCTTGGTTAGGCGGATGCATTCTTCGGTGGGAATTCGCCCCGCGCGGCGATCCACGATAAGACCCCTCGCGTCCACCGTAGCAAAATTGCCACGAGCGGCCAGGTCGTTGGGACCCAATTCAAAGCCAATCCCCAACGCTTCCAATACACCCCGACCTATTTCATATTGCACAGGATCGTAGCTGAACAAAGCGAGATGGGCGGGACCAGAACCGGGCGACACCCCTGGACGTACTGGGATAGAGCGCCCACTGCTGCCCTCCCGTGCCAAGCGATCCAAGTGGGGTGTGTATGCAGCCTCCAATTCAGTCAGACCATTGGGAGCCATGGGCAATCCCCCCAGCCCATCTAAGACCAGAAGGACGATTTTATTGTCATTTTTTTGAGCAAGTTCCTGATAAATTTTGTGATCTGTGACGATCATGATTCCCTCCACGTTTGAAAAATCGCTGGAAAACCGAGGTGGTGGCTGGGGATATTCCTAGAACTTAGGAAGTATGCCAGAGACGTAAAAAAGGGGATGGCTCGATGCATTCGGCCATCCCCTGGTCATACAAAGTGCAGACGCATCAAACAATAGCGACTTCGGTGTTGGGGTCAAAGAGATGCATATTGCTCATATTAACGACGAGATCAATGGGTTGGCCCGGTACCGCCCGAGTACGGGGATCGACGCGGGCAATGAATTGTTTGCCACCCGTGAGCGCATAGACGAAAATTTCATTCCCCATAAGCTCGGAGAAGTCCACCTCGGCCTTGAGGGCCGCGGCTTCGATATCGGGTGGCATATATGCCGCAGCATGAATGTCTTCGGGTCGGATACCAAAGATCAACTGCTGGCCCTTGTATTTGCGCACCTTCTCGGCAATACTAGGGGGCACTTGCAGCCGGAATGAGCCGCCATCCACGAATAATTTCTTTGTGTCCTGTTCCTCGACCAGGGTAACATCGAAGAAATTCATACTGGGGCTGCCGATGAAACCAGCCACAAAGACGTTAGCGGGATGGTTGTAAAGCACCTGGGGCGCGTCCACCTGCTGGAGGATGCCATCACGTAACACGGCAATACGGTCGGCCATGGTCATCGCTTCCACCTGATCATGAGTCACGTAAATGAAGGTAGCGCCCAGGCGTTTGTGCAACCGGGTTAGGTTGGCGCGGGTCTCAACACGTAATTTGGCATCCAGGTTAGAAAGCGGCTCATCCAGGAGGAATACCTTGGGATTGCGGACGATGGCACGGCCCAAGGCCACGCGCTGGCGCTGACCACCGGAAAGCGCCTTAGGTTTACGGTCCAACAGGTTGCTGATCCCCAACAACTCCGCAGCCTCTTTCACCTTGCGATCGATCTCTTGCTTGGGGACTTTGCGCAATTTCAGGCCAAAAGCCATGTTATCATACACGGTCATGTGAGGATAAAGCGCATAGGACTGGAACACCATGGCGATGTCCCGATCCTTGGGGGGCACATCGTTCACGATCTTGTCATCGATTTTGATAACCCCTTCGGTAATTTCCTCCAGTCCTGCGAGCAACCGCAATGATGTGGATTTTCCACACCCCGACGGGCCGACGAAAACCATGAATTCTTTGTCATGGACGTGCAGAGTAAGGTCGTTGACGGCGACGACATCGCCCCAACGCTTGGTGACATGTTCGTAATCCACGCTGGCCATAAAAATCTCTCCTTGGTGAGATGGAAGACGTCGTTTATCAGCAGAACTGTTCGGTCGTCAGGTCAGGGCTGGACGCCAGAGGGCCGGATTACTCATCCGGACTCCCCTGTGGCCGTTGCGTCCTTGGCTGGTCTGCCTGCGGGCATTACCGCCAACACCGCCTGATAAACGCGTCCACAGGTCAAAACAAGATGAATGATTTTGGAAATGAGAATGCCGCTTCAGTTTTTTCGATAGACACCTCCTTTTCTAAAAGGGTACAAAGGTCTCATCACAATAAGGACATTATAACGAAAGCCCAACCTTACCGTCAAATCACTTTGATTGACGATCACAAACGCCCTTGCTACAATGTAACTGTTCTGATATAACGTCGTGTTCGTCAGCAAAATCAACTCGAAGCCGCGTTGCGCGAAGCGCCGGCGGGCGTAAAACGTGAGGACTTAGCATCACGAGATCGGCTTCCCGCGCTAACCTGGCCGCGACGCATTTTCATCGGCATCGGCGCGTGACCGCGCGTGGTGCCTGTTCCGTTCCAAATCCGAAATCTAAAAACACCACTCATGTGGATACAAAAAACGATACTTTTACGACCACGTTCGCGCGGCTTTCATTTGATCACCGATGAGATATTACGTGAAGTGCCCGAGATTCAACATATCCGGGTGGGGCTGATGCATTTGTTCATTCAACATACTTCGGCCTCACTCGCGCTGAATGAAAATGCTGATCCCACCGTCCGGGCCGATATGGAATCCCATTTCAGCCGTCATCTGGCTCCCCCCAATATGTCCTACTTCCGTCACACTTACGAAGGCCCCGACGACATGCCCGCACATATCAAGAGCGTCCTCATCGGCAGCTCGCTAACCATCCCCATCACCAATGGTCGGTTGAACTTGGGAGTGTGGCAAGGTATCTATCTGGGAGAACACCGAGACCGGGCACGATCACGGCGTTTGGTCATCACCATCTTCGGAGAATAACGGGCAGCAGCTTTTCATTCCTCCCTGGGCCTGTGGTATACTTGCCTTCGAACTCACTCCATTCCCCCACGTGCTTCTATGAAAGAGCGACGCTACCAGCCTCGACGACGACAACAGCGCCCCCGATCTCCGTGGGCGGCGTTGCTAATCCCTTTTCTGGCCATCCTGATCACCGGCGGGCTGTTCTATGTGCTAGCCACCATGTTGGGCGGCGGGATAGTGCCCACGCCCACGCCGACCGTTGTGGTGGGTGAGATCTCCCAAGGGCAGCCTACGCCCACCCCACCAGAACCCACCCCTACGCCTACCCCCGAAACGCCCACGCCCACACCAACCCCCGAAGAACCTACCCCCACGCCCACGCTTCCCCCCGATGTATTGCAAGTGGGCGGCAAGGCCACTGTCAATGCAGAAGCTGGCCTGCGCGTACGCAGCGGCCCAGGCACTAGCTTCGATCTGGTCATTACCTTGCCCTATGGCATGGTCGTGGATATCATCGGTGGCCCCGAACGGGCCGATACGTACACCTGGTGGCAAATTGAATTCTCCACGCCCGATGGTGAAAAGCAACAGGGCTGGGTGGCTGGCGACTTCCTCGATCCGGGCGTACAAAACTATAACCAATAACTGAAGTCCGACGAAAACAATTTTGGTTGCCCGAAGCGGTATTCTTCACCCCAATGTCACCGATTTCACGGAGTTCGCAGTGGGGTTGCTTCATCGTTCCGACGCGGGTTTTGCCAGCCGTTTCCGCATGTTCACCAGCGTGACGAACGGCTTGAAACCAAACGCATCCAACGCATCGATGGCAGGCTGTTGATAGTCAAACAGGATGGCGTTGACGGGGCGGTTGGGATAAGATGCCAGATAGTAGATAGCCCGGGCCAATAGGGGCTGGCTCCATGCCTGCCGAAGCTGTGGTTCGAGAAGGATATCGATACGGTGTTCGTTATAAGTCAACACTTCCGCATCAATGATCCCTTTCAATGTATCGCCGAAAAACAATCCCCACCGCATTTTGTGCCCCACACGCAACAGACGACTTAATTGGCGGTGGATAAAGAATGAACTGTTCTGTCGAAACCCTGCGGAACGCGTGGGAAGCCACCAACGCGCGCGTTCTGGCATGGCCCGACTCAGCAAGGCGCGGATCGCTTGCCAGTCTTCGTCGGTCAGCATGCGCAACGCCGCCCCCGATGCGGGCAACGGCGGCAAAGATATCGCGGGAGTGGCCGGGATGCGCAGGCGATGCTCGACCATAATCTCGGCAAAACCCAGGCGCTGATACATGCCACGAGCAATCTCGTTGTCCTCGCGCACCTGGAGCACTGCCCAGGTGCCACCCTGTTCCGCGATGAACTCCAAGGCCATACGCATAAGCTCGCTGGCGATCCCTTGCCCGCGATAACGCTCCTTCACCGCAACATTGGCGATGATAAAACGGGTAGGGAATTGGGGAATGCGCTGGATGGTCACATTCCCTACAATCTTCCCATGTTCCTCCCATACGAATCCATTCAAAAAATCGTTGGGACGATGGCCGGGCGCCGCGAGCAACCCTATCACCGGCCCCAGTCTGGCCGTCAGGCGTAACTCGCGCAATGCTGCCCAACCCGCCGCGTCCAGCTCCGGGCCAAAGGCCTCCTCAATGAGCGCGGCCACCTGGCCGAGATCACGGCGGATATCCAACGGCCGAGGACCGGACCGATGCTCCGACGCGGTTAAGATCATGCTGGCCATGATCAATCTTCCCCAACCAAAATGTGGGTGAGGATCGTCGCGCCCGAGCCACCGATATTTTGGGTCATGGCGATGTGCGCGTGTGCAAGCTGATTTGCACCCGCTTCGCCCCGAAGCTGCATCACGGCCTCGACGATCTGATACACGCCTGTCGCGCCGACGGGATGACCGCGGGCCTTAAGCCCCCCCATCGTGTTGATAGGCAGGCGACCATCCCGGGCCAGCGCGCCCGACGCGGCCAGTTCCAGTGCCTTACCCCTGGGCGCGAATCCGCTAGCTTCCAAGGAAAGCGCAGCCATGATGCTGAACGCGTCATGCAATTCAAAGAAGTCAATATCATTGGGCGTTACGCCAGCCAGGGTATAGGCCTTGTGGCTGGAAATGTACGCGGCTTCCAGCCACAAGGGATCACGACGGTCGTGCACGGCCAGGGTATCGGTGGCAGAGACCGACGCGGCCACACGCACCAGCCGTTTGCCATGCCCAAACTCCCGGGCTTTCTCATACGGCATGAGCACGACCGCGGCCGCCCCATCGCAGATGGGGGAACTATCCATGACGTTAATAGGGGGGGCCACAGCCGGAGATTTTTCGTAACGCTCCTGGGTGAGCTTCATATGGAACATCGCGTGGGGATTGCCCAGCGCGTTTTCGTGGGCGATGATGGGGAAGGGAGCGAAATCAGCTTTGGTGACTCCGAATTCATACATGTACCGACGCATGATCATGGCATTGAGGGCCACAAAGGTCGCACCCTCCGCAGCCTCATAATCCTGGTCCGAGGCCATCGCCAGGGCCGCGGTCGTCTCCGCGGGTAGGGTGTCGGTCATCTTCTCCACCCCGGCCACGATCACTGTGTCCATCATGCCGCTGGCCACAGCCAGCACACCCACCCGCATCGCGGCCGCGCCCGATGCACAGGCTGCTTCGATCTTGGCCGCCTCAATCCCCCGCAGCCCCGTGAAGTCCGCGATCAGGGTGGCTAGATGCTCCTGGCCGCTGAGTTCACCCGAGAGCATATTCCCCACATAAAGCGCGTCTGCGGTCTCGATACCCGCATCCTGCATGGCTGCCTGCACAGCCTCATGACCGAGATGGCGCAGCGATTGTTCCCAAAGCTCGCCTACTTTGGTTTGTCCGATGCCTACGATTGCAACGTCTCGCATAGGAACTATCCTCATTGCTTTGCAAAAATAAAGCGTATGCCAAGCCGCCTATGGAAAAAATCGGCGCTTGGCTCACTTCATTTTGATTTTGCCGCGGAAGCGGAGGTAGGTAGCGTAATCGATAACGATCCGCCGGTCGATGTATTGTTGGGTTGTGGGAGCCAGATGGCGGCGTTCATGGATTTTATCGGTCACTTCCAGGGAAATCGCGTCGCTGCCCGCGCCCGATCCAAAGGAAACTACGAGAATGCGGTCACCAGGCTGGGCTTCATCCAGCACCGCGGTGAGGCCCACCAACGAGGCGCCTGAATAGGTATTGCCAATGATGCCGGAAAGCAGGCCCGTTTCCACCTGATCGGGCTTGAATCCTAACATCTTGGCCGCGCGTTGGGGGAACTTCACATTGGGTTGATGGAGAACCACATAACGATAGTCGGCCGCGGTGCGGCCCATCGCCTCCATGAGCAGCTTGCCCGCGGTGACCACATGATGGAAATAGGCGGGATCACCCGTGAAACGCATACCGTGAGAGGGATACTCCACGCCCGGGCGACGCCAGAAGTCGGGGGTGTCGGTGACAAAGGAAATGGAGCCTTCGAAGCGGGCCAGGGCCTCGTGGGCCGGGCCGATGATCAGAGCCGCACCGCCCGCAGCCGCGGTGTATTCCAGCGCATCTCCCGGTCGGCCCTGCGCGGTGTCTGCGCCAATGCCCATGGCGTAATCAGCCATTCCGGAGCCCACCAGGCCCACCGCGGCGATGAGAGCTTCGGTCCCTGCCTTACAGGCGAACTCCCAATCACCTGCCTGCAACAGGGGCACCGCGTTAACAGCCTCGGCCACAATGGTGGAGGTGGGCTTGACCGCATAGGGATGGCTTTCGCTGCCCACCCAAATGGCCCGCAGGTCGCGACCAGCCAAGCCCGCGCGGGCCAACGCGTTACGCGCGGCCTCGATGGCGATGGTCGCGGTGTCCTCGTCCAGCCCGGGCACGGCTTTCTCTTGGATGGGAACGCCACCCGCGCCCCCGGTCCATTGACGAGCGACCTCGGTCGCGGGTAAGCGATAACGGGGAATGTACGCGCCATAGCCGACGATGCCGACCGGACGGGAGGGTTGGAGGAGTATGGTTTGGGTGCTTTCGGGATTTGGATTCATTGTGTGAAACCCTCAGGGGGTGAAAGATGAAAGATCGAAAACTAAAGACTGAAAACTCATAGTCTATCCTTATCCATTCCGTGTTAATCTTTCATCTTTAATCTTCTTTCATGCAACGCCATATGCCCGCGCTGGATGCCTTCGGTGACCAACGCCCGCAGCGCGGCCAGGTTTTGGGCCAGGCCCGCGGCCACCATGATTTGCGACAAGCGCCGCGCGTCGGGATCGCCCAACAATTTGAGAGCCAGTCGCGCGGTAGGGTGATATTTGGTCAATCCGCCTACCGTACCCACGGCCAGGGGCATCTCCAGATATCCCAGCAGGTGATTGTTCTCCACCCGCCAGTCCGTGAGCGCCCGGTATTGGCCCTCACGCGCGGCCCAGGCATGGCCTCCGGCCTCGATGGCCCGCCAATCCTGCCCCGTGGCGATGGCCACTGCGTCGATGCCGTTGAAAATGCCTTTATTGTGGGTAGCTGCCCGGTAAGGATCGGCCAGGGCAAAGGCATTGGCCTCGAAGATTCCCCGGGCTACTTCCTCGCCCGTCAACTCCGGCGTTTCCAGCGCACCCACAGGAATGCGACAACTGGCCCAGGCGCGGCGCTGATCGCTCAGGTTCGTCAGGATGCGGAGAAGTGCCCTCCCTTCGGTGATGGCTTCTAGTTCTGGGGCCAGGGTCTCCACCGCGGTATTGATCGCGTTCGCGCCCATGGCGTCACGCGTGTCCATGAGCAGATGGATGATGAGCATAGGACCGGCAGGGGTGTCTTCCAACTTGCGCACCTGGAGATCCATGGGGCCACCGCCCAACTTGCGAATCGTCGGATGAAGGTGTTCGATTTTGGCCAACAATTCGCGCTTGAGCCCCTGAACGCGCACGATGGCGGCATCAAGATAGGGGACATCAAGCAACTGGATCTGGCCGATCATTATCGGTGGCGTGCTCCCTGTGGTAAAGCCGCCTCCGGCGCGGGCAATTTTGGCCGCATGGGCCATAGCCGCCACCACCGAGGGTTCTTCGATCACCAGAGGCATGAATAACTCTTCGCCGTCGATAATGAAGTTGGGCGCGATGGCGAAGGGAAGGGCATACGTCCCGATCACGTTCTCCACCAGCACATCCGCGTCCGCGTCACTGAGGCCGCCCGCCAGGGCGCGCAAGTCTTCAGCGGAGAGCTGGGCCAGTTCGGCCAGCAATTGCCGACGTTCTTCGACGCTGAGTTTATAGAAGCCGGGGAGACGAGAGGATTTGGTCATGGGAAAGCCGTCTTCGACGCAATGAGATTGATGAGGCAAAGAGGTGGCGGCTGGCCACTATTGCTCGAATCGTATCATCACTTCGCATAAAAAAGCCCACCCAAACGCTTGGACGGGCCTCTGATTAAACATCATCATACCACATTCATCCTGTCAAAAGCTATCTTTTCCCCCGCTGGGCAAAGTGCATTTCCAGAAACCGGGTTTAGTGCCCCCATGCCCTGGTCCGGCTCCGTCAAAGCATGTTGAACCACACCAACATCTGTTCGGCAACGGCGTTGAGCAACCCCGGATTCAAGGCGATCGCCCCTCCGACCAGCAACAGCCCCCCGATGGTCCACGCAACGATGCGGGATTCTCGCTGCAACGACACATCCCCCACTGGTCTTGCCAAATACCGGACTGCACGGATAAGCCCCATTACAGCTAAGGCCACGGCCAACATGGTCCACAAGAAGATATTCCCTGCCCGATACTCGGCCACCTGATATGTCGCCAATCGCATGGGAAAAAGTGCACCCAACGGCCATCCCAACAGAAACAGACCACCAGCAATGAATCCCAGCGAGGAAAGAGGCAGGCGGTCAGTCGCACCTTGGAGCTGAGAATAGTCGGGATTTTCACCAAAACGATGGACAATGCTTTGCAATCCTGCGGCAGCCAGAACCAATACCAGAGGTGCGACCATAAACAGCCACAGGATAGCTTCACTTCCCAGCTCGCCTGTCAGGCCCCAAGCCAGAAAGCCCGCCCCAAACATCCACAACAATAGGTAGCCCCACAATTGCCCCAATCGTTGACTACCAAACATGAACACGCCCGCCCACACCATCTGCACCACAGCGATCCAGGGAAGCCACACACCCGGATCGACGAAATCGGTGATGGAAGGATAGGCGAACAGCAACCGACGCAGAAACGCATAGACCGCGATCTGCCATATCCCCACAAGAAAGGCGCCTGCGAAGGGGGAAGCGGCCTCGCCCAACGCCACAATCCATCCATGCAAAGGGACCGGCGAGGTAAAAATGAGCATTCCCACCAACAACGCCTGCCAAGCGCGCGTCCACAACACCGGGTCCTCCGCAGCTACGGCCGATTGCGAGAAAACCCAGGCCGAAAACAAAAAGAGAGGAAAGGCCAGCAAGGGCGCCAATAACGTCCGCAATGCCGCGCGCGCGGGCCGGGGCTTATTCCCCTGGGCGATGATCCCCATGAGCACGGCCACGAGCATGAGCCAGAAAGGTGCATAGAGCAAAGGTTGGGCCGCGAGGAACACCACGAGCGCGGCTAGCAAAAAGGGGATCGCGGGGATAAAGCTACGTTCCACCTGCACCAAGGCTGCGATCAGGGCGAAGAGCGCGCCCCAGGCCAACATCAACAAAATGGGCACCCGAGCGAAGGGTGTAAGCTGAAAAGTAAATTTCAACAGGGAATTGGTCTGTTCCAGAAAGATCACACGACCCCACACGGTCACGCTTTCCTCCAGTGGCAACCGCCACATCCAAACCGCCAACCATCCCAACAAAGCAACCACGAGCCCGCCCGAAAGCCAGGCAAAACCGCGCAACAGGCCCGCGACCAGCCCAGTGATAATAAGTAAGATGACGAGAAAAACCAGCAAGCTCATGCTTCCTCCGGTTTGGGCCAAAACCGTGCCCCATCCACAATGATGAAATAGGAAATGGCAAAGCCCAACAACAGCTCGATTCCAGCCATCATACCCACCGTATCCACATCGGTTTGCAAGACATGGATGCCGAACGATGCGGCCAACAACCACAGGCTCAAGCCAAAACCCCAGCGCATGGGCCTATCACCCAACCCTAATGCCACCAACCCGGCCACAGCCAGGAATGTGGCGTATCGGGCTAGATCTGCCGGAAGTTTGGGAAAAGGAGCATAAGGACGCACCGTGTAAATGACCACCAGCAACAGAAGCACAAAAGCCAGTCGTAATAAGGTGGCGGGATTCAGTCGCCATTCAGGTTTCCACCAGGCCACGCCCATCTGCTTGCGACGGATGATGTCCACACGACGCGCGGCCATGAACCACATGATAGCCACCATCCCGCCCGTCACCCATTGCTGTAAAGCCCATTCCGGTGGCATGAGTTGCAAGAACAAGACCCCCGCCAACACTTTCACCCCCGCGAAGGCGAGCAAAGCCAGCCGCCAATCGCTGAATACCAGCATCGCAGCCACCAGCAACACGCTGGGCGCAATCAATGCCGGGTTATTCAGACGTTGGGTCAATGCGAGAAACTGGTCGAGTGTAAGCATGGGATCGGGTATCTTCAAGTTGGTGATGAATCCATATGTGATGCTCGGGCCTTTGCCACGGCAAGGATAAGTATGCAAGCGTGGATGCGGCACCCTATCGGAAGAACAGCCAAAGGATGAGGAGGATGAGTAACACCCAGCCGAACTGGCCTGCGCCATCGAAAATCTCGGCGCCAAATCCTACCACCAGGGCCGCATAATGCAAACCTGTCCGGGCCAGCCTTATCAACCAATCCAAACTGGCGATGGATGCCGCCTTCGCGAGCCAGGCTTCTTGCCCAGCGAAAAGACGTCCACGCCAACGAACAAGCAACCCACCCATCAACATGGGCAATAGCAACGTAATCCAACCGGTGAGTAATCCGGCCGCGCGCATTTGCGCCCAGGCGCTGGCCAACACCCCCTGAGGGGTCAGCCCTGCGGTGGTCGTCAACGCAGCTGGGAAAACCCCCCACCATAAACCAAACGCGATGGCAAGAACCAATAGCCACACCCGCAGTCCTCGGGGAAGAAAATCTCCCTCTTTGTTCGGGGATGCTTTTGCGACGGCTGGATGAGAAACGAACATGTCAGGGCGCAAGATCGTTGCTACGATCAGCGTTTGCGACAATAAGACCAGCATCCAGAGGGGGAATCCCCGCACCGAGGTAGCGAGTTGCGAGACATCGAGGTTGGGGAGAAAACCGGGCGTCAAGGGGAAGCCCATCAGGAAAAACAGTGTCAACCATCGTAACCAGGGCCTTTCCAATCGAGGGGCCAGCCCCCAAATCACGAGGCCGATGCCTAATGCTGCTAGTGGAAATAATCCACGATAAGCGCCATGTGCCCGAGAAAGGGATATGACCAGCATAGCCCACGTGGCCCGGTTAATGGCCACATAGACCCAGGCCCGATGGTCATCGTCCGTGGCCCAGGCGGCCATGGCACTCCCTAACAACCCGGTGATAGCCAGCGCGATCCAGCTAAAGCTTTCAAGCAATGGAACCTGAAACCGGCTGATCAGATGGAAGGCGACCAATGCAGGGATGGTATGCAACACCAATTGGGACCCCGAAGCGCGCGGCGGATGGGATGCAAGCCAGCTATGGAAAGGATAAATGCCCGCGACAATGACTACAGCCAGGCTCAGCAGAAGTTGAGCCTGTAAATTTAGGGGAGATGTGCTCAGGACCACATCCAAAGCCCCCAGGCCATTGAACAAAGGTGCCAGCCACAAAAACAAGCCAGCCGCCAGCAAGAAGGTCCAGGCCCGAGGTGCAGCGGAGGAAGGCGTACCGGCCAACATCCCTGTCGAAAACAAGAGCAAAGCCCATCCCACCAGCAATGTCGTCCAGGTAGCTGAGGTTAACACCAACAAGGCTGCCGCGGTGAGAAAAGGTGTCCAGAAACGGGGGGAAACAAAACCGGGCCGACATCCCCATGTGGGCAAGGAAAGGGCAGCCACCCCCGCTATAAAAACCAACCAGCCAGCCAGCCAGGCCCAACCATCCCATTGCAATCCCAGCGCAGTTTCCAGACCCAAAGGCGCCTGCCACAACCACCAACGCCCGATAGTGCCTGGGAACCAACGCATCACCAGCCAGGCAACCATCGCCACTAGCATCAAGCCCAAAGGCAGCCTCTGCCGCCAACGCGGTGAAAGATACTTCTGGACAAGCAGCAAGCAACCACCGCCGCCAAGTAGCAAACCCATCGGGCCAAGCGGAGAGGACCAAAGAACACTCATAAGGTCAAAATTGTAGCATGATCTTGGAGCAATTCCGAACTTCTGGTGTATACTTGGACAGTTACGTGAATCGTTCACATGCTCCCAAGCAAGACCTGTCAGGCCAATGTGGCCGAGACGATACGAATGGGATGCGTAAAACGTGAAACATGAGGGCTGACGCATTACGCATCACGTTTTACGCACCACTCATCGCCTCGCTAAATACTGGACCCTGCTTTACCCAACCCAACATTGAAAATTGTACACTGCACCAACCATGCCTTTCACCTTCACGCCCCTCGAACTTCCCGAAGTTATCCTCATCGAGCCGCGTGTCTTTGCGGATGCTCGCGGGTTTTTCCTTGAAACCTACAAGTATGCGGACTTTGCGGCCCACGGTATTCCCGAAACCTTTGTCCAGGACAACCATTCCCGTTCGGTACGTGGGGTACTGCGCGGGTTACACTTTCAAAATCCCCCCAAGGCCCAGGGGAAACTCGTGCGCGTCGTGCGCGGGACCATCTTCGATGTGGCCGTGGACATACGCCCCTCCTCGCCCACGTTCGGACAGTGGGTCGCCGCCACCCTCTCAGATGAAAACCATCGCATGCTTTACGTTCCCCCCGGCTTTGCCCATGGCTTTCTTGTCCTCAGCGACATCGCAGACGTGACGTACAAGGTCACCGAGGAATATGCCCCCGAACTGGACAGCGGCATCCTCTGGAATGACCCCACCATCGCCATCACCTGGCCATTAGAAGGGCCGCCCCTGCTTTCAACCAAAGACGCGTCTCTACCCCCTTTGAGCCGCGCAGACATCCGGTTTGAATAAAATCGCGTCCAGCGGAACCTGGATTTTGCCTTTCCGGGAACCATCGTCTTTGTTGTTGCGTCACTTACGTATCATCGCAATTATCGCCCTTTTCGCACCCCCTAACCCTCAACTTAAGGACACCTTTATGTCATCCCAAACCAAAATTCTTCTTCCGATTCTCATCCTTTTGACCCTGGCACTGGCCCTGAGCGCCTGCCAACAGCCCATCCCCGCGGTCGAACAGGACACAGCCCCACAGCAAGGGCCTACGAGCACGCCTGTTGCCGAACGACCCCAGCCCCAGGCTACCCCGGACGTGGCAACCACATCTCCCCCCCCGGAAGATACCTTTCATCCGGTGGAAGAGACCGTTGGCAAGGTCATCCTCCCTCCCGAAGCACCGGACAGTTTCAATCCCGCCCCCCGCCCCGATGCCACCTTGGGCGGCGAGGACGCTGCTCTCACCCTCTACGAATGGTGCGATTACGCTTACCCTAATTGTCTCACCTTCCAAGCCGAGATCCTGCCACAACTTCAGGAAGAATACGTCGCCTCGGGCAAGCTTCGCATCGTGCACAAAGAATTTCCCGTTGCAGGAGGTGATCCCTCGGTCGTCGCCAGCATCGCGGCCCAATGTGCGGCCAGGCAAGGCAAATTCCATGAAATGGCCGAATGGCTGTACAACAACGCCGAAGCCTGGAGCACGCAAACCGACGTCGCGGGCATGAAAGACGCGGTGAAAGCAGGCGGCGAAGCCATCGGCATCGAAAACCTGGACGCGTTCAAGGCATGCATCGATAACGACGAAACCCTGGAGGATATCAAAAGAGATTATTTCGATGGCAGCGAACTGGAATTCCGGGAACTCCCTGGTTTCGTCATCGATGGTCGCGTCATCAACCAGGGAACCAGCGCCAGCGAATTGTTCACGATCCTGGATGCGCTCCTTCAGGAAAAAGAAACCGGTTCCTTGCCCGATACCGTGGTCACAGTGACGCCTTCCCCCACCCCCGATACCGACTTCGAGCCTGAAACCGTTACTGCCATCGGTGATCCCAACGCGCCCGTGGTCATTGTGGAATTTTCCGACTACCAGTGCCCCTTCTGTCTGCGCCATTATCAGCAGACCATGCCCCAACTGAAAAAAGAATATATCGACACTGGCAAAGTGCTCTATGTGTTCAAAGACTTCCCCCTTAGCTTCCACGAACAAGCCATGCCCGCAGCCATGGCCGCGGAGTGTGCTGGGGAGCAGGGTCAATATTGGGAGATGCACGACAAGCTGTTTTCCGAACGGGACAAATGGAATGAAAACCCTGACGTAAACAATATCATGAAGCAATTCGCCCAGGAATTGGGATTGAACATGGACGCGTTCAATGCATGCTTTGATTCCGGCAAATATGAGGATGAGATCCTGGCCGACATGCACGAAGGCATTGCCGCGGGCGTCCAGGGCACCCCAGCCTTTTTCATCAACGGTCAGTTCATTAGCGGCGCGCAACCCTTCGAAGTTTTCAAACAAGTCATCGACCAAATCCTGGCGGAAAAGCAATAATCTCCTCCCCTCAGCCTTCAAGTGTACGTACTACCCCCTTCCCTAGAAGGGGGCTTTTCTTTGCTTATGGAATCCAAGAAATGCTTTCTTCCACCCACCCGCGCGAGACGAACTCAGGCTCACCAGCAACCCGGCCGTCAAGGGGGCCTGGTAAGAAAAAGAGTCGACGCTGACGGCTACCATCCGCGAACATGGCATACACCCCCCACTCCCCATCACGATCCGAGACAAAAAGGATAGTGCTTCCATCGCCCGTCCACACGGGCAACCCATCATTTGCCCCATTTTTCGTTAGCCGACGCAATCCCGAACCATCCGCATTGATGCGATAGAGCTCCCAATTGCCATCACGTTGAGACATGAACACGATGTATCGGCCATTCGGGGAGGGTATGGGTGCGATGGCGCTTTCATCCGCCAGGATCAAGCGCCCGCCCGCACCGAAGCCATCCATGATCGCCAGCCCAACTTGAGGAAACACCTGGCGGTACACAATGTGCCCATCGGGCATCCAGGCAGGGTATTCTCCGAACACCACCTGCAAACCATCTCTTAAGACCATCTCATTCCGCCCGTGGACGCTATATCGGTAGATCCGGGGCTTGCGATCGGCCTCCCGCCGTGAGAAAAAGATGATATCCCCACCATCCGGCGACCATCGCGGCAAAATGTCTTCCAGATAGGTGGAAAATCGCTGGGTCTGACCATCCAAAAAAGATAGCATAGCCAACCCCCGCGCATCGTGCTTCCAACTACGAAAAGCCAGAAGCTGACCATCTTTGCGCCAACTGGGCTGGCTGGCTTCGCTAATCACCATTCGCATGTCCGAGCCATCCACCTTGGCGACGTAGATGTCATACATGCCCCGTCGAGGATCGAAGACGGGGAATGCGATGCTTCCGGAGAGAGGGGGGATGGCCGGCCGGAGGGTAGCTCGCGGCTTTTTTCTGGCAGGTTTGGCCCGGGCGGTAGCTGTGGCCCGAGCTCGGGCAGTGGCACTGGCTGCACGTGTCGCCTGTTGCCGGGCCTGGATTGTAGCCTGCACATCAGGCGTGACGGTCGGCGTGGGGGTTGGTGTCGGGGTGTTGGTCGGTGTAGAAGTGGGTGTGAAGGTAGACGTGGGTAGCAATGTGGGTGTAGGTGACGGTATCGGTGTGGGAACGGGTGTGGTTGTTGGGAGCAGCACCGCTTCGGGGGGGATAGAAGTGGGTGTAAAGGTGGGCACGCGTGTAGCCACGGCCACAGGCGCCGATGTGGGCGTATCATCCTTCCGTAGACCAACCGCAGCCAGGGCCCCAGTAATAGGTTTCACTGGCGTCAGATGCTCGATTAGTGCAATGCCACCGACCAAGATGACGAAGAGGAGGAAAAAAATGATCAGGCCAGGGGCTTTGGACGACTTTGGCTCCTGTGCATTCCCGGAAGAGGGCATCGACATGGGTGAACTCCTACGCTCGGAGATGGAGCGACGGTTACTATTCTATGCCACTTAACAGACAACGGCAACTGCTTTCCCGCCTCCACCCATCCGTTTCCTTTTTATAAATGATGAAAATCATAGCCAAAAACCGGCCTTCTTAATACAATTAAAGTAGCCTTTATGGGTTTCAATTTCTCACTGGATTGGGACGCCGGTGGTGCGTGGCAGGCGACAAGCCGGCCCGCAATGTAAGCTTGTCCCCTGCCACCCACCACCTGCAACTCAAAAGCCGTCCATGAACATATTCGGGTGCCACTTTATCAAGAAGATGGTGAGCTATGGTCGCTGAGCAAGTCACACCGACCCGTTCGGAATTGAATCGGAAGCGCGCCCAGATCGAATTGGTGAAAAAGGGTCGTGACTTGTTGCAACAGAAACGCAATGCCCTCATTGAGGAATTACGCCGCAGCGCGGATGAAGTTCTCTCCGAAGAACAAGCATTGGACGAGGCGGCCGCGGCCGCGCGTCGTGCATTGGCTCTAGCCCTGGCCCACGATGGCCCTGAAACCATCGGTAGCGCGGCCCTGGCTGCTCAGAAGCCTATCTCTGTGGAAATTGGTTCCACTCGCGTGATGGGCGTCCATGTCCTGCGCATTGCACCAAAAGCCCTGGTGCGCACGGCCAGCGATCGTCCCCATAGCCCTACCCACAGCGCGCCCCGTTTGGACGCAGTCGCCCTAGCTTTTGAAGCTGAACTCGAAGCTTTGCTGGATTTGGCCAATCATGAATTACGGCTCCGTCGTCTGGCCGAAGCCATTCGCGAGACCATCCGCCGTGTCAATGCATTGGAATACATCCTACTGCCAAAACTGCAACAACAGCTAAAGCTCATTGAATTACGTTTGGCCGAACGCGAACGGGAAGATATTTATCGGTTGAAGATGGTCAAGGCCCGACATGGCCGAGCACACCGGGCGAAATTTAAGCAGTCATTTACTCCATAGTCTATGACTACGCGCAGAAATCAATCATGCCAACCGACATCCTCATTCAACTCCGTGATGCCGAGCGCCAAGCCGAAGCTCGGATTGCGGATGCACAACAACAGGCTCGCAGCCTGGACGAAAAAACCGAACAAGAAGTGGCAAAGCTCCTCGTTCAAGCAGAACGCGACGCCCTGGCCGAAGCCGAAGCCCTCAAACGCCATCGCATCGCTCAAGCACTGGAAGAAGCCCATGCTCTGCGCAAGCAGGCCGATGCCCAAGCTAACCACCTGCGCGACCACTTAATTCAGCGGGTGGATGAGGCCGCGGCCCGCATCGTAGCTTACATCCTTCCCAATCAAGCGCATGTCAACTCGCCAGAAGCGCAAAACGAATAGTTCTCATGTGTTATGCGTAAGTCCTCACGTTTCACGCTCGTTAGCGCTTCGCCTAACGTGGGCTTGAAGCTGATTTTGCAGATGAAACAACGCTACTTGCGGAACAGTATTCATGTTCTTCCATCCGTGTTGAGACAACACCTGTCATGATCACTCCCATGACCCGCGTTCAGATCGTCGGCCATAAGCGTGACCTGGACGCAACTTTGCGAGAACTGCAACGCCTGGCGTGTGTGCAACTGATTGATGCTGCCCAGGTTCATCCTGGCCTGCACCGTTACGCGGCCATCATGGAACAGCAGGAGATGGAGATACTGGCCTATCTTCGGTCCAGGTTGGAGGCTTTACTGGCTCTATTGCCTCCTCTACCCGACGAGATACCTGAACCCTGGCCCGAAGAAGACCTCATTCCCCGCATCCAGGCGGAACTGGACGCATACGCGAGCGATCTGGAAGCCCTGGCTCGAGAGCGCCAACAACTCATCAACGACGCGGACGTGCTGCCCAGTTATGCGGCCACCCTCAGCAAGCTCATGCGCCTGACGCCCGAATTGACCCAGTTGCGCGAGTACGAGACCGTCGCTGTGTTGCTGGACCGGCGAGCCGTTGGGCTTATGGATATGCTGGCCGAAGAGATGCAGGCCATTGCCGGACCATATACTGAACTCGTTTGGGATCAAGTGGACCCAGACCATATCGGAGCGATTCTCGTATTCCCGCGCGAGGTCGCACCCAAAATGAATGCACTCCTGGGCCGGATGCAAGTTACCCCCATCGCCCTGCCCGAATCACTGCAACATGTCCCCTTTCAGGATGCATTAGCTCATATCCATCAGCGACTGGAGGAGATCCCCCGCGAGTTGGAAACCATCGATGCCCAGCTTCATGAGGCCGCGCGGAGATATCGGGCGCGCTGGCTAGGCGCGGCCCGGACGTTGAGCCAGCGGCTTGAGCAGTTGCAGGTGCGCAAACAGCTGGGCGAAACCCGGCATGCATTCGTGCTGGTAGGTTGGATACCTCGTGACCACCTGGAAACCTTACGACAACACCTGGAGGACCGCCTCCCCAAAGCGCTGGTTATCGAGGAACTGCCACCCACGGCTGAGGAAACCCGAGACGCGCCGGTGCTGCTTCAAGGCAATCGCCTCACCCGCCCCTTCCACTTCTTCATTCGTCTTCTCTCACTGCCCCGCTACGGAACCATCGATCCCACCGCGCTCATGGCCCTGTTCATGCCCCTCTTTTTCGGGCTCATGCTGGGCGACATCGGCTACGGCCTCACCCTTCTCATCATCGTCCTCCTGGTCCGACGCCACCTCCCCTCCGGCAGTGGCCTGCGCGATCTGATGACCTTTCTCCTCATCGGCTCCTTGTGGACCATTGCCTGGGGTTTCGTTTTCGGCGAGTTCTTTGGCGATTTGGGATATCACCTCTTCGGCCTGCATCCCCTGTGGAGAGAACGTAGCGAGCCCGGCGCACTGGCCTCCCTGCTTCTGTTCACTATCGCCCTGGGAGCCGTGCACATCGTGCTGGGATTGGTGCTGGGGATATGGCAGGCATGGCATCTACGTCAACAACATGAATTGTGGGAGCGAGCGGGGAAGCTGGTGGGACTCATCGGTCTCTTCCTGTTGGTCGGCATCATCGCCCAACAAATTCCTCGCGGGTGGATGTCCCCGGCCCTGGCTGCTGTCATCGTGGGCCTGGCCATGCTCCTCTACGGCCTGGGCTCTGTGGGCGCGCTCTTGGCTCCTGTGGAACTCCTGGGCGTGCTGGGCAATGTGCTTTCCTACCTGCGCCTGGCCGCCATTGGCCTGGCATCGGTCTACCTGGCCCTGGTGGGTAACCTCATGGCAGGCAAGATGGGCGTCATCTGGCTGGGCGTCCTTATCGCCATCCTCTTCCACACCTTGAACCTAGCCATGGGCGCGTTCAGTCCCTCCATCCACGCCCTGCGCCTCCATTATGTCGAATTCTTCACAAAATTTTACGAAGAAGGCGGGCAGTCCTTCCACCCTTTCGGCGCGTCTGCCGAAAATAATGCGTGATGTGTCCCATCCAACCGTCAATGTAGCTCCAATTTTCTCAACACGGAGACGAAGGGACACGGACAAAAATAAAAATCAATGAGTTGGTGTCTTCATGTCCTTCGTGCATTCGTGGCAAAAGAGTTTTTTGACCAAATGACATTCGCAGTTACGTCACACAATCCTCTCCAAAAGGAGACAGTCCTATGGAACTCGGACTCATCGCCATCGGCGCGGGCCTGGCCGTGGGCTTCACCGCATTCGGCACCGGCTACGCCCAGGGCCGCATCGGCGCGGCTGGCGCAGGTGCCATCGCGGAGAAGCCCGAAATCACAGGTCGCATCATCCTCCTGGTTGCTATCCCCGAAACCATGGTCATCCTCGGCTTCGCCGTCGCGGCCATGATCATGCTGCTTCTGCCGGGAGGATAAGGTAACTGTTCACTGATTACTGAACACTGATTACTGATTCCTGCCAACTTCCCCATGTCCCTCCAACACATTCTGAAGGCCATTGCTGACGACGCGGAGCAACAAGTCCGGGCTATTCTGGAAGAAGCCCAAACGCGCCGCGAGACCCGATTGTCCGAGGCCCGCCGGCAGGCCGACGCCTTACGCGCCCAAATTCTGGCCAAGGCCGAAGCAGAAGCAGAACAGGAACGGGCACGGTTGTTGCACCGCGCCCGACTGGCGCGAATGAGGAAACTGGTAGCGGTGCAGGAAACCGCGTTCCAGGCCGCGTTGCAACAGGCCCGGGCCCTCCTGGCCCAAACCCGCGCGCGCGACGATTATCCCGCTATCTTTGCTGCCTTGCTCCGAGAAGCCCTGGCCGCGCATGAACCCGGCGCGATCATCCATGTCGCGGATGAGGACCTAGCCCTAGCTCGCGGTGTCCTCGCGGAATTGGGGCGGGATGCACCTTTAGCGGGTGGATTGACCACCTGGGGCGGGGTTGAAGTCCACTGCCCGGACGACCGCATCATTACCTTAAACACTCTGGAAAGCCGCCTGGAGCGGGCCGAGCCCGACCTCCGTCCCCTTTTGGCGAGTTTGCTGAAAATCGGCGATGCAAAAGACGCGGACGCGTGAAACGTGATGCGTGATGCGTAAGATCTCACGTATCATCACGAATTACGTAAGTTGCCGTCTCGCCCAATGCTCCTTTTGAGAACTTTTTACAAACCAGGTCAATACAGTTCCAACCACCATGCCCGCGACCATCGACCTCGGCTACGAGTATATCAACGCCCGGCTGCGCGTCATGCGCTCCCGGTTGCTGACTCGCGCCGATCTGGACCGCCTGCTGGCCGCGCCCGACATCCCCGCGCTCATCGGTGCGCTGGACCAAACCCCCTATCAGGAGGCGTTGAAACAGGCCACGGTCACCCATACCGGCGTCGGGATTATCCACCGGGCCTTGCAACTGGACCATCACGCGATCTTGCAGCGTATCGCGGGCTTCTGCGGCGGCGAAACTGCCCGCGTCTTTCGGCTTCTCACCGCGCCCTACATTCGACACAACATCATCACACTGCTACGGGGCGTCAGCTCCCACACGCCCGCCACCGAGCTTCTTCCCCTATTGTTCATCTTGCCTCCTTTCACCGAAGGCGTGCTCAACGAACTCGCCCGTCGCAGTACAGTCCGCGCCCTGGTGCACTTGCTGGACCAATGGGGCCTGCCTACGCCCGACTTGGCTCGGTCCCTCACCGAGGCCCTGCGTCAGTCCGTGGACCCCACATTTTTGGAGCGGCGTTTCGACCGAGCCTGGGCCGAAACCACCCGCGCGGCCGTGGATGCCATTCCGGGCGACGAAGGCCGCCTGCTGCGCCTTAACCTGGGGCGAGCCATCGACCTGCGCAACCTGCTCCTGGCACTGGACTTCCAGACCATCGCCCTGGAGAGCCCGCCCGACTACCTACCCGGCGGCGAGCTCACCCCCGACCTGCTGGAGGCCTTCCGCACTGCATCCGACCCCGAGGCCATGACCGATGCGCTGGCCCGCGAGCCCGCGGCCGCGTTCTGGCTGCCCGCGCTAACCGCGTGGGATGGCCTCGACGCTCGGGACCTGCAACTGGCCTGGGAGCAAGCGTTGTTGTGCTGGCGTATGAAGCTTTTCTACACCGCAGATCCTTTGGGTCCCGGCATCCTCATCGGCTACCTCGCGGCCAAAGACGCAGAACTGCGCAATCTGCGGCTCATCGCCGAGGCTGTGGCCGCGCATCTACCGAAAGAGGACGCGGAAGCCCACTTTCTCCATTGCGGTTCAACATCAGGATGATGAGAAACGTCATGTTCGGCTCATCCCAATCACACTGGACACTGAATTCTAAACACTGAAACCATGGCCCGCATCACCGTCATTACCACGTCCGATCTGGCGCCGGGCTTCCGGCTGACAGGCGCGCGCGTGCTGGTAGCCGATGATGCCGCCCGGGCAGAACGCCTGCTGCGCCAGGAATTAGAGGAAGGACGCCCAGGTATTATCGCCTTGCTAGAGCCTTTTTATCACGCCCTGCCCGAAGACCTGCTGCACCGTATCCAGACAGAATACGAACCCCTGGTTATGCCCCTACCCGATGGTCTTCCCGGTCGCGGCCAGATTGCTCGCCGCCAGCGCCTGGCCGAGATGATGCGCCGAGTCATCGGCTACAGTCTCACCTTCCGCGGCGAGGAGGCATGATTGTTCACAGTTCGCAGTTCACGGTACGCCGGCAATAGCCCTCATCTACAACCCACCTGATTACTGCTCATTGATTACTGAACGCTGAACACTGACAATTACACACCCACAACCACCATGCCCACAACCACCCCATCCCCTCCCCCAAAACCCTCCCACTACACCCGCCCCCTGCGCCCCATGGGCGATGCGCCCAAAGGCGTCATCACGCGCGTCTCCGGCCCAGTGGTGGAAGCGAGGGGATTGAAAGGCGCGTTGCTCTATCATGTGGCATGGGTGGGACCGGAACGCCTCATCGGCGAGATCATTCGCCTCGCTGGCGACGTCGCCACCATCCAGGTCTATGAGGACACCTCGGGCCTGAAGGTGGGCGATGAGGTATGGGATACGGGCGCGCCCCTGTGGGTGGAGCTGGGGCCAGGCCTGTTAGGCGGCATCTTCGACGGCGTGCAGCGCCCCCTGCCCCTCCTGACTCAACCGGATGACCAGGGCCGACCGCAAGAGCCTTACATCGCCCGCGGGGTCATCCTGCCTGCGCTGGATAGGCAACAGCGTTGGCCCTTCACGCCCGCGGTCAATGACGGCGACCATGTGGAGCCGGGCGATCTGCTGGGCACGGTTCCGGAGACGCCCCACTTCCATCACCGCATCCTCGTCCCGCCCGACTATCCTCCGGGCCGGGTGGAAGGACTGAGGTCGGGCGAGTTCCGGGTGCGGGAGGTCATCGGGCATCTCATCCCCGACAATGGCGGCCCGCGACGCCCCCTGCGCCTCTCCCATCGCTGGCCCGTGCGCAAACCCCGCCCCATCCGCCGCCGCCTGGACCCCAACATCCCCCTCATCACCGGCCAGCGGGTCATCGACACGTTGTTTCCCATCGCTAAAGGTGGCACGGCCATCATCCCCGGCGGCTTCGGCACGGGCAAGACGGTCACCGAGCAATCCCTGGCCAAATGGGCGGATGCGGACATCGTGGTATATATCGGCTGCGGCGAGCGGGGCAATGAAATGACCGAAGTTCTGGTGGAATTCCCAGAATTGAAAGATCCCCGCACAGGCGGGCCCCTAATGCACCGAACCGTGCTTATCGCGAACACCAGCAACATGCCCGTGGCCGCGCGGGAGGCCAGCATTTACACCGGCGTTACCATCGCCGAGTACTTCCGCGACCAGGGGTTGGACGTGGCCCTGATGGCGGACAGCACCAGCCGCTGGGGTGAGGCTCTACGGGAGGTCTCGGGGCGGCTGGAGGAGATGCCGGGTGAGGAGGGCTATCCCGCCTATCTCGCCAGCCGCCTGGCCGGATTTTATGAGCGCGCGGGCCTGGTGGAAACCCTGGGCCAGGAACCCCGTCAGGGATCGGTCACCATCATCGGCGCGGTTTCCCCACCCGGCGGCGACTTCTCCGAGCCCATGACGCAGAACAGCCTGCGCCTGGTAGGCGCTTTCTGGGCTCTGGATGTGAACCTGGCCCGACGCCGTCACTTCCCCGCCATCGATTGGATCGCCAGCTTCACCCATTATCACCTGGACGACTGGTTCCGGGACCATGTAGACGCCCTATGGCCCGAACTGCGGGCACAGGCCCAACGCCTGCTCCAGGAGGAACGGGAGCTAGAAGAAATCGTCCAGCTTGTGGGCAGCGACGCCTTGGGCGATCCCGAGAAGGTGATCCTGGATACAGGCTACCTCCTGCGCGAAGCTTTCCTCCAGCAATCCGCGTTCAGCGACGACGCGTTTTGTCCGCTGGAAAAGCAGTTCTTCATGCTGCGGCTGGTTCTGGCTTATCACGGCGCAGTGAAACAACACGTGCGCTCAGGCCGTTGTACCTTCGACCAGTGCATTCAGGAAAGCGCGCCCATCCGCCGCAGCCTCTTCCGTTTGAAGGAGATGACGTTGGACGAACTCCGCGCCGCCTTCCCTGATCTCCTGGCGCAAATAGAGCACTGGTCTCAAGGACGCCACTGATTACTGATCACTGAATACAAAACATTCCCATGTCTTCCCTGCTCACCACCCTTTACCGCACCGGACATTTCGCGGCCGGCCCCCTCCTCATCTTCGACCGGGTGAAGGACGTGGGCCTGGGCGAGATCGCGATCATCACCGCGCCCGACGGTAAAGAACGTTTGGGCCAGGTTTTGGAACTGGATGGCGACCGGGCCGTAATCCAGGTGTTCGAGGGCACCGCTGGCCTGGACCTGGATCGCACCCTGGCCCGGTTCAGTGGGCGGGGCGCGCGCATCGGCGTGGGGCTAGGCATGTTAGGCCGCATCTTCGACGGCTCAGGCAACCCCATCGACGGCGGGCCGCCCCTGGCGCCCGAGGCCCTGCTGGACGTCAACGGCATGCCCATCAACCCTTACGCTCGCGCCCACCCCGCGGATTTCATCCAGACGGGCATCAGTGCCATCGATGGGCTCAACACCCTGGTGCGGGGGCAGAAGCTCCCCATCTTCAGCGGCTTCGGCCTGCCCGCCAACGAACTGGCCGCGCAGATCGCGGCGCAGGCGCAGGTGCGGGATGAGTCGGGCGAGTTCGTGGTGGTCTTCGCGGCCCTGGGCATCACCCATCGCGAGGCCAGCTTCTTCCGCCAAAGCCTGGAAGCCAGCGGCGCGCTGGCCCACGCGGTGCTCTTCCTCAACCTGGCCGACGACCCCGCGGTGGAACGATTGCTCACCCCACGAGCGGCCCTGACCGCGGCCGAATACCTGGCCTTCGAGCATGACCTGCATGTGCTGGTCATCCTCACCGACATGACCAACTATTGCGAGGCGCTGCGGGAAGTGGCCACCGCGCGAGAAGAAGTGCCCGGGCGCCGGGGCTATCCCGGTTACATGTACACCGACCTGGCCACGCTGTACGAACGGGCCGGGCGCATCCGCGGCCGGGTAGGGTCCATTACCCAACTTATCATCCTCACCATGCCCGACGACGACATCACCCACCCCATCCCCGACCTCACGGGCTACATCACCGAGGGTCAGATCGTCCTCTCCCGCGACCTCCACCGCAAAGGCGTATACCCGCCCATCGACGTGCTGCCCAGTCTCAGTCGCCTGATGAACGCGGGCATTGGGCCGGAGAAAACGCGCGAGGACCATCGGGCCGTGGCCGACCAGCTTTACGCGTTCTACGCCCGCGGCCGCGACCTGCGCCGCCTGGTGGCCATCATCGGCGAAGGGAGCCTTAGCCAGGAGGACCGACGTTTTCTGGCTTTCGCCAACCGGTTCGAGCAGGAATTCATCCATCAGGGGCGGCGCGAACGCACCATCGAGGAGACCCTGGAGCGGGCGTGGGATCTGCTCTCCCCCTTCGATCCCGACGAACTCACCCGCATTCCCCGTACAATCCTGCAGAAAAGACAACGCAACAACAAGACTACATCAGAGATTCCAACTTAATTCCCGGCATAGCTGCGGATAGGCTTCATCATCCAACACACCCTCTAGTAGCTCGATCACAACCTGCCATGAGGCTGAAGCCGCTACGGGCGTGAAAATCCTTCCGTTGCGGATGACACGTTCGGTGATTCGCGAAGGTTATCGAGCAGGATAGGATTAGCTGGGATCGGCAACGGGGAAGAAAGCGGTTGGGCTGGGGGTTTGATCTTTGCCCGCGTCCTGGAGTTTCGGAACCCGGAGAAAAAAGTTCCTTGACACCTTCTCCAAAAAAGCATATAATAGCCCGTAAATTGAATGTCCATTCATTTCTTGAACAACCATTCATGAACAATCCCCCCACAAGTTCCACGCGCAGCGAACGTCGCCGCAGTCGCCGTCGGCAGCGGCTCGTGGACGCAGCCCGAGAGATCATCGCCCGCAAGGGATTGGCCGGGCTGACCGTGCAGGATGTGACCGAGGAAGCGGATATGGCTGTGGGGAGTTTCTACACCTATTTTCCCAACAAAGAGGCGTTGATCGAAGCCGCGATCTGGGAAGATTTACAGCAGTTGGGGAATCCCCATCGGCCCGAACTGAAAGGATTAACTTTGGACCAACGCCTGCATGCGCAGCTCATGCAGCTCTTCCGGTTCGTAGAACAGCACCGCGCGCTGTTCCAGGCCGTGTTTGGTCCCCGCCACGCGGCCGAACACTATGAGCGCGCGCTGGATCTGTTGGAAACACGTGTCGCGGACGGGCTGCGGCTCAACACCGAGCTACCCGAAAAAGCCATCGCCTGGATCGCGCCTTTGCTGGGCGGACTCATCGCCGGCGCTATCCGGTATCTGTTACGCCATCCCGACGTGGACGCCCAAGAGATGGCCGCTCGTACAGCCGCGCTCATCCGCCCCATCAGCGAACACATCCCCACGGATCCACCTAACCATCAACCTCCCAGTCCCCTGATCTCTGGCTCACTGAACACTGAACACTGAGTCACTGGAACGCAGATTCTAACCATGTCCCTCGCACGCCTTTGGGCCATCATGCGCAAGGAGTTTCGGCACATCCTCCGGGACCGACGCCTGTTGTTCCTGGTGACCGTCTCCCCCGCAATCATGCTTACGGCCTTCGCCTATGTTTTCTCCTTTGATCTAAACCCGGCCCGATTCGCCATCTACGACCAAGATCGTTCCCCCCAATCACGCGACCTAGTCGCTGCTTTGAGCCATGATCGGAACATCATCGTTGTGGGAGAGGTAGCACGCTATGACGATCTGCGTGAGAGCATGGCTGCAGGTGAGATCAAGCTGGGGCTGGTCATTCCGCCAGGGTTTGGCCGCGATCTAACGTCCGGGCGACGCGCGTCCGTCCAGGTCTTAGCCGACGGTTCGGACGCGATCAATGCCAGTTCCCAATTGGCGATTCTGTCCTCCCGCATCTCGGAATGGGGAACGCAATTCGAGACCCTGGAGATAAACCAACCTGTGGTGTTGCGCGCCATCACCCTTTACAATCCCCACATCAAGGGGCGCTATAGCATGACCCCCGCCCTGCTGGCTATCGCCATGATCCTGCCCAGTATGGCGGTGGCCCTGGCGTTGACGCGCGAAAAAGAATTGGGTAGCTTCGAAAGTTTGGTGGCAACCCCCGTACGGGCCGTAGAATACATCCCTGGCAAGCTCATCCCCTACATCATCTTCGGCCTGATCAGCGCGGCTTTGGCGGTGGCAGTGGCGGTTTTCTGGTTCAAAGTCCCCATGAAAGGGAGCTATTTGGACCTAGCCGGCTTCACTTTCCTTTATTTATGGGCCACCCTGGGGATCAGCATCCTGGTTTCCAACTTCATCTCGAACCAAAGCACCGCGTTGCGCGCGGTATTGCTTCTTTTCCTGGTACCCAGTTTCTTCCTGACCGGATTAATCGTTCCCATCGACGACCAAGCCCGATTCATCGCCTCAACCCTCCCAGCTACCCACTTCATCGCCATCAATCGGGCGGTGTTCCTCAAAGGCCAGGGCTGGCACGCCTTAGGCTGGCACGCGTTCATTTTGCTCAGCATGGGGTTGTTTGCCACCATGTTCACCATCTTGTCATTCAAAAAACGGGTGGGATGACGATGCTTCGCCAGATCGTGAATATTACTTGGAAAGAATTGATCCAGATCCGCCGGGATACCTTCCTCATCCTGTTTCTGATCCTGGCCCCCACGATGCAACTCGTGTTGATCTCACGAAACACCGCCCGCGGCCTGCGCGACATCCCCACCGCCATCATCGATCTCGATCAATCAGACTTAAGCAGGGAATGGGTCCAGGAATTGGATGTGACCGAGGAGCTGGTGGTGCGCTATTTTCCCCCGTCGCACCAAAAGCTGCGTACGCTGCTGGACAATGGTGACGCGCAAGTGGGGATCGTGATCCCCAGAGGTTTTGCTCGCGAGTTCAACAGCCCCACCGAATCCCCGGCTCGGATCCAGGTGATGGTTGATGGGACCAACATTCTCATCGGAAGTATGATCGAGCCGGTCATCCAGGGGGTCACCAGCTTGTTTGTCCAACGCTATGTGCAGCTACCCCCGGGTATGGATATCGGAGGCGTGGATGTGCGAACCAACGCCCTTTTCAACGCTACCTTCAACATTCAATGGTTTGTCATCCCTTCCACCGTCGCTTTCATCGTCTATCAGGTGGCCTTGGTCCTGGCCGCGACAGGCTTTGTACGGGAAAAAGAAATCGGCACCCTGGAACAATTGTTGATTACCCCCATTCGGCGACTGGAATTGATCATCGGCAAGGCCCTCGCGCCCATTGGCCTTAGCATCCTCAACTTTATGCTCCTTCTGGCCGTGCAGACGTGGGGTTACGACATTCCCCTGCGAGGTAGCCTGGTTGTGCTGCTGCTGGTCGCGGCCCTGGCTATCATCGCCATCGTGGGGGTGGGCACCCTTATCTCCCTGTTCACCCAGAACCAGCAGCAGGCCGTCCTCCTGGTCTTTCTATTGGCGATTCTGGAAGTGACTCTAAGCGGTTACATGTTGCCAGTGGAAAACATGCCCCTGGTCATGCGCGGGTTGGCGCAAATCTCCACCCTGCAGCACTTTATGACAGCCACCCGCGCCATCATTCTGCGCGGGGCCACCCTGAGCATGATCCTGCCCCATGTGTTGGCCCTGGCGGGCATCGCCTTGGGTACAGGCGTTATTGCCTGGCGGTCCTTCTCTCGACAGATTGCATAATGGTTACTGCTCAGGTAGCTTGGCCCAACGCGAGCCAAAAACCACAAAGAACACATGAAAATGATTGGCAAGTTGTAAGTTACAAGCCCTTTTATTGATCCATCTCGTTTTTTCTCGATTTTTCTTTTCCGTGTTAAGCCCACAGACAGCATCACCTGTTACGATGGAAGCCATTGTCACCCATCGTCTGCATCGCAAATTCCGTAAGACTGTGGCCGTACGCGACCTTTCTCTCACCATCGAACGGGGGGAAGTGTTTGGCCTCATCGGCCCCGATGGCGCGGGCAAGACCACTACGCTGCGGATGCTGGCCGGGGTGCTCAAGCCCACGTCGGGGCAAGCTCACGTCCTGGGCCAAGATGTCGTCCGCGATCCGGAAGCATTACGCCAAAAGATCGGCTATATGCCTCAACATT
>DRQW01000008.1 GCA_011371305.1 Anaerolineae bacterium | reverse complement strand
TGGCGCGCTTGCGCGAACTGGTCTACAACCTGTGGTGGTCGTGGTCGCCCCAGGCGCTGACGCTGTTCGAAACCATCGATCCCCTGCTGTGGGAGGAGGTGAACCATAATCCGGTTAAGCTCTTGCGCATGGTCTCGCCCGCGCGTTTGGACCTGCTGGCCCGCGACAAGGAATTTCTGGCGTTGTACGATGAGGTCATCGCCGCGTTCGATGCGTACATGCACCCGGAGAGCACCTGGTTCAGCCGCACCTATCCCCAACATCATGACAAAACCATCGCGTATTTCTCGGCCGAGTTCGGCTTGCATGAGTCGCTGCCCATCTATTCGGGCGGGCTGGGAATCCTGGCGGGTGATCATTGCAAGTCGGCCAGTGATCTGGGGTTGCCCTTCGTGGGCGTGGGGTTTCTGTATCCCCAGGGGTATTTTACCCAGCACATCGCGGAGGATGGCACCCAGGAGGCCATCTACGAACGGTTGGATTTCTCGGACGCGCCCGTGACCCCCGCGACCGGCCCGGATGGCCAGCAGGTGGTGATCAGTGTCGAATTGCCGGGGCGCAATGTGTATGCGCGCGTCTGGCGGATTCAGGTAGGACGCATCCCCATTTTCATGCTGGATACGGACGTGGAGATGAACGCGGAGCCGGATCGGGAGCTCGCGGCCCGGCTTTATGGCGGCGATCACGAGATCCGCATCGCGCAAGAGATCGTGCTGGGCATCGGCGGCGTGCGGGCGCTGCGGGCGCTGGGCATCCGCCCCGCGGTCTTCCACATGAACGAGGGGCATTCCGCGTTTCTCAGCCTGGAGCGGGTGCGGGAGCTGGTGCAGGAGCATCATCTCACCTTCTTCCAGGCCCAACAGGTGGTGCGGGCGAGTTCCGTGTTCACCACCCACACGCCTGTGCCCGCGGGCAACGACGCGTTCGCCTTCGATCTCATCGACAAGTATTTCAGCACCTATTGGGGGCAGATGGGCCTGGACCGCATCGGGTTCATGAACCTGGCCCGGTGGCAGACGCCCTGGGGCGAGATGTTCAGCATGACGGTGTTGGCGCTGCGCTTCGCGGCGTATGCCAATGGGGTGAGCAAGCTGCACGGACATGTGGCCCGCAAGATGTGGGCGGGCCTGTGGCCGGGCCTGCCGGTGGAGGAGGTGCCCATCACCCATGTGACCAACGGCGTGCACACGGGCACGTGGCTCTCGCCCGAGCTAGCCGAGCTGTATGATGAGTATCTGGGCGCGGAGAATTGGCGGGAGGAACCCGATATCATCGCGGCCTGGGACAAGATCGAAGCCATCCCCGACGAGGTGCTATGGAAGCGCCACCAGAAGCTGCGACATCTGGCGCTGGATTTCCTGCGGGATCGGGTGGCCGCGCAGCGGCGGCGCTATGGCGATTCCCCGGCCGAAGTGGAGGCCGCATACAAGCTCTTCAACCCGGACGCGCTCACCATCGGCTTCGCCCGACGCTTTGCCACCTACAAACGAGCCACCCTCATCTTCCACGATATCGAGCGCATCAAGCGCATCCTCAACGACCCGGAGCGTCCGGTGCAGATCATCTTCTCGGGCAAGGCGCATCCCGCGGACGAACCGGGCAAGGCGCTGATCAAGCGCGTTCATCAGCTGGCCAGCGATCCCGACTTCCTGGGCAAGATCATTTTCATCGAGAATTACGACATGAACATCGCCCGGCATCTCGTCTCCAGTGTGGATTTATGGCTGAACAACCCTCGTCGTCCCAACGAGGCCAGTGGCACCAGCGGGCAAAAGGCCGCGCTCAACGCCATCCCTAACTTCTCGGTGCTGGATGGCTGGTGGGTGGAGGGCTATAACGGCGAAAACGGTTGGGTTATCGGCGAGGATCGAGAATACAAGAATGAGCAGGTCCAGGACGAAGCCGATGCCCAATCGCTGTACAACACCCTGGAGCGGGAGATCATCCCCACCTTCTTCAACCGCGACATCGACGGTGTGCCCCGGGAGTGGGTGAAGCGGATGAAGGCGTCGGTGCGCTACTGCGCGCCCCGCTTTTCCATGAGCCGCCAGGTGAAGGATTACATGAATCAGCTCTATCTGCCCGCGATGGAGGCGGGCGCGAACATGCAGGCGGATGATTTCGCCGCGGCCAAGGCCCTGGCCGCGTGGAAGGAGGGCATCTATCGCAGTTGGGGGCAGGTGCACATCGCCGCGGATGCCCCCAGGGTGGATCGGCTGACCATGGGCGATTGCCTGGACCTGACCGCGCACGTGTTCCTGGGCGCCATCTCGCCCGAGGATGTGGCCGTGGAGATCGTGTGGGGCCGGCGGGATGGTGAGGAGGACGAATTATCCGATATCCACATCATCCCCATGAAGCAGGCGGGTACCGGGCCCGATGGCAGGCTGACGTACTCGGGCCGGTTGTGTTTCGACGCCAACGGCAAGTTCGGCTACGCCATCCGCATCCTCCCCATCCACCCCGACCTCAACAACCGCTTCGAGATGTCCCTGGTGAAGTGGGCGTAAATGCCCGAGTGAGTCAGTTTTTCTTTATCAGGAAAAAAGGATATCCGCAATGCGGGCATCCTTCGCCCTGGAAATAGTGCTTCACATGTGCTGATTTACCACATTTCGCACAATAAACACGAAAACTGCCACATTTTCGGCAGCCATTCACAAACAGAATCCTATCTTTTCGTTCCACATAGCGGGAAATAGATGTACAAGTTCCGCATTCTGCACACACGATGCAGGCATATCCTGAGATAGACCGTTTGATGTAGATAGCAAATGAATCATATGCAAACACCAGGAGGACCCCCACTAGGCGAACCAAATTGACACCCAACCCCACGAATGCAATCAACCTGACGATCTCTGCGGTTTTTGGCGAAAACTGAATGGGCAAAAAGGGGACGACATCCAAATGAATATATAGCCCCGCACTAACAAGGAGCATCACGCCCCATACCACAAGCGTCTCAGTTTCCAGGTGGAATGTTCGACGCTGGATGGTGGGGGAACCGAAAAACAATCGGTAGTAGGGATTATTTTCTTCAACAGAGAACAGTACGTTCTTCTCTTCTGTCATTTCGTCATCATTGAGAAAAAACCAAGCCCCAGCGCATTGGCCAGGGCTTGTAGATGACTTGGGTTTGCTATTGAGGGGCCATAGTATCTTGACTGGAAGTCCCTGCGATACTGGAAGCGACAGAAGACGGGACATCCAAGGTGGGTTCGTCGAGGCTAAACCCGAGCTCCCGTTCCAGTTCCAGGCGACGTTGCTCCGCCGCGCGGCGGCCCTCCTCCAACGCGTGGTTGATGCTCTCCTTGATGCCGTGGATCACACCCTCCTCGCTATCCGAGGTGGCGACGAGGTAGATGCCCACGCCGATGGCCGCGCCCAGCGCGACGCCGGCGGTGAATTTCAGGAATGTAGAGGTGGCAGACATGGGAAACTCCTGCGTTGAAATAACGTTGGTAAACCGGGAAACCGGTAGACCAGTAGACCGGGAGGGAGAACAACGCGGCCCGGTTTCCCCGGTTTCCTGGTTTACCGGTTTACGGGGCTACGTAGCCCGCCAATCTTGCTCGTGTTTGTCGTCTGTTGGGCGGCGCGGAGGGGCTGACTCAAGACAAATAGTCGCGGAGTTTGCGGCTGCGGCTGGGGTGGCGGAGGCGGCCCAGGGCCTGGGCTTCGATCTGGCGGAT
>DRQW01000007.1 GCA_011371305.1 Anaerolineae bacterium | reverse complement strand
CTGGTTTCCTGGTTTACAGGTATACCGGGCTACCGCCCACTATTTTCCTTCGTATCCGCTGCGGACTCGTCCGCTGTCGGACTGCTATGAAAATAGGATTCGGATCAGGATGAGGATTGAGGTCGTCAGGACAACGTTAAGCGAGGCGCCCACGGGCGTGAAACGTGATGCGTGAAACGTGAGGGCTTACACATCACGCATGACGCTTCACGAAGTCGTCTTCCGCGCCACCGTGGCCGCAGGCTATTTTCATGGGACAAGGGGGAGGATTTACGTATGTCGCGTGGTTTAGTTTGCCGCAGGTCGGGGTTCTGGTCAAATCTTGACCGCGCTAATACAACGCTAATGCTTTGCAGATGAAGAACATACATTGGCGGGGTTTAATGGGAGTAGTCGCAGAAGACGCGCTGCCAGCCATCCAACGTCCGCGCTTGATCCTTGTCGCCTATGCCATGACGTTGGAGGCCTGGCGTTGGGCACTTATGCCCCGGCGCGGATCATTTTCGTCACGGAGGTGTTTATCACCTATGTTCCAAGATATCATCAACACCCAACACGCAGAAATCAGCGAGGAGCATCTGGCACAACTCGTCGCAGACGAGATGCCGATCCTGCCTTTGCGCAATATCGTCCCCATGCCCATGGCCGTATTGCCACTGGCAGTGGGGATTCCGCGTTCCGTCAAGCTCATCGAGGAGGCCAGTCGCGGATCGCGTATCATCGGCCTGGTGGCCATGAAAGACCCCAGCATCGAGCAACCCGGCCCGGAGGAGATCCACCAAACGGGCGTCATCGCGCTTATCCACAAAGTGGTGCGCACCGATGACGGCTCGTTGCAGGTCATCGTCCAGGGCCTGGAACGGATGAAGATCACCGAATGGACCGCCACCGAGCCCTACCTCAAGGCCCGGGTCGAACTCGCGCCTGAAGTCATCGAAGAGGGCGTGGAGGCGGAGGCCCTGCGCGAAGCTTTGTTGGAAATCGCAGAAGAGGTCGCAGAACTGCTGCCCAACATCCCCGAGGGCGTGGGCATGTTTCTACGCCAGATCAAAGACAACCGCCAACTGGTCTATCTCATCGCCTCCAACATGCAACTGGAGGTGGAGGAAGCGCAACAGATCCTGGAGGCGGACAGCGTCAATGAAAAAATGCGCCTGCTCATCCGCTTCCTGAACAAGGAAAAGGAGGTGCTCAACCTGCGCAAGCAAATTGCGGAGGAAGCCTCCGAGGAGATGAGCAAGGCCCAACGGGATTACTATCTCCGCCAGCAACTGGAGGCCATCCGCCGCGAACTGGGCGAGCTGGATGAGACCGAGGCGGAGATCGAAGAATACCGCAAGCGCATCGCGGAGGCGAATCTGCCCGAAGAGGCGGAGAAAGAAGCCCTGCGCGAGCTTAAACGCATGGAGAAGATGCCGCCCCAGGCCGCGGAATACTCGGTGATCAAGACCTATCTGGACTGGCTGCTGGACCTGCCCTGGAACGTGGTCACCGAGGACAATCTGGACATCGACCACGCCCGCCAGGTGCTGGATGAGGACCACTACGACCTGGAGAAGGTCAAGGAGCGCATCCTGGAATACCTGGCCGTGCGCAAGCTGATCAAGGAGCGCGGCATCGAAGCGCCCGAAGGCCACGAGGGCGAACTCCACGAGGCCATGGGCGCGATCCTCTGCTTTGTGGGTCCTCCCGGCGTGGGCAAGACCAGCCTGGGCAAGAGCATCGCCCGCGCTTTGGGCCGCAAGTTCACCCGCATGAGCCTGGGCGGCATGCGGGATGAGGCCGAGATCCGCGGGCATCGCCGCACCTATATCGGTGCCATGCCTGGCCGTATCATCCAGGCCATCAAGCGGGTAGGGACGCGCAACCCCGTGTTCATGCTGGATGAGATCGACAAGATCGGCATGGACTGGCGGGGCGACCCCAGCTCCGCCCTGCTGGAGGTGCTGGACCCGCAGCAGAACTACGCGTTCCGCGACCATTACCTGGACGTGGACTTCGACCTCAGCGATGTCATCTTCATCACCACGGCCAACACGCTGGACACCATCCCCGCGCCCCTGCGGGACCGGATGGAGATCATCGAACTGGAGGGCTACACCGAGCACGAGAAGCTCCACATCGCCCGTGGCTATCTCATCCCCCGCCAGCGCCGGGTGAACGGCCTGCGCAAGGATGAAATCAGCTTCACCGACGAGGCCATCCGCACCATCATCCGCGATTACACCCGAGAGGCGGGCGTGCGCAATCTGGAGCGAGAGATCGGCTCGGTGTGCCGCAAGGTCGCGGTGAAGATCGCGGCGGGCGAGGTCGCTCGCATGGAGATCACGCCCGAGGTGGTGCGCGAGTTCCTGGGCAAACCCAAGTACTTCTTCGACGCAGCCCTGCGCACCGAGAAGCCGGGCGTGGCCACGGGCCTGGCCTGGACGCCTGTGGGCGGTGATGTGCTCTTCGTCGAGGCCACCAAGATGAAGGGGAAGGGCAACCTGATCATCACCGGCCAACTGGGCGACGTCATGGAGGAATCGGTGCGTATCGCGTTCAGCTGGGTCCAGGCCAATGCCGAGGCCCTGGGCATCGATCCCGACGTGTTCGAAACCCACAACTTCCACATCCACGTCCCCGCGGGCGCGATCCCCAAGGATGGCCCCAGCGCGGGCGTGACCATGGTCACCGCGCTGGTCAGCCTGCTGACCAACCGCCCCGTGCGGGCCGATGTGGGCATGACGGGCGAGGTGACCCTGCGGGGCCAGGTGCTGCCCATCGGCGGGGTCAAGCAGAAGATCCTGGCCGCGCACCGCGCGGGCCTGAAGACCATCATCCTGCCCCAGCGCAACGAGGCCGATCTGGACGATCTGCCCGAGGACATCCGCCAGGAGCTGGAATTTGTCCTGGTGGAGGACATCGAGCAGGTATTGCAGACGGCTCTGCGCCCCGCGGGCGGGGACCAGGAACTGGCCGGGGCTGCGGAAAAGGCCGTGGAAGGCCCGCCCGCGCCCGAACCCTCCCTCAACTGACACACATCCCCTTCCAACGCAAAGCACCCCCGATAGCTTGCACACTGTCGGGGGTGTTTTTGTGCCAGGAATCGAG
>DRQW01000006.1 GCA_011371305.1 Anaerolineae bacterium | reverse complement strand
GTTTCGGTATCGGTGACGAGGGTACCGTTGGCGATGAGGATGGACATAGGAGGCTTAGGGGGCGGTTTGTTTTTCCAGCACGAGGAAATGAGAGATGCCGAAGATACGCAGGGGGGTTTTCTCCAAAAAGCGGGTGAACCCGCGCACGGTTTTGCCCAGCGCGGGCTGGCGGGCGATGATGTTGTCGTAGCCGGGGTAGATCTGGGTCCAGTAGATGATTTTCAGGGGGAGGCCCTCGATCAGGCGCCGCAGGTCGCCCGCGCGATAGGCCCGCACGTGGGGGGCCAGTCGATTGCGCCAGCGGTCGGGCAGGTAGTTGATGAGGGGCGTGTTGCCGAAGTGATACTTGCCCTTCCAGTAATGGCCGTGGGTTTCGAAGAAGTAGAGGCGGTTGGGCACGAAGATCACGGCCCGGCCGCCGGGCTTCAGCACCCGGGCCATCTCGGCCACGGCCGCGGCGTCATCGGCCACATGCTCCAGCACCTCGTGGGAGAGGATGGTATCGAACGCGTTGGCGGGGAAGGGAAGCTGCTCGCCCGCGGCCACCAGGCAGTGGGCAGTGTGTCTGTGGGCTTCCACCATGCTCGGGAGGTCAATGTCGATGGAGACCACCCACGCGCCCGCGGCTTCTAGATGGCGGCTATACATGCCGATGCCCGCGCCATCCACCAGCACCCGCGCGCCTTCCACCTGGGCCCAACGCCGGATCATCTCAAACCGGCGTTGCTGGCCCGCCCGCCACACATAGGAAGGATGGCCCAGGACCGCGGCTTTGTTCAGGTCGCGGCGGATGTCGTCAATGCCATTGGCCATCGTCGAAACGCCATTCCTGCTTGTGTCCAAAACCCAGGCGGTTGTCGATAAGCCGCACCCAGGTGGGAACGATCTGGTAGAATGCGACCTTGCTCATGGCCCGGGCCAGGGGGCCGGTGCGCGCGATGTAGATGAACGGAAACCGGGCGAGATACACTTCCCGCGCGCCCTGTTCGGCCAAACTGGCGATGCCATGAAGCTGCAACCCGGTGATGCTCTGCCACTTCTGGCCATCCGCCTGGATGGTGGCGGCCACATGTGCGCGGCCCGTGCCGATGTGTTGGGCATGTCGCGTTTTGGGATCGCTCAGAAAAATGAGCCGGAGATCCGGGGTAAACGCGTAGAAAAGGGCCGCGGCATGGGGCATCCCGTCCGGGCCGATGGTGGCCAGGGTCAGGGTGTTGTGCGCGGCAAGGAAATCAAGGACGGGTTGGGGCGCGGGCATGAACGGGCGGAGGGCAAAGGATTGAGATTTTCAGCAACTTTACAGGGCGAAACGGGTCCATAGAATGCTTCTGTCAGGCAGCATCTCGAACCAGGACCTGGACATCACGTTCAATGATGTCCCCGACTTCATCCATGGCCACGTCGAGGTCATAATCCATTTGCAGCCCCAACCAGAAGTGGGGAGACGTATTGAAATAGCGGGCCAGACGCAGGGCTGTATCTGGCGTAATCCGACGCTTGCCTTGAACGATTTCGTTAATACGGCGCGCGGGGACGCGGATGGCCAGTGCCAATTGGTTCTGGCTGATTCCCATGGGTTTCAAAAATTCTTCCAGCAAGACTTCGCCGGGGTGTACAGGAGGAAGTTTCGTTTCTTTCATGATTCAGCCTTAGTGATAATCAACGATTTCCACGTGATATGCGTCGCCATCATGCCACTCGAAGCAGATCCGCCATTGTTCGTTGATGCGTATGCTGTATTGACCGGCTCGATCGCCAGAAAGCTTCTCTAAACGGTTCGACGGCGGCACACGCAAATCCTGTAGTGACCGAGCATGATGGAGCATCCGCAGCTTTCTCAAGGCAATCCTTTGTATCTCCAAAGGAAGCTTTCGTGAGAATTGACGATTGAAGATTCGGGCGGTCCCCTTGCTGCGAAAACTCTTGATCATGGCGGACGTTATCTTATAACGTCTCGCGTTAAACGTCAAGGGAGCCAGGACCACCTTTCTCGGGGCTCATCCCGCGCCATTCGGGATACGCGGTGTTGGAGATGCCGATGCGGGCGAGGATGCGGCCCGCGGTGTGGGTGACCATCTCATCCAGGTCCGTGGGGCGGGCATAGAACGCGGGCACGGGCGGGAAGATGATGGCGCCGATCTCCGCGGCCTGGGTCATGAGCCGCAAATGGCCCAGGTGGAGGGGCGTCTCCCGGACGACGAGGAGCAAAGGGCGGCCTTCCTTCAGTTGCACATCCGCGGCCCGGGTGATGAGGTCATTCGCATAGCTGTGGGTGATGGCGCTCAGGGTTTTGATGGAGCAAGGGGCCACGATCATGCCCAGGGCTGCGAAGGAGCCAGACGCAATGGCCGCGGCGATATCGCCCGGGCGATAGACCACGTCGGCCAGGGCTTCCACCTGCGCGGGGGTGAAGTCGGTTTCCTGGGCGATGGTGATGCGCGCGGCCTGAGAGATGACGAGATGGGTTTCGATCTCGGGCATCTTCCGCAGCATCTGCAGGATGCGGATGCCGAGGATCTGGCCCGACGCGCCACTCATGGCGATGATGAGACGTTGGAAGGTCATAAAATCTACGTTGAACAAATTGAGATAAGAACGCTCGCCAGCCAGGTTGGCGCTGAAAGCGCGGTCCATGAAACGTGATGCGTAAGGTCCTCGCGTTTCACGTCTTCACGTTTCACACCTCAAACCTCCCCCACATGCAGGGCCACGGTGCCCAACATCATCGTGCGCCAGGTGACGTGCTTCAACCCCACCGACCGCATGATCTCGGCCAGGCCCGGCGGCCGGGGAAATTGCAGCGTGGAGTGGGGCAGGTAGGTGTAGGCGTCCCTGTTGCTGCTGAGCAAGGCGGAGAGGCGGGGGACGATGTGGAAGAAGTAAAAATGGAAGATGTCCCGCCAGATGGGCATGGCGGGCCGGGTGATCTCCAGACAGACCACACGGCCGCCAGGCTTCACCACCCGGCGCTGTTCGGCAAAGGCCGCGGCCACGTCGGTCACATTGCGCATAAGGAAACCGGAGCAGGCGGCGTCGAAACTATCGTCAGGGAAGGGCAGGCGCAGGGCATCGGCCTCGACGAACGCGATGCGGCCCTCCGGGTCCTTAGCCTGGCCGATGCGCATCATCTCGCGGGTGAAATCCGCGCCAACGACCCAGACGTCAGGGTGTTGCCGCAGGGCCTCCAGGGCGATGTCTCCCGTGCCCGTGGCCACGTCCAGCAGTCTGCCTCCGCTCGGCAGGTTGCAGGCTTCCACCACCAGCCGCCGCCAGCGCTGATCCTGGCCCAGGGTCATGATGCGGTTCATGCGGTCATAACGGCGGGCTGCGTCCGCGAACATGTGACGGACGAAGACGGGCTTTTCTTCGGGTGGGGGTAAAGGCGAGGATTCGGGCATGCGGTGATTATAGCCTGAATCGTTCGCTTTGAAAACAACCGGCCCCGGTTACGCCATGCAAGCGATGCGGGGAAGTCGATTTGGTATAATTCTTTTCAACCCGATTCCAGGAGGCGATCATGTCCGAGTATTGCGTCATTCTCACCACCACCACCGGTTCTCAGGAGGAGGCCGACGCCATCGCCATGGGGCTGGTCGAAGCCCGTCTGGCCGCGTGCGTGCAGCAAACGCCCATCCGCAGCACCTATCGCTGGGAGGGCAAGGTGGTCAAGGACGAGGAAATCCTGCTGTTGATCAAAACCCGCACGGGCCTCTATCCCCTGGTGGAGGCGTGGATCACCGCCCGTCACAGCTACGACACGCCCGAGATCATCATGCTGCCCGTGACCGACGGGTTGGATGATTACCTGCGTTGGGTGGATGAGGAAACGCGGGGAGGGTAGGAGCGAGGTTGGGATGAGGGCTGTTCAGCCTTTGGCGCCGCCATAGATAGCCAGGACCTCGGCGATTTCGTCCGGTTGGAGGGGGCGCAGAACGCCCGCGGCCCGGGCTTTCAGGCAGATCTCCGCGGTCTCGTCGATGTGGAAGAGGCGCAGCCGCGCTCGGGGGACGGTGTCACCCGTGACCAGGACGCCGTGGTTGCCCAGCAAGACGGCCGGACTTGAGACGAGCGCTTGGGCGACGGCCTGGGCCAGGGCCTGGGAGCCGGGCAGGAAGTAGGGTAGCGTGGGGACTTCGGCCCCCAGGTAGAGGGTGAAGTCGGGTGTGACCGCGGGCAGGGGCGCGCCTTGCATGGCCCAGGCGATGGCGTTCACCGGGTGGCAGTGCACGATGACATGGGCGTCGGGCCGGGCGAAGTACGCGGCCCGGTGCATAGGCGTCTCGGTGGAGGGGCGGGGGGTGGTCTCGGGCCGCTGGTAGGGTTG
Organism: Anaerolineae bacterium; assembly: GCA_011371305.1. Classification (GTDB taxonomy): domain Bacteria; phylum Chloroflexota; class Anaerolineae; order J102; family J102; genus M2005. The sequence goes on along the minus strand of DRQW01000006.1, from coordinate 29,748 downwards.
GTCCAGGGGCACGGGCAGGAAGTCCTCGGGCAAGAGTTGGTGGAGCAGCGCGCCCGAGCGGGTGATGAACATGCGATCCCCGTCGCGATAGCTCAGGTTCCCGCCACTGCCCAACACGAGCCCACGGGCTACAAGCTCCTGGCCCAGTTCAATGAGTTGGCGGACGAACGTGTCTCGGTCGGTCATCGTTTCTTCTTTTTCTTCTTGCGCTTCTTTTTGCGCCGTTTCGTGCCTTCCGATCTGGTGGAAAGGGCGGAAGCTGACAATACCTCTCGGGAGCCTTCGATCCAAGGGCTGGGTTTTCCTTGCTTCAATGCCTGTAACCCATCCCGCGCGGTCGCCACGAGTTCAAAATCATCGCCCCATCCCCATCCCTTTCCAACGCTCCGCTCGATAATCTGCGTGTAAAGCTTTTGGGCCATTTCGGGGTCGCCGGCATCGTGCTCTGCCATGGCCCGTAAAAGCACGATACCCATGTTATCCGGCGCGAGTTCATGGGCCTTGCGAGCCATGACCAGGGCTTCTTCATCGCGAAACACGTTCTTATACACATTGGCCAGACTGACATAATTCGCCGGGTCTTTCGGGTTTTTCTCGATGTTGGCCAGATAGCGATCGCGCAAGGCCAAAGGATGGATACGCAACCCGGTACGAGTAGCCGAATGGACGGGATACACTTTCAATGGGGTTTCAATCATACGGACGGCCTTGAGCATGATCGTGGCAAACAGGTCGCCCTCATTTTCGATCTTTTCGGGGGGCTCCGTATCTGGGAATGCCATCGCCAGCAATCTTGTAGCGACCAATTCATTCACCTCATAGGCATCCCTGGCACCGCATTTGGGACAGATGATTTCATGATCCATGACATACGGATCGTATTTGATGGGAAGCCCTTTCATCTTGCGGTCCAAGGTTCCCAAATCCAGCAAGATTTTGCGTACGAAATGGTGACGAGAACGGCCGCATTGGGTGCATCGAAGCAAAATATATTCCCCATCTTCACGCTCGGGCATCCTCTCAGGCACATCCAGTGTGACGCCCCAGGCCTCGGACACATCTTTTAGCTGAACAACTTCTGGATCGACCACATCATCTTTGAAGGCCGCCTCGATCTCGGGCAAAAGATCTCGCCACTGGGCGTCAAGCAATGCCGAGATCGCAAAAGCCAGAAAGGTTTCTTCCTCGGGGACCTCACGGCTTTCGGCGCGGGTCAGCAGGTATCGAACGAAATCCTTGATGTCCGGTTCCAGGGAGGGCATGCGCTGCGCTATCTCGATGAGGGCCTCCGTGGCGTCGCTGCGCAAAAAGACATCGGCCTGGATGTCCGACACCAAGGCTTTCAATTCGTCCGGAGTAAGAAACCCCACCTTGCAGACCCTGTCGGTAAGCAACGCGCGCCAATTGCCTTGGGCTTTTTCCAACCAGGGCGCGAGTTCCTGCAGCAGGGCCAAACCTTCCTGATGCCACTGTTGCAATACCTGCAGTGCCATGTCCGCCTCAGGCGTCTCGGCCAGGTCCGCATTCAAGGCCAGATAGATAAGCTCCAACACGGCCTCTTCGGGCCGGGGCGGTGGCGTCATCCCCTCCTCTGGAGCAAGCAGCGCGCGCAGGGATGGCTGAATGGTGAATGATATCTCATCAGAATCGGAAACGGTTGGGGAGAGTTTGCTGAGTTCATTCACCAACTCTTCCACCAGATTTGCATCCCAAGATACCGATTTTTGCGGCGCCTGAACTTCTTGTCCCAGATACTCTTCCAAGAGATCGGCGGCTTCTTCGGCCCGCGGGTGTGATTGAAAGCGCGTCATCAACTCTTCGAAGATGTGGTTGCCCAGTTCCACCGTCTGATCACGCTCATTCAAAAAATCTAAAATCCAGACCGCCCATGCCAAGGGGGGAGAGAACGCCCGGATAAAGCGGATCAGGATGCGAAGGCCGGTTTCCAAAGCCTGTTGATGGTCCTGATCCAGATATTCCAGGATCACGCTCTGAGCAGCCTCGAATATATCCTCCGGATAATCGTGCTGGACGCCATAGGCAAACCAGGCGTAAAAGGTGGCCAGATTATCCTGAAATCCCCGAAATGGCACCACGCTACCACCGACTTCGAAATAAATTTCCCCATAATTGAGGAGGTCGGGACTGTGTTCCGGGGAGCGAAGGATGGCTTCGTAAATGGCAATCTGACGCTTTGTATCCCGAGAAAAAGCCGCGGCCGCGTCGAACAGTTGTAAATCGGTGAACTGCAGGAACGTTTGTTGGCGGATGATTTCCGGCGATAATTTTTTCAAATGGCGAACAAGGTCTTTCTCTTGGTCTTTTTTCACTTCCAGGTCCTCCAATCATTGGAGAGGACGCCACGCTGTCGGGCGCTGTCTTGAAGATGATTGCAGCCGCAAGTGGGCGGGTCGGGAAGGGTGGCGAAGATGGCGGGCAGGGCCTCGAGCACCTCCCGGGTAGCTCGGCGCACCTCGCCTTCACCCCGCGCCGGCTCGCGGTCCGCGCCATGAGCGGCGATTAGCCCAATGGCCGCGAAGCAAAGCTCCAGCTCCTTGGCCAGATAGGTTTCGGGGACCAGGTTGAGGCCACGCGCCTGCGCGCCCCATTGCTGGAACATGCGGGCTTCGGCCGCGGTCTCGTGCCGCGGGCCTTCATCTCCCAGGTAGATGACGGGCCGGGCGCGGGGCAGATGTTGGCGGATGGCCGCGCTGATGTCGGGGCAAAAGGGGGGCTTTTGGGAGATGTATCCCGCGCCCGTCTGCTGGAAGAAGGTGGTGGGTTGATGCTTCGTCCAGTCGATGTAATCGACGGGGATGACCATATCTCCCCGGGTGAGGTCGTGGGCCAGGCCCACCATGCCCTCGACGGCCAGGATGCGTTGCACGCCCAGGTCCTTGGCCGCCCAGATGGTCGCACGGGGGTCGGTGCGGGTGGGGGAACCAAAGTAAGGCAAGATCCAGACGCCCGGATTCTGTCCCGAGCGTTGGCGGCGAGCCAGAGGCCCGACCGGACCAAACGGCGTTGCAACTTCCCTTTCTTCAGTCAGTTCCCCCAGCATCTCCAGGGAGCGCGGGGGGACGGGGATGGCGAGGATGAGTAGGTGGGGCATAGGAAGTTGGAAGTAAACAGTAGAAAAGTGTTCAGTATTCAGTGTTCAGTGCTGCGCGGAGGAGGATGGGCAGGCACGTGCGGGCGACCTCGGGCCCGAACTGACGCCTCGGCGGTCGGCCCAGGTCCCGGCCGGTGGCGTAGTTGGTCACATAACACAAAGAAGCATACCTGATCCCGGCCTCCTGTGCCAAAAACACCTCGGGCGAGAGGGTCATGCCCACAATGTGGGCGCCTGCGCGACGGTAAAGCGCGATCTCGGCCACGGTCTCCAGCCGCGGGCCTTCGGTGCAGACGTACACCGGATCTGGGATCGGGGAGTGGGGCTCGGGAAGGGAGCGAAGGATGGCGCCGCGGGCGTCGGGATGAAAGGGCGGCCCGGAGGCCGGGGGCAGATCAGGATGGCCGAAGGTGGTGATCCGTGTCCTCGTAAAGTCAATAAGGTCCGCGGGGACGATGAGGTCGCCCACCTCCAGGCGTTCATGAATGGCCCCCACGCCATTCCATGAGAAGATGGTCCTCACCCCTAACATCTTCGCCCCCCAGATAATAGCCCGGTGGTTGAGGAAGGCCGCGGACCGTTTCAGTGCCTCCCGTCCATGCCGCGAACAAAACCCCACCGGGGGATAGTCGGGATCGGGTTGCAGCAAGGTGATGGGGGGCGAGGGGCCGTAGGGCGTTTGCAGAATGAAGGGCTCATCCACAGGCCCCCACGGCGAGAGGTCCAGCCCGTAGGCGGCGGTGCCGCCGATGATGAGGGTGGAAGTGGCCATGCTGTGTTAGAATGAACGAAACACGCCGGTGCTATGCCGTGACCAAAACGCGACGATCTGTTCGTTGAGGCGAAAACCCCATGGCCGACAAAGCGTCGCTCATCGCCCGTAAACATGAAGTCATCGCCCAGATCGCCCGGGTGCGGCGGGAGCTGGAGCGCATGCGGGCGCATCCCACCCCCAAAAATAAACGCAAACGGGAACGCCTTGAACGCCAATTGGAACAACTGATGGCGGAGGAATACCGTCTGCGCCTGCTGATCGACCGGTCGCGCTGAGATTTAGAGGCTGTTATGCACTTAACCGCTCTCGAAGGTCAGGATCGCCGCATTGGAGGTTGAAATTCGCCGCAGGCACCGCGCGCGGCCGCGCGCGCCGATACGGATGAAAATGGCGGGCAGTGTAGCCCCGTAAACCGGTAAACCAGGAAACCAGGGAAACCGGGCCGATTCGCCCCTCCACCCGGCCTACGGGTCTACCGGTTTCCCGGCTTACCAAAGCTATTTTCAGAACAGGCTCTAGAGGTCGGGTCTGAGGAAAACGCGTTCGGGGTGTCCGGGCAGGGAGAGATCGGGCGCGTCGTATTCCTTCATCGCGCCTGTTTCGAGATAGACGGAGACTTTGCCCAGCAAGACATTGAGATACCGCACCACACCCGGGCCATCGGGGGTGAGTACCTTCTGGCCTACTTTGGGAAGATGCTTCCGGGCCGCGGCGTACATGTCGTTTTCATAGGCCAGGCTGCACATGAGCCGACCGCACACGCCCGAGATGTCGGAGGAGCTGAGGGGGATGTTTTGGTTTTTGGCCATGCGGATGGAAACCGAATGGAACTCCCGCAAGAAGGAGCGACAGCACAGCTCCCGACCGCAGCGCCCCCAATCCCCCACCAGCTTGGCTTGATCCCGCACGCCGATCTGGCGCATTTCGATGCGAGTGCGGAAGTGACGGGCCAGATCGCGCACCAGTGCACGAAAATCCACCCGCTGTTCGGCTACGAATTCGACGGTCAGGCGTTCGCCATTGTAACTGTAATGGCAACGAACAACCCGCATCTTCAGCCCATGCTTGTTGGCTTTCTCCTGGCAGACCGGCTTGGCGGCCTCTGCCTGTTGGGCCCAATAGGCTTTCTGGTCGAGATCATATTTGCTGGCCCGGCGCAGGACACGCTTCAACGGCCCTTCCAGCTCACCTTCGTCCACTTCTTTGGCAGGAAGCACCACCTGGGCCAGTTCTTTCCCGCGCGTGGTTTCGACCAAAACCCACTCACCCGGTAAAAGATCGGTGTATGGGCCGGGATCGAAGTAATAGAGTTTCGTAACCGGTTGGAATTGGATGCTGACGACTTGCGGCATGGGGGTATTCTACCCATGTTTGGGTGCTTTTAGCAATAATGCTTCCATGGCGAGTGGCCTGCTCACATTTTTGCGCAGATAGCCCGCGGTGGTCATCGTGGCCTCGATAAAGCGACGGATCTGCGGCCCCGGAATGGTTTGGGCCAGATGAGTCAGCTCGGCAAGATGGTCACGATTCAAGACCAGGTCTGGCGCTTGCATCTGAAGCAAGAGCACATCCCGCCACCACATCAGCCATTCCTGCAGGATGGTCTCTAATTGGGGGTGTTTTTCCAGCATTTGTGCATGGGCGATGCGCTGTGCTGGAGAATACCTCAGGATGGCTTGCATCTCCTGAAGGCGTTGGTTGTATGATTGCCAGGAATCCGGTGTTTCGGCCAGGGCCAGGGCGCGGCCGATGCGCCCGTTACTGAGCCGGGCCAGGCGGAGGGCGTCTAATTCACTCAATCCGTGCTGTTCCTGCAAAGCCGAGACGATCTCCCGTTCGGGTAAGGGCCGGAGCCGGAGTAGCTGGCAACGGGAGATGATGGTATCCAGCAGACCCGAAGGCTGATGGCTGATGAGGATGATACGGGTTGAGGCGCTGGGCTCCTCCAGGGTCTTTAGCAGGGCGTTGGCCGCGTTCACATTGGCCCGTTCAAATTCGGTGATGATAAAGACCTTGTAACGCCCTTCGACGGGGGATAACGCAGCCTCGCGCACCACTTCACGGATTTGATCGATGCGAAGCTGGCTCCCTTCGGGCGCAAAGATTCGGTGATCGGGGTGCATGCCCTCTGCGGTCAGGCGACAGGAACGGCAACGGCCACAAGCCCCCACGCCTTCCTGGCCCGTGGGGTGTTCACAGGTCAGGGCTTGGGCAAACGCCCGGGCCAGGGTCATCTTACCGATATGCTCGGGCCCCGCGAAGAGATACGCGTGCCGGGTCGCGCCTTGCTGCACAGCCCGGCGCAACAATTCCTGAGCCCACACATGACCATAGACGCGGATGCGGAAATCTTTCATGGTTAGATAGTACGCTTTCCCCGACCTCTTGTCAATCCCCATCCCCCGTCAAATACCTAACTATCACACCTACCCATACGCCCATTTTTCTCAAAAAGTTCCAACACGCTCGGTTTTCTTGCCGTTTTTCTACAATTTCCCGGTCTTTTGTATTCTTCGGCGGGATTCGTGTACCATGGAAACCGGACCGCATCGCTCACCGCCCGGTCTGCGGGTCTACTGGTCTCCCGGCTTACGGCCTTTTTGCCCCCATATCTTTCCGTGTTTATTCGTACTCTCCTTTTATGGCAACCCCATGAAAAGATCCTTCGACGTCCTCCTTCTCTTCATCCTGCTTCTGGCCCGGTTAATGTTGAATAAATTCGCCGAAGCGAGCTTGTTCGAGCATTTCCAAAACGTGGTCCGCCATCCTTTGGTGGGGGGTTGGCTGCCACCAGGAGCTGCGGACGCGTTCGGGCCGTGGTATGGTGATCCCATCTTCCTCCTGCTGGCTGCTGTCAGCCTACTGACCTTCATACTCTACATTTTCGTGGACCTGTTCCAAGCAAGATGGGGTCTCTCAGCGACCTTCCGGTGGAAATATGGGCTGCTCTGGGTTATCATCTTAACCCTGGTCATCCTGCCCACCTTGAAGATGGCCCTGCTTCGTCACGATAATCTGCCTCACTCCTACAGCCACGATGGCGGCGTTATCCAGACAGAGATCGCCATCGACTACTTCCTTTCGGGCAAAAATCCCTACATCGAAGACTATCGCGACACCCCTATGGCGGAATGGGGTTTCCCTGAGTTCCGAACAGCCCTCGATCACTATCCCTATCTTCCAGCCACATTCATTCTCTCCGCACCGGTACGGCTGATCTCCCAAGGGCTGATAGGCTGGTATGACCAGCGTTTCACCTATTTGCTTCTGTTCACGCTCATCCTTTTCCTGGCCTACGCGTTGACGCGCGGAACCCCGCAGGCGGCACTGGGATTGACCATGGTCCTTGGACTCAACCCCATCATGGGGCTGGATGTGATCTTCGGGCAGAACGATGTGTTTATTTTGGCCTGGCTGGTGCTCAGCGCCTGGTTTCTCTGGCGCAAGCAATGGGTGTGGGGTAGTGTCTTCTTCGGCATCGCGGCCGCGTCGAAACCCACTGCCTGGTTTCTCGCTCCCTTCTTCCTGCTCCTCTTGCTGGATTCTCCCACCTTGCCCCTCCACGCCATCCTGAACAAAGAGACATTGGTCACCCTTTTCCGCCGCGCTTTGCCCGCGGGGGGAGTCTTCCTGGCCTTCACGTTGCCCTATTTCCTCTGGTCTCCCAACGATTTCATCGACGACGTGTGGCGTTGGGCTGCGGGCACGGCCGAGACCCACTACCAGATTTGGGGCCTGGGGTTCGCCAACTTCGTACTCGCTACCGGCTCCCTGGCCGATCGCTTCGCTTACTGGCCCTTTTGGATCCCTGAGCTCCTGGCGACCGTCCCAACCCTTCTAATCCTCCTCTTCCATCAACTGAAACAGAACACTTTGGCCAATCAATTCTGGCATGGTGCGGTGCTGTTATTGGTCTTCGCCTACTTCTCACGGTTTCTCAACGAAAATTATCTGGGATTCCTTCTGGCCCTTTTTGCGTTAGGCTATTTCCTGCAGCGGGATATCACCACCGCATAGTCTGACTGTGCCCAACCTGTGGATAACTATGTGGAAATCTGGATAAAAGCTGCGAATATCCCTGCGGATTACCCAACCAACCCTGGGGAATTCCTTGGATAATTTGTGAAAAGGCATTACGTCAACCAAACCACGCAGACTCCCACATCCCTACGATATCTAGTAGGGGACGCGTTCTGTATCACTAATCTTTCGGCAACCCGCCTCCGATGGTGGAGTTGCCCCATTTTGCCTCCTGGCGCCCCCAATCTTTTTCCTATTTTCGTCCCCCAGTTTTCCGCAACACTTTCCCACAAGGGAAACGACACCATCCCCCCAAAATGCCGGGGGTTCAGCGGCCGCAGCCCCCATTTAACCTACCGATTTCCCCTGGCAGGCGGACTTTTCCACAAATCCCCAGCCCCTACGACGAAGATGAGACAAAATATCTATTTAGATGAAACTCAACGAACGAATGAACGACGCTCCGTGCCAGAATAAACGAAAACCACGATCGATGATACGGCCCCCAAGAAACCGGGCAACATGACTCCCTCTTGGTCCACAGAGACGCCCAAGGACACTCGAAGTGTCCAAGAGCAGAGGAAAATGTGAGAGAAATCACAAAATTTCCTTTGGTTATGTCAAATCTATCTTGACAACGCCCCTTCATCGGATTATACTATAGGTAGATACGAGCCCCGAGGAATCGAAGGAGCTCACCCCTTCCGAAGCCCCAGGTTTCGAAGGCCACTTTCATGGATGACGTCATGAACGTCAACATGAAAGAAGGCCAGGGAAGAAACCTGAAGGTAGAGGAAAGGGGAAAGCGAGGGAAAAATGCCCGGAGCGAAAGCCAAAAGGCTTTCGAAGGGCAAGAGACGTGAAGTCTCACCAACCTCGCAAGAGCGACAGAGGTTCCTTGGGGCCGTATCGCGTGAAGGCGTCAGCGCTTGGGCTGGCGTTTTTGGTTTTTGATGACGTCGGGATTGAGCACGGCAACAAAGGGGAGGTTGCGATACTGCTCTCGAAAATCAAGGCCATACCCCACCACGAAGAGATCGGGCAGGTGGAAACCGAGATAGCGGGGTTGGATGTCGATGAGGCGACGACCGGGTTTATCGAATAGGGCCGCGACTTCCAGGCTGGCCGGATTGCGTTCGCGAAGCAGGCGCAACAGATAGCCCAGGGTCAATCCCGTGTCGATGATGTCCTCCACAAAGATGACATGCCGCCCTTCGATGCAGAGGTCCAGGTCTTTGGTGATACGCACATAGCCGTGGTCTCTGGATTCAGGGCTGTAGCTGGAGATGGCCATGAAGTCCACAGCCAGGGGGATGGGCGTATGGCGGAGTAAGTCCGCCATGAAAAAGAGCACACCTTTGAGGACCCCGACGAAGATGGGGTTTTTGTCCGCGTAATCGCGGGCGATGGCCCGGCCCATCTCGCGAATGCGTGCTTGCAGCGACGCTTCATCGATGAGCAGGCGGGAGAGGCCCTCACGGTAGGCCTCAGGGATGGTCTCGGGGATGCCCTTTTTGGGTGTTTGTGTCGGTGGGATCTGGAAAGTCATATTTAATGGCCAGGCTGCGGAGATCGCGACGGTTCAGGAGCTTGATGTTGATGTGGGGGTAGAGCTCTTTCAGGCGCCGGATTTTCTTGTTTTTGAGGTGGTTCAGCCGGGGGGATTGGGTGGTGAGCTCCACGTAGAGGTCTTGCTCGGGCAGGTAGAAATCGGGCGAGAACGCGGCGCGAAGGGTGCCGTCTTCGTTGTATTCCAAGGGGAATGTGTGGGGTTCATACTCCCAAGGGATGCCGTAGAAGTCGAGAAGGCGGGCGAATTCTTTCTCCGAGGGATGCTGGAAGGGGGTTTCATCGATTTTGGACATCGCGGCGATGGCTGTTTCTGGTATTGCGATGACGGGATGGGATTGATGCGAGACCAAGGGTTGGGATGTTAGATTTTATCACATACGCAAGGATGGGGTTAAAGGCTGTTGTGCACCCTATCGTTCCTAAAGGTCAGGATCGCCGCATCGGAGGTTGAAATTCGCTGGAGGCACCACGCGCGGCCGCGCGCCGATATCGATGAAAATGACCAGGTGTGTAGGCTCGTAGTCTCGTAACCTGGTAAATCAGTAGGCCAGTAAACCAGGAGGCCAGTAGACCAGTAGACTAGTAGACCAGTAAACCAAGGCGACCGGGCCGATTCGCTCCTTCGCCCGGTCTACCGGTTTCCGGGTTCACCAACTCTATCTTTGGAACAGGCGGCACGAACGACAGCTCGCCGATATGGATGAAAATCTCACACAGAGCCGCAAGGACGCTAAGCAGGTTTGCAAGTATGCAAGTTTGCAGGTGGCAGGTGGCAAGTTACGTTGCGCAGGCCACCTGCCACTCGCCGCCTAATTCTCTTTGCGCCCTCGGCGCCTCGGCGTGAAACCTCTACTTTCAGAACGGGCTTTAAGGTGTAAAAGAAACCCCCGGCTGGCGACCGGGGGCTTGAAGCGTTAGGGAACGATGAGGGGGAGATAGAGGTGTCTTACGACCGGGGTGGGTTGAGGCAGGGTGCCCGAGGGGAACACGTATTCGAAGTATGCCTCGGGGCGGCAGTCGGGATTGCCGTGGCGAGTTGAGCCCAGGGAGAAGTTGATCTGGGCATCTGCCAGGCCGCGTAGCACCCAGCCGTAGTTAGGTTCCTCGCCCGCGGCGAAGCGCTGCACATCCTCGGTGATCACAAACCAGGCCGCGTTGCGATCGCCACAGGAACCGCCCGCGCCCATAGGGGCGAGGCTTTTCTCGTCGGTCGGGGTGGCGGCCTGGTCGGTGGTACCCTTGGCGCCGGGCACTTCCCAGGGCTGGCCCTGAGCAGCTTGCTGCCAGGTGGCCTCCGAGGCGGCCCAGGGCCTGAGAAGGCGATAGACGCGGGCGCCCATCGAAGAATCCCGATCATCGACCGTGTAGAGCCCCAGATAAGCCAGGCTGAGCTGAATGCCCTCAGGGAGCATGGCATCGATGTCCAGGCGAATCAGGGGGGATTCGACGCCACCAGGCCGGATGCGCAGGACGTCGATGCGGTCGTAGTTGGATGTGGGTGACCATTCGTTGATGAAAGTATCCTGGAATCGGGGATCATCGAACTCGGCTTTGATCAGCAGGGTAATGGGGGAGATTTCGAGCCAGCCGAAGTCCGCGCGCACGCCATCCACCGACGCACCCTGCCAGTTCATCGCGGTCTGGAGCTCGCCGGTATCGAGATCGTCGTCAAAAAGCCCGTAGTTGAAATGCAGGGTCTGGCGTGGGGTTGTCGCCTGGAAGGGACCGCCAAGTTCGGCAGCCGGGATCGCGACCTCGATGGTGTAACCCGTGTCAGTTGTGGAACCCGCGGCCAGGACGGTGTTCGACGGCGATCCGTTGGCGAGGACGCGGCCATCGGGCCAGAACTGATAAGTGACGTCGTTCGGGCTCAACAGACTGTCGCCATCCACATCGAAGGCCACAGCCACCGAATCGCCCGCGGCCAGAATATCATCCTGGACCTGTACACCCAGGAAAAGATAGTTTTCCCACCAACGCATTCTGAACGTGCCGCTCAGGTCCTCGTCCCCGCTCGGGAGTTCTCCCTGGATGCTGTCGGCTGTGGCCGCGCTGAGGGGATAGGTATGTTCGTCGGTCCAGTCACTCAGGTCGCCGTCGATCTCGATCTCGGCCTGGGCCAGCGCTGTCTGTGTGGGCTGGAGCCGGTCGAACTGGAAGAGGGTGATGTAGCCGAACGTTTCAGGATCGCCTGAAAGGGCGTCGCCAGCCCAGACCATCTGGGACGCGTAGGCGGCCTCGCCCGGGCGGGCGTCATACAGGGCGAAGTTGATGCCGATTTTGCGCAAGTGCGCGAAATCCCCGCCCAGAGTGGTTTGGGGGATGAAAGCTTCGATGGTATAGCCTTCGGCGCGGGAAGTAAGGGCATACTGGCCGCCTTCGGGCAGGCCTTGGGCGGAGCCATCGGCCAGGAAGAAGATGGTGTGGTCGTCTTCCCCGACGACGCCATCCCCCAATCCATCCAGGGCGACACCGATTTGATCGACCAGCGCACCCGTGGTCACCAGGGTCGTGTCGGTGACGTCGATGCCCAGGTAGAGGCCCCGATCATCCCAGCGGACGCGCACGTGGGCGTTCAGGTCATCGGGGTCCGGGGCGTCGCCCTCGATGGTGTCCATATCCTCGCTGTTGAGGTCCCGGGCATTGTACGCGCTCCACTCGCCCAGGTCTCCATCCACCCGATTAAGCCATTGCGGGTTGGCCTTGAGGCGACGGTCTGGTTCGCTATAGCGAAGGATGTCGCCGCGCAGCCCGACCGCATACACCAGACCCCGGTTGTACACGTCCATGCCGTAGAGATTGGCGTCGGAAGGCACGGGTTGGATCTGCCAGGTGTTGCCCCCGTCCTCGGTGAAGAGAACGGTGGCATCGAAGCCCACGGCCCAGCCGGTCTGTTCATTGACCATCTCGATTTTCTGCAGCCGGGGCACGTTGGGGTCGAGCAACAGGGCCCGCCAGCTGTCGGGGCCGCTGAGGACGTCGGGGCTGAAGATAATGGCACCCTCGCGGCAGGGCCCGTCCAGATCGCCTTCTGCAATGCATCCGGCCAGCCATGCGTAGTCCAGGTTGCCGTCGCCATCGTAGTCATAGGCATCTGCGCCCGAGTTGTAAAATACGCCGAACTGGTAGAAGAAATATCCCTTCCAATGCCTGCCCGCGTCCAGGGTATAGTCGAACAGGTTTTTCTTGGTAGAGACGACCCCCTGCCATGAGTTAATCATGTCCAGGTCGAGATGGGTGCGGCCCACACCGTTATCGAACGCCCCCTCCCAGGTGACGCCATCCTCGGTGAAGTAGTTGTAGTTCCGGCTGACCGCGATGCCCGATTGGGCCGTGGTCATGACCACATCGTAGATGGAGCGGCCGACGCCGGGGATGGTCTCCCGGGTCCAGGTGTCGCCGCCGTCGGTGGTGTGGAGCATGATCTCATTGCGTCCGGCGGCATGGCAATCGTTGGGGTTTTCGGGCGCGCAGGAAATGGCATGGAGGATGAGGTCCACATTGGGGTTGGGTTCGGGCATGCCGGGCGCATCGAAAAGCTCCTGGTGGATCTCCCTCCAGGAATAGCCGCCATCTTCGGTTTTGAGCACTTGCAGCCTCTGGCCGACCGCATATGCGACCTGTTCACTGGCAGCCGTGATGTTGAAGAGCTTGGGATACAGCCCGGTGATCAGCGCCCGCCACGTCACACCGCCATCGGCACTTCCCCACACGAACCAGCTTGGCCGATCCCCGGTCTTGTCCCAGTTGCCCCAATCCTGCGTCAGCACGGAACCACCTACCCACACGCCATTTTCGCCGCCGATGCCCAGGGCATAGAGGTGATAGCCTTCATCTTCGTTGTTGGCCTTCCAGGTGACGCCACCATCCGTGGTCTTGGCCATACGGCCATCGAGCCCAACCAGCCAGCCCACCTGGGTTTGGCCGGGAAGCATGCGAATGCGGGTAATGGGGAACCAGAGTTGGGCCAGTTGGCGCCATGTGGCCCCCCAGTCCTCACTGAAATAGACGCGGCCATCCACGCCCACCATCCAGGCCAGGTCCTCGGCCACGAAGATGTCGTTGATATCAGCGGAAGACGCACTGGTAGGTGTCCAGGTCGCGCCGCCATCCTCGGTATAGAGGGTGACGCCGTTCTTCCCCGCCGCAATGCCGTGGAGCCCATCGCTAAAGAAGGCGACGGTGGTGAGATCGGTGGTGACGCCGCTGGTTTGGTCCTGCCAGTTGGCGCCGCCATCGACGGTGGCGCGGATCCGGCCGTCACTGCCGACGAGCCACGCCTTGCCGCTGCCCACGACGGCCACATCGCGCCATGTGACGTTCGCTCCCGCATCGATGGCTTGCCAGGTACTGCCACCATCTTGCGAGCGCAGCACCACGCCTTGTTCACCCACAGCCCACAGGTTGTTCAGAGTCCCGGCGATGGCGAAGAGGTCATAGCCGTCGGCAGGGGCTTGATAATGCCAGTACACTCCACCATCGGTGGAGCTGACGATCATGCCATCGGAGCCGACGCCGATGACGGTGGTGTCGTCGATGCCCAGGAGGTCGTTCAACCGTCCCTCGGAACGCCATACGCGTTCCCATCGGCCTTTGGTGCCTTCGGCAACCTGGGCGCGTAACGAATTGGTGGGTTGCTTTTCGGGCGGAGGAGGAGCTGCCAGGCTGGAACCAGCCCAGAAGGTGAGAGAAAGGGTGAGTATCAGGATGGGAATCCAATCACGCGGTTTCATCGAAAGTATCTACTCCTAAAATGGGGTATGGGATGTTGCTGATCGGAGAAGTGTACATGACGTGCGAAGGCCAATGGTAGCAGACCTCGAGGCCCCGCTACAAGCCTGAGACGATGGAAAACCCCGGTCTCGACCGCCAAGCTCCTGATAAATGAAGAGATATTCATTTTCCTGAGCCCATCCCCAGTTTCAATAGGCGCCCTTCCCGCGGATCACCACGCCGATGGTTTTGATGAGAATCTGCAAGTCGAGTAAAGGAGAATAATGGCTGATGTAGTAGAGGTCATCTTCGGTATGAAGGTGCATGGGCTTGTCGCTGCGCCCGCTGATCTGCCACCAACCGGTAATGCCCGGTGGCACGGCAAAGCGCTTGTGTTGCCACGTCTCATAGTTCTGGACGATGAAGGGGAGTTCGGGCCGTGGCCCCACCATGCTCATCTCCCCCTTCAGCACGTTGAATAGCTGAGGCAATTCATCCAGACTGGTGCGGCGGATAAACCGCCCCACCCGCGTCACCCGGGGATCATCCTTGCGCTTGTGGATGATCTTGCCATCGGGCGTGCGGACGACGACTTTGTCCAGCATTTTGTCTGCATCCTGCACCATGGAGCGGAATTTGTACACCTTGAAGATCTGGCCGTTTTCGCCCACCCGTTCCTGAGCGAGGATGATGGGGCCGGGCGAATCGAGCTTGATGGCGATGGCGATGACCAGCATCACGGGCCAGAGGAGCAACAGGCTGATGGTGGCCACGGCCAGGTCGAAGATACGTTTGATCACGCGGTCCACCCCATCGATGACCGGCTCCTTCAGCCCCATGACCGGGATGCCATCCCAATCCTCCATGGTCACGCGGAAGAAGGCCAGGTCCAGGACATCGGGCACCAGAAAGACGCGTACAGGGCGTTCGTAAAGGCGTAGGACGATGTCGCGTAACGCTTCGTGGGCGCGCAGGGGCAAGGCGAACACGACATGGTCGATTTTATGGTCATCAACGATGGACAGGGTGTCGTTCAGGCCGCCCAGGACCGGGGCCCCCTCGATGGTGCGCTGTTGTTTTTCGGGGTCATCATCCACAAACCCGGTGAGCTGAAGCCCGGTCCACGCTTGTTCGTGGATCTTTTGCGCCACCGCGCGGCCCACGCTCCCCGCACCGACGATCAAAATCCGCCTGGGGCTGAGCTGCCGGGCGCCGGCCCAGCGCAGGCTCAGGCGCATGGTCCACCGATATCCGATGAGGAAGAGGAAGTCGGCCAGGATGAAATAGATGAACATCAGCCTGGGGGTATCACGGTAGGAAATGTAGAGCACCCCCGCGAACACGAACGCGGCCAGGCTGATGGCCAGCGCCAACGTCCTCAATTCATCCGGCCAACGGAGCGTATGCCGGGCGTCATAGACATGTAACAGAAAGAAGACCATGGTCCAGATGACCACGACGGTGACGTACAACCCGGCATCGATGTGGATGAGTTCCGGAGTTAGTTGGACGCCAAAGGGAAGGGCCAGACGCGCTTGATACGCCATGAACAGCGCCACCAACGTGAGGATGATGTCGCTGAGATAGGTGAAGATGATGTAGTTGGCGTCCTCCTCTCGGCGGAGCATAGCAGCACCTTAATCGAAGCGTCGTCGCATGGAAACAGCAAGGTAATTTTATCTTGCTTTTGGTTTTTTGGAAAACCTGGTATGGTATTCGTGTGGATTGTGGTACACTGCCTGACGTCGGCAAGCGATGCGCGCGGCCAAGCGCGATACAGTCCACTTTTCATGGTACAACATATCCCCTCATGTCCGAGCACGAACTAACCCCCAAGCCCGCGTGTGAATCCTATGTGGAGATGACGCAGCTCGTTCTGCCCACCCACACGAACCCCCTGGGCACGGCCTTTGGTGGCCAGGTGATGGCGTGGATCGACATCTGCGCGGGGATCGCAGCCACCCGACACGCCCGCCAGATCGTCGTCACCGCGAGCATGGATGATCTCCACTTCCGCGCGCCCATCTATCAGGGCGAGGTGGTGATTCTGAAAGCCCAGGTCAATCGCGCGTTTCGGTCCAGCATGGAGGTCGGGGTGCGGGTGGAGGCGGAAAACCCGTTGACGGGCGAGCGACGTCACTGCTCCTCAGCGTATCTGACCTTCGTCGCCCTGGATGCCGAGGGCAATCGTTTACCTGTGCCGCCGCTGTTGCCCGAAACCGAGGATGAAAAACGGCGGTACGAGGAAGCAGCCGAGCGCCGCCGCATCCGTCTGGAACGGAGGAACCAGGAACGGAATGTGGTGCTCCGCCCCCATCCGCCCCTTTCGTCGCGATAGTCGCGCAAAGGCGCGCATCACGGTGAGCGCATGGATGTGGATGATGGGGAAAACTGGGGCGCGCGATCCCGCATCCATTTGGGCCGGATATGCCAGAAGCGGCGCAGAGTAGCCTCCCAATCATCGAGAAGTGCCGCGGCCAGGGGGCTGCCCGTCGCCTCGAAGTGGGCTTCGACCATGGCGCGCAGGAGCCTGGCCGCGTCTTCATCCGCCACCCGGGTGGCATAGACAAGCTCGTGGTTCATGCGCTTGAGGAACCGGGGCCAGTCGGGATCATCCAGCACAAAGGCTTGACCGCCTGTCATGCCCGCGCCGAAGTTATAACCCGTGGGGCCCAACACCACCACGACGCCACCGGTCATGTACTCACAACCGTGATCGCCCACACCT
This sequence comes from Anaerolineae bacterium, assembly GCA_011371305.1. Lineage (GTDB taxonomy): Bacteria > Chloroflexota > Anaerolineae > J102 > J102 > M2005. The sequence continues at coordinate 12,828 of DRQW01000006.1, read as the reverse complement.
TCCACCACCGCGTGGCCGCGGCTGTTGCGCACCGCAAAGCGTTCACCCGCACGGCCTGCTACGAAGAGCGTCCCGCCGGTCGCGCCGTACAGGCAGGTATTGCCCACCAGATAATTTTCATGCCAGGGATAGGTGGCTTCCTCCTCGGGCCGCACCACGATAACGCCCCCGGCCAGGCCCTTGCCCACATAGTCGTTGGCCTCGCCGATGAGGGTGAAGCGCACGCCGGAGGCGAGAAACGCGCCGAAGGACTGGCCCGCGCTCCCGCGGAAGGTAAAGTGGATCGCATCCTCGGGCAGGTCGGTATAGCCCAACTGCACCAGCCGTCCGCTCAGCCGGGCGCCCACCGCACGATCCGTGTTGCGAATCTCGAACTCCCGGCGCAGGGGGAGCTGGTCCAACGCCAGCGCGGCCAGGGCAGCCTCGGCCACCCGATTGCCTAGCGCGTTGGGCGCGTCGTAATCGGGCCAGCGCACAAAGTGCCGGGCCGCGTCCGACGGCGGACGGACCAGCAAGGGGCTCAGGTCCAGGGCATCCAGCGCGGGATCGCCGGTGTGCTTTTGGACCAGCAGGTCGGTGCGGCCGATGATCTCGTCCAGGCTACGGTACCCCATCCGGGCCAACCACTCCCGCACCTCCTGGGCGATGAAGGTGAACGCGGCCACCACATGCTCCACCCGGCCCTGGAACTTGGCCCGGCGTTTGGGGTCTTGCGTGGCCACACCCACGGGACAAGTGTTGCGGTGGCATACCCGGGCCATGATGCACCCTTCGGCCAGCATGGCCAGGGTGCCGAAGGAAAACTCATCCGCGCCCAACAGGGCGGCCTTGATCACATCCAGGCCCGTGCGCAGCCCCCCATCGGCCCGCAGGATGACCCGATCTCGCAGGCCCCCGGCCAGCAGGGCCTGTTGTGTCTCGGCCAGGCCCATCTCCCAGGGCGCGCCGGCATGGCGGATGGAGGTGAGAGGGGATGCGCCCGTACCGCCGTTGTGGCCGGAGATAAGGATGATGTTGGCTCGCCCCTTGGCCACACCCGAGGCGATGGCCCCCACGCCGGTTTGCGCCACCAGCTTCACCGAGATCTCAGCCTCGGGTTTGATCTGGCGCAGATCGTCGATAAGTTGGGCTAAATCTTCGATGGAATAGATGTCGTGGTGGGGCGGGGGCGAGATGAGAGGCACGCCCGGGGTGGTCAGGCGAATGGCCGCGATCTGCTCCGTCACCTTGTGGCCAGGCAGGTGGCCCCCCTCGCCCGGCTTCGAGCCCTGGGCCATCTTGATCTGCAGTTCCTGCGCGCTGACCAGGTAGGCCGGGGTGACGCCGAACCGGCCCGAAGCCACCTGCTTCACCGCGCTGTTACGTTCGGTGCCATAGCGGGCAGGGTCCTCGCCCCCTTCGCCACTGTTGGACCGCCCACCAATGCGGTTCATGGCCATGGCCAGCACCTCGTGGGCCTCGGGGCTGAGCGCGCCAAAGCTCATGGCCGCGGTGCTGAATCGCCGCAAGATGGCCTCCACCGGCTCGACCTCGTCCAGGGGGATAGGTTCCCGGTCGGGGCGGACTTCCAACAGGTCGCGCAGGTCGGTGGGAGGCTTTTCTTGCAGCAGTTGGCTGTAATGGCGATAACGTTGATAGGCCAGGTCGAAGTTGCCGTTGAGCGCACCTGGCGTGCGGATGGCTTCGTGCAGGGCATTGATGACCTCGGGGGTGAGCGCGTGCACCTCGCCCTGGCGACGATATTTGAACTGGCCCCAGTGCTCCAGCTTTTCTACGGGCGTGTGATAGGCCAGATGATGGCGGTAGAGGACGTCGTCAGCCAGCTTGTTGAAGCCGACGCCACCCAGCCGGTTGGGTGTGCCCGCGAAACAGCGGTCCACCACCTGGTGGCTGAGGCCGATGATCTCGAAGATCTGGGCGCCACAGTAACTTTCCACCGTGCTGATGCCCATTTTGGCCATGATCTTGAGCAGGCCCATCTCCAGGGCTTGCAGGTAATTGGCTTCCGCGGTGGCTGGATGGGCTACACCCTTCAGGCGGCCTTCCTCGGCCAGATGTGCGGCCGTGTCCAGGGCCAGCCAGGGGTGGACGCCGTTGGCGCCATAACCGATGAGCGCGGCCAGGCGATGCACACTGATCACATCCCCAGCCTCCACCAGGATGCTCCCCTCCATCCGCAAGCCCTGTCGGATCAAGTGATGATGCACCGCGCCTACGGCCAGCAGCGCGGGAATGGGCGCGCGATCGGGGCCCACGGCCCGGTCGGTGAGCAGGATCAGGTTATGGCCGTTGCGAAAAGCTTCCTCCGCCTCCGCGGTGATGCGGTCCAGCCCCTGGACCAGGCCCGCTTCCCCTTCGTCCACGGGAAAGGTCATGTCGATGCGGACCAAGGAGAAGGGCAGGCCATCGTGGGCGTCGTCGAAAAGGGTGCGACGGTCCCGCTCCAGCTGTTTCAGCAGCCGCATGGTCTCCCGGTCCAATACAGGGCTTTCCAGGATGATGAGCCGAGCATGGGCCGGGGTTTCGGTGAAGATGCTGCGCCGCCGCCCCAGGAGCATCTGCAAAGACATGACCGAGCGTTCGCGCAAGGAGTCGATGGGCGGGTTGGTGACCTCCGCGAAGCGCTGGTAAAAGTAATGGTAGAGGGGGCGGGGCAGCTGGGACATGACCGCGGGTGGGGTGTCGTCGCCCATGGCGCCCGTGGGCTCTTTGCCCGCAATGGCCATGGGCTTGATCATCATGTTCACCGATTCCACGGTGTAGCCGAAAGCCTGCTCTAAAGGCAGCAAATCGGCTCCTGTGGCGTCCGCGGGGTCGCTGAGCACGCCCTCTTCATAGACCGGTTCGGCCAGTTCCCCTCCCACATCCTGGTAGAGGAAGTTTTGGCGATGGTGAATGGAGCGTTCCAGCCGGTCGATGTGGTAGAAATTGTTATGGCACCATTTGAGGTAAGGGCGGCGCTTGCTGACTTCGGCCTTGACTTCGTCGTTGAGGAGCAGACGCCCGCGATGGGTGTCGGCCAGAAGCATCTGGCCGGGCCCCAATTTGCCCCGACGCACGATGCGGCCGGCAGGGATGGGGATGGCACCCGCTTCAGAGCTGGCAATGAGCAGCCCATCCAGGGTGTGGACATAGCGCAGGGGGCGGAGGCCATTGCGGTCCAACGAGGCGCCGGCCACCCGCCCATCGGCAAAGACCAACGCGGCGGGCCCATCCCAGGGTTCGGTGAGCGCGGCATGATATCGATAGAACGCGCGCAGTTCCGGGGGCATATCCTTCACATGCTCCCATGCCTCGGGCGTGAGCATCATGATGGCATGGCGCAGTTCCCGCCCGCGGCGCACCAGGGCTTCCACCGCGTTGTCCAGCATGGCGCTGTCGGAACCTGCTTCCTCCAGCACGGGCGCGATGGCCCGGGCAAAGTCATCCTCCCCGGCCAGTTGCTTCATGCGCGCCCGCATCCAGTTGATGTTCCCCTGCAGGGTGTTGATCTCGCCGTTATGGGCCAGCAGGCGGAAGGGCTGGGCCCGGCGCCAATCGGGCGCGGTGTTGGTGGCGTACCGCTGGTGGAAGAGGACCATGGCGCTGCGGTAGTCGGGATCGGCCAGATCGGGGTAGAAGTTGGCCAGTTGGGAACCCAGCATGAGGCCCTTATACACGATGGTGCGGCTGGAGAGGGAGGCGATGTAGATATCCTGTCCGGCAGCGGCAAGGGCCCGTTCGATGGCGCGGCGGGCCAGGTAGAGGATGCGCTCGAAGGGCTCGTTGCGGTCGATGTTCTCGGGTCGGAGGATGAAGACTTGCCAGATGTCGGGGCGGGTGCGGGATGCGAATTCGCCCAGGGCATAGACGTTGACCGGGACTTGGCGCCAGGTCAGGATGGGCGCGCCCAACACCTCCAGTTCGGCAGCCACCAGGGGCTGCCAGGTGTCGGGGCTAAGCCCGCGCGGGGTGAAGAACACGCCCACGGCCAGGTCGCCGTATTTGGTCTGGGGCAGGTCGAGCAGTTTGCCAAAGAAGCGGATGGGGATCTGGGTGAGGAGGCCGGCGCCATCGCCGGTGCCCGCGTCCGCGGCCACGCCCCCGCGGTGTTCCATGCCCGCGAGCGCATCGATGGCCATGCGCACGATCTCGTGGCTGCGTCGGCCGGGGATGTCGGCGATGAGGCCAATGCCGCAGGCATCGCGATGGTGGGAAGGATGGTGGAGGGGATGGGTCATGGCGGGGCTCCAGTGTGTGGATGGATGAAAGCAGGTATTGAGCAGGATGCTGAAAATAATTCAGGGCTAAAATTGGCCGAAATAATGCCCCACGTGAAGCGTGATGCGTGAAACGTGAGGGGCTTGGCATCACGCGCTGCGTTCTCGACTTGTTGCCTTGAAAACTGCCGTTGAAGTCGTTTTAGGAAAACAAAGCGCCCCTGGTCGCGCGGTGCGGGCCAGGGGCGTCGTTGCCTTTATGGGATGGCGGGTTTTGGCGAGAAGGGGGTTGGAGCTTCATTGTAGCATGGTCGCCATGAGAAATCAATGGTTTCGGGCGTTTTTCCTAAACAAAAACGCCCCCATGGGCATCATGGGAGCGTTTTGCAAGGCGGAGAGGGTGGGATTCGAACCCACGATCCCCAGAGGGGATACGCGCTCTCCAGGCGCGCGCACTAGACCGGACTATGCGACCTCTCCAAGGGTATGCGATTGGAAGGCGGAGAGGGAGGGATTCGAACCCTCGAGGGCGGTAAACCCTACGCGTTTTCGAGACGCGCGCACTCGGCCAGACTATGCGACCTCTCCGTGACAAGAGAAAGGCGTCTGGCCCGTCATGCGACGGGCCGGACACCTTGCCGTGGAGCGGGTGATCGGACTCGAACCGACGACATACAGCTTGGGAAGCTGTCGTTCTACCACTGAACTACACCCGCACTGCACTCATAATTATAGCGAGAAAGGCTTCTTTCGTCAACCTCGCGGGCATGGGCACCGCCAGCTTCTCCTCATTCCTCCACCACCCAGGGCAAATGGATTGTGTGGGTTAGCTCGCAGTTGTAAAGGAGGATCTGGTCCAGATACCAGGCTGTAGTCGAGGCGTGGGTTGTTGCCTGGGCATGAAAGCGGATGGTTTGGCCGATGTAGGGGGTGAGATCCATGCTTGTGGCAAGCCAGCGCCGGGGTGTGCTGCTTTGGTCGATGGTCAGCAGATGAGCCAGGGGGGTGTCGTCGGTGGCACGCAGGGTGATGGTGAGGCTTTCGCCCGGACCGATGTTTTCATCTGGGTCGAAGGCCCACAAGAAGCTTAACCGGGCCGCGGGGCTGCCCGCGGGGATGGTCACATCCTGATACAGATAATGATCCACAAACTCCGCGCCTCCGAACCAGGCCCCTTCATGTTCCTGGCCCGTCTCGTCCCGGTAGCGGGCGGTCAGATACAGGTTTTGCGTCCAGCCGGTGTAGTCCTGGTTGAAGTCCGGGTTTTGGATGAGCTGCTGGCAGGGCGGGCCGGAGGGGGTGGGGGTTGGGGTAGGAGTATGAGTGGGCATGGGCGTGGCTGTAGGCGTGGGGGTGGGGGTGACAGGCTCAGGTGTGGGGGTGCTCGCCATCGGCTGGCAGCGATTTCCCGCGGATGACGGGGACGCGCTGAGCATCAGGCTCACATCATCCACATACATGGCCGTGATGCCGCCCGAACCGTCATTTTTCACCCCGAAATAAAGGACAATGCTTTGGTCCGCATAGGCGCTTACATCGTAACTGCATATGAGCCAGTGGGGGGCATCATTTCGTTGGCCCGACCAGATGGTATGAAGCCTTCCCGCTTCGTCCCGGATTTGAACGTATTGCAAGTCGCTGCCATCCTGGGGTTGACTGAGAAGATAAGCGGCCCAGGTGAGCGTCAGTGACCCCCCCGCGGGCAAGGGGGGCACATGGATGGTTTGATGCATGGAGGAATAGGCGTACTGGTTCGTGCCCGACACAATGCCCAACCGGGCGCTGCGCACCGGGCTCACATACCGGTCGTAGCTATAGCCCCCCTGGACCGGGGTAACGGGGAAAACCCAGCCCGCGTCAGTTTCCATGTCGCCGTTGACGATCAGTTCGGCATCGGTGTTCGTCCAGACCGTTTGGCCCCGGGCATCGGCTTGCCAGAGGGTGGCTGTGAGTCCGAACCAGACCACCCAAAGCAGAAACACAAGCAGAGGTGGTTTCATCCTACTCATGGGGCGGTGGTGTGACTTTGGAAGTTTCCACAACGGTTTCGGGGCCCGTGCGCAGCAGGAGATAACCCAAGATTCCCGCCAGGGTCGAGGCTACCAGGATGGCCAGCTTGGCCAGGGAGATCAGCGCATTCTCCTCGCCTCCCCCTGCGAGCAGAGCGGGGCTGGCCAGCTTGAGGCCCAACAGGCCCGCGTGCCCATCGGTGCTGAAGGCCAGGATAGCGATGAAAATGGACATGGTGAACCCCATGCCTGCCAGCACGCCCGCCCCCAGGATATGCCGTTTGGTCACGCCCCGGGGCAGGGAGCCCAACCCCAGCGTTGTGCCCAGCCAGGTCGCGCCCAGGATGCCCACGGGCTTGCCCACCAGCAGGCCCAGGATGATGCCCAATGCCAGGGGAGAGAGCAACGCCTGGATCAAGTCCAGATGGATGATGATGCCCGCGTTGGCCAGGGCGAAGATGGGCATGATCACGAAAGCCACCCAGGGGTGCAGGAGGTGCTCCAATCGATGGAGAGGGGAGTCCGCGTGCTCGATGGCCCGTTCCATCTCGAAGAGCGCGGTGCGCTGTACCGAGGTGAGCACACATTCCCCATCCCCCACATTCTCGCTATCGAACCAGTGCAACAACTTGTGCATCCAATCGCTGAAATCCCGCGTGTTCACCCGCGTGCGCACGGGGATGGTCAGGGCCACCAGCACCCCGGCGATGGTGGCGTGGATGCCCGATTCGAAGATGGCGAACCAGGTGATGCCGCCCAAAAGGAAATAGACGAGCAGGCTCCGCCCGCCCAGCCGGGCGTACAGTAGCAGGAGGAGGACGATCCCCAGGCCCAGGGCTAACATGCGAAAATCGATGGCTTCGGTATAGGCAATGGCAATGACCAGGATCGCCCCGATATCGTCCACAATGGCCAGGGCGGTTAGAAACACGGCCAGGGAGAGGGGCGCGCGCTTCCCCACCAGGGCCAACACGCCCAGCGCGAAAGCGATGTCCGTGGCCATGGGGATGGCCCAGCCCTCCATGGTCATAGGATCACCCCAGTTGAGGGCCAGGAAAATGCCCAGGGGCACAATCATGCCCCCCACCGCAGCCAGGCCGGGCAGGATGGCTTTGCGGAAGGAGGAGAGTTCACCAATGGCCACTTCCCGTTTCAACTCCAACCCCACGACGAAGAAAAAGATGGCCATCAACGCATCATTGATCCACAACCCCAGGGGTTCTTCGATGCTGATGGGGCCCATGTTGAAGCTGATGGGGATTTCCAGCAGCGCGAAATAGGACGCGGACAGGGGGGAATTGGCCCAGATCAACGCGACCGCGGTGGCAAAGACCAGCAGGATCCCGCTGATGCCTTCGATGTGGGAGAATTTCTGGAACCGATACCCGATGCGGTCCACGGGCGTGGGCTTGACCGGCGGGGTGATGGAGGACGTTTGTTTCATGATGGGGTCTGAAAATAGCGTTGTTTCAATTGCAAAATCAATTCGAAGCCCGCGCTGCGCCAAGCGCCAACGAGCATGAAACGTGATGCGTGACACATGAGGACTTACGCATCACGCATCAGGGCTCTGGCTTCCCGCACCAACTAAGCAGTGAGGCATTTTCATTCGTATCGGCGCGGGCGTGCCAGCTGTCGAGCTGATTGCATGATGAAAAAGTGATGGCAAAGCGGATGTGTGGAAACTTGTCGCTACCCGCGAAATCCTATCATTGTTACATCTTTGGACGCAAGCGAGAGGTGGACCGCGTCCCGCAGCATGGCCGCGGCCGTGGCCAGGGGGCCTCGCTCGTCGATTTTCAAATATACGTCCTCGAAGATGTCGGTATGGAACACGATGCCCATCTCCCACAGATCGATCCCGCCCAGGAAGCTGGTCAGAGGCACCCGTCGGGGGCGCACTTCCAGCCGCCAGCCATCCGCAATGCGCGCCGCGGTGGCGATGAGGCGGAACATTTCCCCCTGCCTCCGGGCGGCCATAACCTCATCCTGGCCCAACCCGCGCATGCCCTGCACCCGCACATCCTCCAGTCCCACCTCCAGCCCCAAGATCGCGTTGGCGAGGATCACCAGCTTGTTGGCGGTGTCCCAACCATCCACATCCAGGCTGGGGTCCGTCTCGGCCAGGCCGCGACGCTGGGCCTCGGCCAGGGCGTCGTCGTAGCTCTCGCCCGCGGCCATGCGGGTGAGGATGTAGTTGCTGGTGGAATTGAAGATGCCTTCGATGCGATGGATATCCGCGGCCACCAGGTCGCGGCGGCCCACATTGATGACGGGCAAGCCGCCGCAGACGGTGGCACTGAAGGCCAGGCCGGCGTTATGGGCCGCGGCCAGGGCGTGCAGCCCACGAAAATCGAGCACCAGGGGCGCTTTGTTGGCCAGGACCGCGCCCCGGCCCTGGGCCAGCGCGGCCCGCACGCACCCCAGCGCGGGCTCGCCGTCGACCAGGTTCACCGGCGAGGCTTCCAGCAGCAGGTCATAGGTCGCGGTTCGGGCCAGGGTGAGCGCGTCGGGCAAAGGCTTGCCGCTGGGAAAAGTGCCCACGCTGTGCCCCGCGGCTTTGTACGCGAGCAGCGCGGCCAGATCCAGGCCGCCATCCTGGACGACCGCGCCGCGGCTATCCACCACGCCAACGACGCGAAAGGCGAGGCCATAGCGTTGGGCCAGGACCTCGCGTTTTTCGAGCAGCAGATGGGCGAACGCCTGATGGACAGAACCAAAGCCGATGAGAAGGAGGGAGAAGGTTTGCATGAGCGGATTCTTGAAAAAACACGGGGGTGGTGCGGGAAGCTGATCTCGTATTGCGTATTTCGTATTGCGTGTCGACTGGACGGAATACGCAGTACGGAATACGCACCATGGCAGACTCGCCCAACCAGGGCTTTGCGAACCTTCAGCGACCAGCGATCATGCTATTTTCAGAACAGATAAGCCGAGGGAGGCTCCTGGCCCGACGCGACGCGGGCGATATACTCCCCCAGCTCCTGGCGAAAGCGTTCGGCCCGGAAGCGTTCCGCGTTGGCCCGGCACGCGGCCGGGTCGTAGCGGGTGGGATCGAAAGCCGTCAGGAGTTCAGCCAGGGCCTCGGGCGTTTGTTCATGGAAGAATTCGCCCGTGACGCCGGGGATGACCGTATCCAGCGCCCCCCCCGCTCCGTAGGCGATAACAGGGCGGCCCGCGGCCTGGGCCTGCAATGGCGTGATGCCGAAATCCTCCAGGCCGGGGAAGATGAACGCCTGGCAGCGGGCCATGAGATCCGCGGCCTCTTCATCGGAGACGCGGCCCCGGAACTCGATGGTAGGCCCGGCAATGGCCTCCAGCGCTGCCCGATCGCGGCCATCCCCGGCCACAATCAGCCTGCATCCCACCAGATTACACGCGCGCACGGCCAGATCGATACGTTTGTAAGGGATGAGGCGGCTGAGGACCAGGAAGAAGGGCTCGGGGGGCCGACCATTGGGCCGAAAGCGGTGGATGTCCACGGGCGGATAGATGATCACGCTCTCGCGATGGTAGTAGCGGCGAATGCGTTGTTGCACCTCCCGTGAGATGGCCACGAAGTGGGTCACCCGTTGCGCGGCCGCGTAATCCCACCGCTTCAGCCAGGCCAGCAGGGGGCGGATGGCCAACGCCACCGTTTTGCCAAACCCCTCGCGAGCCATGTAGGCGTCGGGCATCCACACATAGCGGGTGGGCGTCAGGCAATAATCGATGTGATACGCGTCCTCTCGCACCCGCACACCATGACAAAACCCCGACTTGTTGCTGAGCACCACATCGTAAGCCGTCAAATCCAAACGCCCAAAGGCCAGGGGATAGAGGGGCAGGTAGGGCTGATGGTGTTGATGGATGCCGGGCAGCCGATTCATCCAGCTTGGACGAATATCCCACGCGCGCATGGCGGCGGGCATCTTCTCTGCTGCGTAGATCGAGGTGTAGATGGGCGCTTGCGGGAAGATCGCGTGCATCTCGGCCAGCACGTCCTCGGCGCCGCCCACCTGGTTCAGCCAGTCGTGCACAATGGCAAGGGAGACCATAAGGGCGATTATAGCACAGAGACTTGACATTCGCGTCCTATTTGGCTATACTTACCTTTGCTGTCGGGGCGTAGCGCAGCTCGGTAGCGCGCTTGAATGGGGTTCAAGAGGTCGGGCGTTCAAATCGCCCCGCCCCGACCAGGCCGGGCCGATGGGTAACCATCGGCCCTTGTTGATCTATCTACCCGTGGACAGCCCATGCACCCATCGATGATGATGGGTTTTTGGACACCATATGCCGATTGCGGCCGGATAACAGCCCGTGGATCTCTCTTACCTGGATTTCGATGAAGCGATCTGGAGCAAGCTGATGGCCCCGCTGTCGGAAGGGGAGCGGGCGTTGGTGGGGCGGGTGCGAGAGGCTTTGCCCATTGCTGCCGATATCTCGCGCTCCGATGTCTTCCTGTTTCAGCCGGGGGAAGAGGAATTTTGCGTGGCGATTCATGCCCGGTCCCATGCCATGGCCACGTTGTTTCCCAGCCGCCAGGCGGGGCGCTGTCTGGCCGCGGAGGATCGGCCCTGGATATGGCAGGCCATCGCCCGCGGGGCCTATATGCATCGCATCCGGGATATTCCCGAAGCCCAGGGCCAGGTGCAGCAGCAGATCTGGCCGGTGCTGGGCGAAGCGGGCCAGGTCATCGCGGCTGTCGGGGTCTATACCAACGCGGTGGAGCTGGAACGCCATAAACGACGCTCCCGCTCCTTCCAGCTCGCGTTGGAACACTTTTTCAAAGCCCTGGCCCGGGGTGAACTGACCCGGTGTGCCGACCTGCCACCCTTCACCGACCGCAGCGGCATTGTCTTCATCGACGGGCTGGGGCGGTACCGCTATCTCAGCGGCATCGCGGCCAACATCTATCGCCGACTGGGGTATCTGGATGACCTGCGGATGCGTACCCTGGAGGAGGTGGCTTCGGGGGATCAGGAGCTGGTGCATCGGGCGTGGGAGACGCGTTGTTGTCTGTTTGAGGAAGCGTTGGTGCGGAATCGCATCCTCCAGCGCAGCGTTATCCCCCTCTTTGGCTCGCCCGACCAGCTCTCGTTTTGGGAACGGCGACGATGGCGCGGGCGGGTTCGGGATCGCTATGGCGCCCTCCTGTTGGTGAACGACGTGACTGAAGTGCGCGAGACCGAAGCGGAGATCAAAGTCAAAACCGCGATGATCCGGGAAGTGCATCATCGCTTGAAGAATAATCTGCAATTGTTGATCTCCATTATCCGCATGCAGCGGCGCCGCGCGCAGACGGAGGAAGCGCGAGACCTCCTTGGCGAGGTCATGAACCGCCTCACCAGCATGGCGGTCATTCATGATTCCCTCGCCCAAGGCGAAGGCGAAATCCTCAACTTGAGCGACGTCCTCACTCAGATCGCCGCGCAAACGCAGATGAGCATCGTCGCCCCTCACCGGCATATCCGCATCCGCTTCCTCCATATCGATGACATCCAGCTCCCCACCAACAAGGTCACGGCCTGTGCGTTGGTGTTCAACGAACTCCTGCTTAATGCGGTCAAGCATGGGTTTGGGGAACACGCGTCGGGCGAGATACGTATCCAGCTTTATGACCGCGGTGAGCAGATCGAGTTGATCATGGAAGACACAGGCCGCGGCCTGCCCGAAGATTTTTCACCCGAGAAAAACGCGAGCATAGGGCTTGACATTATCCGCACCTTGGTGCAGGATGATCTAAAAGGAACCATCGAATTCACATCCCTTCCCCAAGGGGGCGTCCGAGCCAGACTGCTTTTCCCCAAACAAGCCCCTGGAGGTCAACTGCAATGACGCAATCAAAACGTACACGCATCATTATCGCGGATGATGAATCGCTGATCCGACGGGATCTGCGGGAGATGTTGGAGGAGCAGGGTTATCTTGTCATCGGCGAAGCCAGCGATGGCCGTACCGCGGTGGAGCTGGCCCGCAAGCTCAAGCCCGACCTGGTGATCATGGATATCCGCTTCGAAGGCGATGATTTCGATGGCATTGACGCGGCCCGGGTGTTGACCGCGGAGGATATCGCGCCGGTGCTTTTGCTCAGTGCCTATAGCCAGCGCGATCTGGTGGAGCGGGCCAAAGAAGCGGGGGTGGTCGGCTATCTGATCAAGCCTTTCTCGGAAGCTGACCTGGCCCCGGCCATCGAGACCGCGTTGGAGCGGTTTCGCGAGTTCCGGGCCATCAAAAAGCAGGCGGCAGACCTGAAGAAGGCGCTGGAAACGCGCAAAGCCGTGGATCGGGCCAAGGGCTTGCTCATGGACAAAGAGGGCATGACCGAGGCCGAAGCGTTCCGCCGCATCCAGAAACTCTCCATGGATTCCCGTAAGCCCATGCGCGTGGTGGCCGAAGCCATCATCCTGGCCCACCAGATCCGGGAAATGGAGGATTAAAGGCCGTTATGCACTTGACCGCTCTCAAAGATCAGGATCGCCGCTCGGAGGTTGAAATTCATCCCAGATAACGCGGATGAAGCAGATTGCCGCGGATTTTTCAAGAGGATGCCATCTTTTTCTGTAAACATCCGTGTTGATCCGCCACATCCGCATCATCCGTGGCGAATTGAAGCGCACGTTACCCACAAAAATCACGCT
>DRQW01000005.1 GCA_011371305.1 Anaerolineae bacterium | reverse complement strand
AGGACGCTCGTCTGGCCCTGGAAATGTACGCATACCGCATCCGCAAGTATATTGGCGCGTACATGGCCGTGCTGGGCCGGGTGGACGCGTTGGTGTTCACCGCGGGGGTGGGCGAAAACAGCCCCTTGGTGCGCAAGATGAGCTGCGCGGGCCTGGGACGCCTGGGCATCATGTTGGATGAGACCAGGAACCAGGCTCGGCCCGCGGGGGAGATCATGCCCATTCACAAAAATGAAAGCCCCGTCAGCATCCTCGTCATCCCCACGGACGAGGAGCTGGAGATCGCGCAGCAAACACGTGCTTTGTTGCCTTGAGAATCGATCTCACGCGAAGTCGCTAAGGACGCAAAGAGGAAAAGCAAAGCAGACACCACGCGCGGCCGCGTCTGTCCTTGCCCTCAATCATTCCGTCGGATGACGGGCAAATAGAGGCTGTTTTCGAAATTCACCTGACATGAAGCCGTCAGGGTGAAGGCGTCGGCCGCGCCATCGTAGCCATCCACGGCCACATAATACACGCCCGCATCCAGTCCCGGCTCCCATAAGCTGGCATCCGCGCCCTGCAGGCAATCCACAGGATACGCGCTGGTCAGCAGAAAGATGTCCAGGTCCTCGTCAGTATGTTGGGGGTAGACGTTGATGAGCACGTCGGTGTTATCGAAAGGCAATTCCAGACGAAATACGGCTTCGGGGCCGGTTTCAGCCCACACCGGCCGACACCCGGTATAGACCTGTACATTGTCGCCCCACTGACGCGTGTCGTCGGCGACGCGCGTGTTGCATGCCAGGGGTTTGGCCTGTTCGATGGCCAGGCGGCCCGGTTCGGGCGTGGGGGTGATGGTTGGCGTGGGGGTGACGGTAGGCGTGGATGTGGGCACAGGGGTGCTGCTGACGTAAATGATCTCAAGCTGTGGCGCGAATTCCGGGCGGAAATCGTAGCTCAACGCGTCGAGATAGTGGTCGGCCTCGTTTTCCTCCGTGCTGGCCAGCAGAATCACCAGCGCATTGCCCGCCTGCCAACCCGGTTGATCCACCACCTCTTGCACTACCGACGTGATGTCGGGCGATTCAAACCAGCTCAGGTTGGGCGGAGGCTGAGAGATGGTCCAGGCGACGCGGGCGGCCGTGCGTGCGCGTTCGCTGGCCAGGGGATATTCATTGGAAAAGGTCTGGGCATTGGCACTGGCTTCGGCCTGGATGGTGAGCTGAATGGGATATTGCGTGTGCCATTCGCCCTTATACAGACGCAATCGGGCTTCCACAATGCGAGATCCCGCGGGAATGGTGACGTTTTGAAATCGAAAACCGTTGATGTATGGCGTTTCGCTGGTGCCAATGCGCAGATATGCCCAATCATAGAGATTTTCTTTGGTGACAACGCGCACGCTGGTGTCGTCGGTGGAGGTTTGAACCTGCAGGGTGATGGCGTTGCTGACCGGGGGTGTGACCTGTATCGGATTGGCGGCCTGGACGTGGTCGGGCGTGGATAGACCTGCCACAACCAACGCCCACACGGCCATTACGAACCACACCAAAATCAGCGAGAGATAAAGCGTTCGTTTCATAGGGGGTATCTTACTTGCCGGATGAGGATTGGTCAACCTGATAGAGCTCGCGCGGTGAAAACAGCATAGAGCAGCACACCTTATCAGTGTACCAGGAATCCATGAACAATGTATGAAGTGGAAAGCCTGGTTTGATGACAATTTTGTCATGTTCCCAACACATACGCCACCGCATCCTCGGGCGACGCGGCCCGATACACCCCCTCGATCGCCCACGTGCCCAGCCCTGCCACTTTCTTGCCCCATTTCAAGGCCAGCGCGATCTCCGACAGGGTACCGTATCCCCCGCCGATGGCAATGACCCCCTGGCCCGCCCGCGCCACCAGCGCGTTGCGGGCCTCGCCGATGCCCGTGGGGATCGCGATCTGCACCCAGGGATTGGCTTCACGGATATCCTCACCCGGAAGCAGACCCACGGTCACCCCACCCATCTGGTTCGCACCCTGGCAGGCCGCGGCCATCACACCCCCGCGGCCGCCACACACGACGCCGTACCCGCGTTGGGCCAGCAGCCGTCCGACCTCTTGGGCCCAGGCCGCTTCCTGGTCCGAGCAGGTCGCGCCGCCCACAACCGCGATGAGGGGGATACGAAAACCTTTCATGCCAAAACGACCTCCGGGAGGGGATACGACCACCTCCCGGAGGAAAGGATATCATGAACTGCGTTGGGCGTCCACCACCGCCAAAGCGGCCATGTTGACGATGTCGCGCGTCTCCGCGCCCGTGGGGATGACGTGGAAGGGTTTGCCCATGCCCACGAGGATAGGACCGACCGCCTCGGCCTTGCCGAGCTGCGCCACCAGTTTGTAGGCAGCATTGGCCGCATCCAGATTCGAGAACACCAGCACATTGGCATCCTTGACCCGGCTGAAGGGAAAGTGCTCCTCCACCAGTTCGGGATTGACCGCGGTGTCGGCCTGCATCTCCCCATCGACCATCAGATCGGGACGGCGCTGGCGCACAATGGCCACGGCTTGCTTCACCTTCTCACTTTCGGGATAGCGGGCGCTACCAAAGTTGGAGAAGGAGATCATGGCGATGCGGGGCTCCACATTGAAGGTCTGGGCTACTTTGGCTGCATCGATGGCGATATCGGCCAGCTCCTCCGCGGTGGGATCGACATTCACGGTGGTATCGGTGAAGAAGTACACCTTCTCCCGCACGATCATGAGATAGACGCCGCTGACGATGTTCACATCGGGGGCGGTGCCCAGCACTTGCAGCGCAGGACGCAACACTTCGGGATAGCTGGCGGTGAGGCCGCTGACCGCCGCGTCCGCGTCGCCCATCTCCACCATCATGGGGGCCAGATACACCGGCTGGCAGACCAGACGCCGGGCGGTGGCCAGGGTGACGCCTTTGCGCTGGCGCAGTTCATAGAGCCGCTGGGCGTAGATTTCGGTTTTGGGGCAATTCCCCGGCTCGACGATGGTGGGTTTGAAATCGAGTTT
>DRQW01000004.1 GCA_011371305.1 Anaerolineae bacterium | reverse complement strand
TCGGCCTGGGCCTGGGTTTGGAGTTGGGTGAGTTCGGGGAAGTCGGTCATGATGTGGGGTCCTCATCAATGGAGTTGAGGGAGGGGGTTCACGGTTCACGGTTCACAGTTCGCAGTTCACGGTTCACGGTTCACAGTTCGCAGTTCACGGTTCACAGTTCACGGTTCACGGTTTGCAGTTCACGGTTTACGGTTTTGAGGTGTTTGGCGGTCCTTGAGATGAGAATGCTTGGTAAGATAACGTATGAATCCACCAATAAGGCCTTTGGTTTCCTCTGCCAGATGATATGCTTGCTGAAATTGAGTCTGCGTAATGTAACCTTCATCGAGGGCGATGTAAAGATGCGATTGGACCTCAGATGCAGAGCGCCTGGCGTAACCTAGGAAACGAAGAAATTCTGGGTTGCTGCGACTGTCAAAACCTTCGGCGATATTAGCCATGATCGAACCGGACGCGCTGCGAATTTGATTTCGCAGCCAGACATCTTTCACAAATCGAGGTTCCTTGGTCATCATATAAATCATATGTGTCAACTCTCGTGCTTTTTGCCATGCCTGGATATCTTCAAACCGTTCAATGCTCATTCCGCTCACCCTCTCGTAAATCAACTTTGAACAGTGAACCGTAAACCGTGAACTGAAAAACAAAACGCCCCGTCCGCTCAGGGACGAAGCGCTAGGAGCGTTCCGCGGTGCCACCCTGATTCCTTGCATGGCGCAAGGCGCTCAGTTCCGTCGGTGGGGTAATGATTAAAGAGCAAAGATCAAAGATTAAAGGGAAAAGAGACGCCATGGACACTTAATCTTTAATCTTTTTCTCCCCACGAACGGCTGCCGGGGTAACGGACGGCGTCCGGGCCTGACTACTAGAAGTAATCAGCGAAGAGTGATCAGTAATCAGTGGTTGTATGCCGATAAGGGATGCGCCAAAAACAACGCCACCCGATACCACTGATTACTGTTTACTGATAACTGATTACTTTCATTCACCAGGCCAGCTCGGGAGGGAACTTCGGCGGGGTTCCGCGCAGAGGGGGTTCCAGCCACGCCCCCTCCTCTCTGGGCGTTTCCGCCCGCTTACTTTCCTCCGTCATTGCCTTTGGGATGGGCGTATGGCGTTGTAGGCGCAATTATCGGATGAATGCGGGGAATTGTCAAGTCGCGAAGTTTTTGAGAAATTTGCTCGCTTTTAAAAGATATGCTAAAATAGGGTGTTGTTGGGAGAAGGCTCCCACGATACTCCCTACAACGTCAGAGCACCATTTACAACTTCGCTGGGGCGTGCGTCTAGGTATTCCGACGGCGCTCTGGCCACGAAAAAAGGAGAACATCTCACAGTGTCTCTTAGTACTGCAGAAAAGCAGCAAATCATTGAGGAATACCACCTCCACGAACACGACACCGGCTCTCCCGAAGTGCAGGTGGCTTTGCTGACCAAGCGCATCAACCAGCTGGTCGAGCACTTGAAGACCCACAAGCATGATGAGCATTCCCGTCGCGGGTTGCTAAAACTTGTGGGGCAGCGTCGTCGACATCTGGCTTATTTGCGACGCAAGGACATGCAACGATACCAGGCGCTCATTCAGCGCCTCGGGTTGCGTAAGTAACCTCTGATTACAAGAGGCGAGCAGATGGCTGAGGGAGCACCATCTGCTCGCCTCTTGCGTAATCCCCCTCAATCCGATTTTCCATACCGCCCGACGGAGGTACCGTGCCCGCCCTGCAAGCAGCAGGAATTGGCAAGTGAGCCGAACACGGTCGTTCGACTCAGTTTCCAGTCCCTGGGCTTGCAGGTGGGGGGATACAAACAGACCCCGCGGGGAGGCGTGCCGCGCGTCGGGCGGGTCATCCCATTCCGTAACAAGAGAAGGAGTATCATGACGTACCATCAACCTTACCGCTACGAAACCACGGTTGGCGGCAAAACCATCGCGTTCGAGACCGGCGAGCTGGCCAAGCTGGCCGGCGGCGCGGTCACCATCCACCTGGGCGGCGCGGTTATCCTGGCCACCGCCACCGCGTCCAAAGCCCCTCGCGAGGGCATCGATTTCTTCCCCCTGAGCGTGGATTTTGAGGAACGCCTCTACGCGGCAGGGCGCATCCCCGGCAGCTTCTTCCGCCGGGAGGGCCGCCCCAGCACCCAGGCCATCCTCACCGCCCGTCTCACCGACCGCCCCCTGCGCCCCCTGTTCCCCAAGGGCTTCCGTAACGATGTGCAGATCATCTGCACCGCCCTCAGCGCAGACGAAGAAAACCCCCTGGACATCCTCTCCATCAACGCCGCTTCGGCCGCGTTGATGATCTCCGACATCCCCTGGAACGGCCCCGTGGGCGCGGTGCGCGTCGGTTACATCGACGGGGAGTTCGTCATCAATCCCACCTTCCCCGAGATGGAAAACAGCCTTCTCGACCTGCGCCTCGCGGGCACCCGGGATGGCATCCTCATGGTGGAGGCAGGGGCCAACGAACTGCCCGAGCACATCATCCTGGAAGGGATGCGAATCGGCCATGAGGCCATGCAGCCCCTCATCGACCTGCAATGGAAGATGCGGGAGGAGCTGGGTAAAGAGAAGATGACCTTCACCGTGGAGCTGCCCGACGAACAGTTGGTGAAGGACGTGGCCGAGCTGACCGAAACCCGCTTGACCGAGATCATGAAATCGGGCCTGGACAAAACCGCCCGGGGCGAGGCGCTGGACGCGCTCAAGGCCGAGGTGCTGGAGCAGCTGGCCGAGAAGTACCCCGAGCAGGAAAAAGCCCTCAGCGCGGCGTTCGAGGATGTGGAAAAACAGGTCGTGCGACGACTCATCCTGGACGAGGGCATTCGGCCCGATGGCCGCGATCCCAAGACCATCCGCCCCATCTCCGCGGCTGTGAACATCCTCCCCCGCACCCATGGCTCGGGCCTCTTCACCCGCGGCGAAACCCAGGTGTTGACTATCGCCACCCTGGGCACCCCGCGCGAAGCCCAAACCCTGGACAATCTCTCGCCCGAAGATACGAAGCGTTACATCCATCACTACAACTTCCCACCCTTCTCCACCGGCGAAACCTGGCCCATGCGCGGGCCCAAACGCCGGGAGATCGGCCATGGCGCGCTGGCGGAACGGGCCCTGGAACCCGTCATCCCACCTCAGGAAGAATTCCCCTACACCCTGCGCCTGGTCTCCGAGGTGCTCAGCTCCAATGGTTCCACCTCTATGGCCTCGGTATGCGGCAGCACCCTGTCGTTGATGGATGCGGGCGTGCCCATCTCCGCGCCGGTGGCGGGTATCGCCATGGGCCTCATCAGCGAAGGGGATGTCACCACCCCTGATGGCCGTTACGTGGTCCTGTCCGACATCCAGGGCATGGAAGACCACCTGGGTGATATGGACTTCAAGGTCGCGGGCACGGAAAAGGGCATCACCGCCCTGCAGATGGATATCAAAATCAACGGCCTCAGCTTCGAGCTGCTGGAGAACGCGCTGGAACAGGCCCGGGAAGGCCGGCTCCACATCCTCAAGAAGATGTTGGAAGCCATCCCCGAGCCCCGGAAAGAGCTTTCGCCCAACGCCCCGCGCATCATCACCATCCACATCGATCCCGAAAAGATCGGCAAGGTCATCGGCCCGGGTGGCAAGATGATCCGCCGTATCCAGGCCGACTACGATGTGAAGATCGACATCGATGAGGATGGCACGGTGTACATCGCCGGGGGCGTCGGTGCAGAAAAGGCGCAGTCGGAGATCGAGATGATGACCAAGGACGTGGAGCCGGGCCAGATCTACACGGGCAAGGTCGTCCGGGTAGAGCCCTACGGCGCGTTTGTGGAGATCCTCCCGGGCGTCGATGGCATGGTGCATATCTCCCAACTGGCCGACTATCGCGTGCCTAACGTGGAGGATGTGGTCAAAGTGGGCGATGACCTCATGGTCATGGTCATCGACGTGGACTCCAATGGCAAGATCCGCCTCAGCCGTCAGGCCGTGCTGGAAGGCTGGACCGCGGAAGAGGCCCGGGAACGGGACCGTAAGAACAGCGCCCGCGGTCGCGGGGGCAACGATCGCCGCGGTGGTGGCCGTAGCGGAGGTCGCGACCGCCGGGGTGGGGGTCGCAGCCGGGAACGCCGCGGCAAACCCCGACGCTAATCTTTCTCACCATGGCAGACCTCGGAGCTTTCAGAGCCTCCGAGGTCTTTTCGCGAGTCATCATGCATTGGCCCAAAGGAACCTGCATCTTCGCGCATCGGGGTGCATCGGGTTACGCGCCCGAAAACACCCTGGCTGCATTCGAACTGGCCGCGCAAATGGGCGCGCACGGCATCGAGTTCGATGTGCAGATCACCCGGGATGGACGGCTGATCATCCACCACGATCGGGAGCTGGGTCGCACCGAGGACGCTTCGGGCCCGTTATCCGACTGGGCATTTGCCGACCTGCGTGCCATGGATGTGGGCAGTTGGTTCAGTAGCGATTTCGCAGGCGCGCAAATGCCCACTCCCGAAGAGGTCGTGGAAGCGGTGGGCGGGCGGTTGTTGCTGAACTTCGAACTGGTCAACGATTCCATCCACCTCAACGGCATTGTGCCCCGGCTGGTCGATCTCTTCCGCCGGATGCATCTTTTCGACCGGGCCATGATCTCCTCCTTCAATCCACGCGCGCTGTGGGAGGTGAAAAAACAGGAGCCCCGGATCACCATCGGTGCGCTCTGGAGTGCGGATGAACCCTGGTTTTTGCGCGCGGGGTGGTGGCGGCGCTTGCTCCAGCCGGACGCACTCCACCCTCAACACACGCTCATCACCCCCCATCTGGTCCGACAAGCCCATGCCCGGGGCCAGCGGGTTCACGCCTGGACGGTCAACGACGCCGAAACCGCCCGGCGGTTGCACGCCCTGGGCGTGGATATGCTCATGGGCGATTATCCCGATCGGCTTTTGGCTGTCGTCCAGGATAATTAACAACCTGTTGTCGAAAATAGCATGATCGTTGGTCGCTGAAGGTCCGCAAAGCCAAGGTTGTGCGAGCCTGCAATGATGCGTATTGCGTATGCGTACTGCGTATTCCATCCACGTCACGCAATACGCAATACGCAATACGGAATACGGAATACGGAATACCAGATCGGCTTCCCGCGCCCATGTGGCCGGAAGTCATCTTCATCGATATCGACGGGCTCTCGCTCGTGTCATCTATTCTCAAACTATCTCCCCTCATCCCACACACACCAAGGAGTCTGCGTATGTTTGTTGTTGCCAATCGTATTCCCGTCAGCCCCGGCTTTGAGGAGGCATTTGAAGAACGCTTCCGCAACCGCGCTGGGTTGATCGAATCCTTTCCCGGATTCATCCGCAACATGGTCCTCCGGCCGGTGGATGGCACCTCGGATTATTACGTGATCATGACCTTCTGGGAATCGAAAGATGCGTTCGAGGCCTGGACGAAGAGTGAGGCGTTTGTAGAGGCCCACAAAAAGGCCCGTTCCGCGCCCGAAGGCATGTTCGCGGGGCGAAACGTCTTCGAGATGCACGAGGTGATCATGGACACGGGCGCGTGATCCTCGTCCCCGACGTGATGCAAAAAGAAGGAGCCGACGCCTAGGGCGCGGCTCCTTTTGCTTTGGGTGGGCGGTGGATTTAGCCGCTCAAGACCACGGGCAGCCAGATGCCGGGTTCCATACCCGGAGGCGGGGTGGGCGTCTCCGTGGGGGTGGGGGTGATGGTCGGCGTGGGGGAGGGGGTGGGGGTCGGTGTCGGGACGCCGAAGTAGAATTGCGCGTTGTGGATGACCGAGCGATCGGGTGTGTCCCATTGCAGGGTGTCGGGGCCAACTTTTTGCCCATATTCGGCCCAGGCGTCGATGGCCGCGTACCCAGGCGGGGGCACCGCGCGGATCTGATAGTGATCGTAGGTATCGGGCATGTAGAAGTTCCACCAGCCATCCGCGTCGCTCGTGGTGGTCATGCGCAGGCTTTCGGTGATGAGATCGCCTTCATTCCAGCCATAAAGCTCCAGAACCACGCCTGCCAGCTTGGGCTTGGGCGCAGGGTCGGAGGGTTTGGCATCGAAGGTGTAGCCACGGAATCGAATGGCCACCTTGACGGTGTTCTTCTGATACTTCGTGAGTTCATTCCCGTTCTCATCGATCACATGCCACCAGGCGGTGTTCACCGTCTCTTCGGTGATGGTGATCTTTCGGGTATAGAACGAGATGTCCGCGCCTGGGACTCGTTCGTAGCGATAATCCTTCATGGCGTAGCCAAGCTGATCATCATACATGGTATGGGTGATGATCGTGGTGGTGCCGATATTCCGGCCCATGTAGCAATAACGCACGAAGTCACCGTAGTTGACGACCAGCACCTTCTGATATTCCGCGGCGTCACAATCGGCCTGGCCCTGGCCTTCGCCGCCCCATGTCGTCACCCATTTGATGAACTGGAAATCCAAACCTTCCGTTGCTTCGGGCGCGGGTTCGCCCTCCTGCCCGTTCAGGGGGCCATAGACTGGCTGATCAGGGTGCTTTTGAGGGGACACGTCTTCGGGCACAGGTTCGGCGCTGGCGGGCATGGCATAGTCGTTGGTTAACAGAAACGCCAGACCAATAAATAGCGCGATAACCACAGCCACAGTCAACAACAGGGTTTTACTACGAGACATCTTATCCTCCTAATGGGAAAGTTTTACACCGTAAAACGTTGAAAAACAGGTCGTGACCTGCGTGGATGCTTGATTTCGTGGTGTCCATGCGTCATGTTGCAGGGGCATGGATCGAGGATTTTCGCTGGGAAGGTGGGATCCATGCCCGGCCATAGAGCGCAGCCAGCTCGGCCAATCCCTGTTGGATGCCTTCCGTCAGTTGATGGGGCAGGTAGCGCCAGGCCCAATTGCCTGAGGCTACCGCGGGGGTGTTCATTCGGGCTTCGCTGCCCAGGTTCATCGCGTCCTGCATGGGGATGACCGCCAGGACCGCGGTGGACATCATGGCCAGGCGGATGAAATCCCAGGCGATATCACTGCCATCCACCCGCAAATAACGCCGGACGTAGTCCCGTTCGTGCTCGGGGGCCTTTTCGTACCAGCCGCGGGTGGTGTCGTTATCGTGGGTGCCGGTGTAAACCACGCAGTTTTTGTCGTAGTTATGAGGCAGAAAGGGGTCGTGGGCGTCGCTGCCCCAGGCGAATTGCAGCACCTTCATGCCCGGGAAGCCGTAGTGGTCTCGCAAGGCATAGACGCCCGGATGGGGCTCGCCCAGGTCCTCGGCGATGAGCGGGAGTTCGCCCAAGGCGGCTATGATCGCGTCGAAGAAGTCGTGGCGGGGGCCGTCGCGCCATTCGCCATGCACCGCGGTTTCGGCATCGCCGGGAACGACCCAGTAGTTGTAAAAGCCACGGAAATGGTCGATGCGGATGATATCGTAGAGCCGCAGGTTGGCCCGGAAGCGTTCGATCCACCAGCGGTAGCCATCCGCGGCCATCTTCTCCCAATCGTAGATGGGGTTGCCCCAAAGCTGGCCCGTGGGCGAGAAATAATCGGGGGGCACGCCCGCGACCACGATGGGTTGGCCTTCCTCGTCGAACAGGAATTGATCCCGATGGGCCCAGGCATCCGCGCTGTCGCGGGCCACGTAGATGGGGATGTCGCCGATGATCTGGATGCGGCGTTGGTTGGCGTACGCCTTGAGCGCCTGCCATTGCTCGAAGAAGCGCCATTGCACAAAGGCATGGAAGCGGATGTCCTCGGCCAGCCGCTCGCGAGCCTGAGCCAGGGCGTCGGGCTCGCGATCCCGTAGCGGGGGGTCCCATGTGTACCAGGGTTGGCCGTGATGGGCCTGCTTCAGCGCCATAAAGAGCGCATAATCTTCCAGCCAGGTTTGCTCGGCCGCGCGAAAGGCTTCAAATTCGGGCGGCGGCTTCATGGCATCGAAGCGAAGGAAGGCCCGACGCAGCAGCGCCTGCTTCCATGGGATGACCGCGCCATAGTCCACCCGTTCGGGCGGGAAGGGGGGCACCGCCAGATCGCGGTAGGTGAGGTAGCCCCGCGCCCGTAAATCCTCGGGATCGATGAGTAAAGGGTTGCCCGCGAACGCGGAAAAGCACTGATACGGGGAATCCCCAAAGCCGGTGGGCCCCAGGGGAAGCACCTGCCAGAGCTGTTGCTTGGCGGCGGCCAGCCAATCGAGGAAGTGATAGGCTTGTTCGCCCAAAACGCCGATGCCATAAGGGCCGGGAAACGAGGTGGGATGGAGCAGGATGCCGGAGCGACGATCCGTGAAATAGGGCATGGGTTGGTTTCAGGCCAGGTGGTGAATCCGTTTGATCCGGGTGATGATGTCGTCGATATCGGGGACTGCATAAGCGGGCGGCCCGATGGGGTCTTCGGCGCCCGCCTCCTCTCCCATTAACGCCAGCAGGGTGTTCATGACACCGTAGCTCAAAACCGTCCGATTATACCCGCCTTCGAGGGCAATGGCTAATTTGCCCGCGCAGCACGTTTCGGCCACATCGCGCACGCGGCTGGCCAGTTGCGCAAAGCCCAGCAGGCTGAGCCCTTCCGAGGCCAGGGGGTCCTGCCAATGGGCGTCGTAACCCGCGGAAACGAGGATGAGCTCGGGTTGGAAGCGCATGGCAAAGGGGATGAGGAGCTCATCGAAGATGCGAAGGTAGCCGTGGTCTCCCACGCCCGGGGGCAAGGGCACATTCATCGTAGTCCCTCGCCCCGGGCCTTGGCCGACATCCTCGGCCGCGCCCGTGCCTGGGTAATAGGGATATTGGTGGGTGGAGAAGAAGGCGACGGTGGGATCGTCGTAGAAAATGGCTTCGGTGCCATTGCCGTGGTGGACATCCCAGTCGATGATGAGGATGCGTTCCAGGCCATGGACCCGTTGGGCCACTCGGGCCGCGAGGGCCACATTGGCGAAGAGGCAAAAGCCCATGCCCCGATCGGGCAAGGCATGGTGCCCGGGTGGGCGCATCAAGGACATGCCATTGCGGGCCTTGCCCGTGATGACCGCATCCACCACCGCGATCAATGCACCGGCCGAGGCCAGGGCCGCACGATAACTGCCGGGAACCACGTAGGTGTCGGGGTCCAGATGCCCCCCTCCCGCCTCATCCAACGCCTGGACGTGATCCACATAGGCGGGCGCATGCACCCAATGCAATTGCGAGCGTGGCACCGAGGAGACAGGCACCGCCTGCATCGCATCCAGCAATCCCCGATCTTCCAGCAACGCCATCACGCTTTGCAGCCGCTCACGGTTTTCGGGATGTCCCGGCAGGGTATGCAATTGTTCGACAGCATCGTAGGCAAAACAGGTTGGGTTGGGGTTGGGATTCATCACCCAGGGTGGTTCCTCCGAGTCCAGGTTCACCGCAAAAATAAGAGCGCCCAGCTCATCGGTCAGGCGCGGTTACTGACGCTATCTACTATGACGATATCGAAAGGGATTTCGGCACGTTGTCAGGGTAAAAATGAAAGGTTTGTAATGTAAACCCTTACAGATAGCCTTCTTGTTTCAAAATCGCTTTCGCCAACATGACTTCCTCCTCGGGCGTGTGGATGCGCCCATCCAGGCGCGCGGCCCGCACCTGTTGAAACACCCGCCGATAGATAGGGCCGGGCTTCACGCCCCAACGCCGCAGGTCCTCGCCCGTGATGTGGATCTGTAGGGGGCGCAACTTTTCCTGATAGAAGTGGATGCGTTCCTGCAACAGGGGGTCGTCGCTGGCGATGCGGGCCACCAGCAGGGTGGCGTCATCAAAGGTATGGAGCAGACGGTCGAGCTCCGAAGGGGGAAGGTCGGGTTGGAGCAGGTCGAGGGTGCGGCTGCGCAGCCTTTCGGTGGCTTTCACCAGCCTGGCTGTGGCCCGGGTTGGGCGCAGGCGATCCAGGATGCGGCGATGGGCCGCGGGGGTGAGGTCATAGAGCCAGAGCGCGAAATAAAGCTGTTCGATGGCCGCGGGCAATTTTTCCATGCCCGCGATGGCCGCGCGCAGGGCTTGAAAACGGCGATCCAAAACATCATCCCAATACAGCTCGGGGTCGATCTCCCGCAACACGCCGATCTCATGCAAACGGCGCAGGGCTTTTTCCGGCTCCCGCTCCTGCAGGATGAGCTCGATCTCGTGGCGGATGCGGGGGCCGCTGACCCGCCGCAGCAGGTCCACCGCCTCGTGCATCAGCTCCGCGGTGCGGGGTTCGATGGTGAAGCCGAAGCGCTGTTCAAAGCGGACTGCACGCAGGATGCGGGTGGGGTCTTCCACAAAGCTGAGGGAATGGAGGACGCGGATGATGCCTTTTTCCAGGTCGTGTCGGCCGCCGTAGAAATCCAGCAATTCCCCCCAGTGCGCGCCATCCAGGCGGATGGCCAGGGTGTTGATGGTGAAATCGCGGCGGTGCAGGTCGAGCTTGATGCTGGAACGTTCGACAATGGGGAGCGCGGTGGGTTCTTCGTAGAACTCGGTGCGGGCCGTGGCGAAATCGATGCTGGCGGGGGTGTCGTCGGGCAGGCGTCGGCCCAAAGCAAAGGCTTCTTCATCCCGGATCCACTTGGCGGTGCCGAAGCGCCGGTGAGGCCGGACCCGACCACCGTATTGCTTGGCCAGCCATTGGGCCAGGGCCACTGCGTCCCCTTCCACCACGAAATCCACATCGAAGTTGGGCTGGTTGAGCAACAGGTCGCGCACGAACCCCCCCACGATATACACGGGAAAATGCAGCTTCGCGCCCGCGTCGCCCACGTTGCGCAACAGGGCGATGAGTCCGGGCGGCAGGGCATCTTCCAGCAGCCTGGCCACCGAAGGGGGCGTGACCGCTTCCTCTTCCCCCCACAGCTTGAGCAGGTCCGTGCGGGTGACGATGCCGATCATGTGACCCTGGTCATCGACCACCGGGATCTGGCCCCAGCCGCTTTCGATCATCCGCTTTTGCACCAGCTGCACCGGGTCATCGGGGTGGACGGTGACCGCGCCCACGCGCATCACCTTGCTGACAGGTTGATGTTGCATGTTGTGGCGCAGGGCCAGGTCGATGATGCGGCGGGTGACCAGCCCCACCAGATTGCCCTCCTCATCCACCACCGGGAAGCCCTCATGCCCCCGCTTGGCCATGCGGTCCGCGACCTCGGCCACGGTGGCATCCCGGCGCACGGTGTTCACCCCCCACGACATGATCTCCCGCACGGTCACCTGGGGCTGGATCATGGTTTCCAGCAGGGCCAGCAGGCGGGTTTTGACTTCGGCCAGGGGCAGGTCGCGCACCAGGGCGGCCGCGGCCCGGGCATGGCCGCCGCCCCCCAGCTTCTCCGCGATGCGGCCCACGTGGATGTTGTTGGTGGTGGAGCGGGCTACCACCTGCACGTGCTCCTGCAGGTCCACCAGGAGAAACAGCGCGTCGGGGTCGTAGAAGTCGCGCAGCTTGTGAGCCAGGGTGCTGATCTCCTCCACGGGTTCCTCCACCCGGGCGGTGGCGATGATCACGGTGAAGCCCTGGATTTCGTGGACTTCTGCGGATTCATGGAGGCGGTCGAGGAGGCGTTGTTGCGCGGGCGAAAGGGGGTGGTGGAGGAAGTCCCGCACGATATCCAACCGCGCGCCCTGGTCCAACAGCCAGGCCGCGCATCGCATGTCGCGTGAGGTGGTGCTGACGTAGGAGAGGCTGCCCGTGTCTTCGTAGATGCCCAGCATGAGCAGGGTGGCTTCCACGCCCGAAAGCTGGATACCCCGGCCCATGATCTGCTCCACCAGGATGGTGGTGGTGGCGCCCACGGGCTCGTACCAGCAGTGGTAGTGGGGGGGGAGGTTCTCGCGGCAGGGGTGATGGTCGATGATCCGCACCGGGGTTTGTTGGGTCATCCCCCGCACCAGTTGCGCGGACTGGGCATCCACGAAGATGGCTTCGGTGATTTTCCCGCGCGGGAGTTCCTGCACCGTGCGGAAGGGCAGGGCGTTGCGATAGAGGGTGAGGAAATCCCGCAGGTTGCGATTGAGCTGGCGGGGAAGCACAGGGATGGCTTCGGGATGGAGTTTGCTCGCGGCCAGCAGGCTGGCCAACGCGTCGAAGTCCGCGTGCTCGTGGGTGAGGATGACTTCCATGCGCTTGAAATAGGTCTCACGCCAAGGCGCTAAGTAACCGTCTAAAAGTTCTCGTTTTTGTGTTTACCGACTGAAGTCGGACTCTTCAGGCCTGCGGCCAGTGGACGGCCTCCGCCGTCCATTTTTTCTGGTCGACGAAGGTCGACCACCGGCGCGAAGCGCCTAAAGAGCTCGAGTTTACTCGGTCAGTGTCGCGACGAAAAAGGGAAGTTATTTATGGACGCTCACTAGGGCGCAAAAGGAATCAAGTGTGCAGGTGGCGGATAGGCATGTGGGTTTCAGTAATTGGTGATGATGAGTTCGGTGATCTTGCCGCGTGCGGAGGCCTTGCTGTTGATGTTGCGTCGGGCCTGGACGCGGTGGATGTGGAAAGGGGGGCGGTCGTAGAGCCCGCGAATGAGGTCCACATCCGAATTGGAGACCATGATCTGCACGCCCGCGTCGGTCAGGGCCAGACACACGTCCCGCAGTCGGGCCTGGTCCGCCGCGTCGAAGCCGTGGGCCTGATAGGCCGTGAAATGCGCGGTGCGGGACAGGGGCGCGTAAGGGGGGTCGAAATAGACGAAATCGCCCGGTCGGGCGGCTTCCAGCACCCCCTCGAAGGGCTGGCAGCGAAGGGTGGCGTGTTGCAAGGCCCGGGCGACCGCCCGCAGGTTGTCCGGATCGAGATAGCGGGGGGATTTGTAGCGGCCGAAGGGCACGTTGAACTGGCCGCGACGGTTGACCCGATAGAGGCCGTTGTAGCCGGTTTTGTTTAGATAGATCATGCGGGCCGCGCGCTCGGGCAGGGAGAGGTGCCAGGGGTCCCGTGCCCGCAGTTGGTAGTAGAAGGCTTTGTCGTGGGGGTAACCCTCCAGCAGGGCGATGACGGCCTCCACCTGGTCGCGGATGGCGATGTAGGTGTCGATGAGTTCCGCGTTGGTGTCGGAAAGGAACGCGTCGTGGAGCCGGCCCGCGCGATAGAGGGCGAAGAAGAGCGCGCCTCCCCCCAGAAAGGGCTCGTGATAGGCATGGAAGGTGGGAGGCAGGCGCGTCATCAGCGCATCGAGCAGTTGCGTCTTCCCTCCCGCCCATTTCAGGAACGGGCGCGGCAGCGGGCGCTTCATGGCTTCATTTTAGCACATGGGGCTCGATCTCATAGACCACAAACCGCAATGCGCCCGACGTACCCTCTTTCACCCGCAATCGCTCCTCCAGATGCAGCCCGAACCGGGTTAATGCCGCGTCCAACGCGGGCTTTTCATCCAAATGCCAGGCCGGGAAGACCACAAAGCGGGCGTAGCCGTAGGGATCGTGGGCCAGGTCCTCCACCAGCATGGTTTCATCCGCCCAATACACCCGTTCCTCCCGATCCCACAGGTACCAGTTCCATTGCCAGCCCAGCCAGCGCTGATAGATGACGCCGTGGTAGGAGGGCACGGTTTCCCGCAGGTAATCGGCCACCTGGATCAACCCCGCATACGCGCCATGGTCGCCGCCGATGGGGATGCGCGCGGTCGCGGCCCGTCCTGCACCCAGCCCCAGGATGAGGGCCAATCCCGCGGCCAGGCCCCACCGCCAGCCCTTCCCCTGCCCGGCCGCGGCATCCCACAGGCTGATCGCGCCGCGGGCGGTCAGCATCGCGGCCAACGGCGCCAGGGGCAGCAGGTAGCGATCCCAGGGCTGGAAGCTGACCACGATGTGGAGGAGCAGGTAGGCGAGGATGAAACCCGCGAAGAGGAGGGTCCAGTAGGTCGTGTCCCTTCTTACCGTGCGCCAGGCTGCCCCCACCGCCACCATCGCCAAACCAACCGCCACAACCGTGCCGATGAAGCCCCCACCCCACCATCGCCACACCTCCCACCAGGCCGTGACGCGGGTGAGCCAGGCCGCGGGCGCGACCAGCCCCAGCCCGCCGTAGCTGTGCCATGCCTGGGTCCAGAAGTCGGGGATCTCCGCGGGCAGGATGCGCCAGTTATCCCATTGCCAGATTTTGTAAACCAGGTAACTGAATCCCGCGGGGAAAGTGAGCAGGAAACCGTAATCAGCGAGCAGTCGCATCCAGGGATGATCCCGCCATCGATGCCAGATGGCATGCCATCGCGGATGCCGTCCCAGGAACAAAGCGGGAAAAACCAGGGGGATGAACAGCAGCGCGTTTTGCTTCGTGGCGAAGCCCATGCCCAGGGCCAGGCCCGCGAGCAGCCCCATCCGATAGCTGGCCGCCCACAACGCGAGCACGATCCACAGGGTGAGCATGGGATCGGTGTACATGGTGGCCGCGAAGCTGATGGCGAAGGGGGAGAGGGCGAAGAAGGCCAGGGACCACAGCCCGACCCGTGGGCCGTAGACGCGTTGGGCCAGCCGCCAGAGGAAGAACAGGGTGAGGAAGGAGAGGAGTACGTTCAGGCTGCGTCCGGCCGCGTCGCTGACCCCGAACCACTGGAACCAGCGGGCCAGTGTGTAGATGAAAAAGGGGGGTTTATCCACGGCCACCCGCTCCAGCATGGGGTCTCGGCCCGAGACGATGAGCCGCGCCCAATAGCCGTAGAGGGCCTCATCCTCCCGCAGGGGAAACCACCCAAACTGCCAGACGCGCAGCACCAGCCCCGCCAGCATCCATCCCCCCGCGATGGTCCACGCCCGCCCGCGGTTATTCGTCACATGCCACCCGGGCATTGCCATCTTCCGTCCCGACTACAGGCCCTTCAAAGCGGTAGCCGATCCCGCGCACGGTCTGGAGATAGCGGGGATGGGCGGGGTCGGCCTCGATCTTCTCTCGCAGCCAGTGGATGTGCACATCCACTGTACGCGTGTTCCCTGCGTAATCGTAGCCCCACACCCGGGTCAGCAGCAGGTCGCGACTGAGCACCGCGCCCTCGTTACGCATGAGTTCGGCCAGGAGGCTGAATTCCTTGGGGCTCAGGTCCAGCCGTTGGCCGCATAAGGTCACCCGGCGGGTGATGAGGTCGAGGGTGAGGTCGCCCGAGATGAGGCGTTCGGGGGCGGCGGGCGCGGCCGTGCGGGTGCGGCGCAGCAACGCGCGGATGCGGGCCACCAGTTCCCCCAGGCTGAAGGGCTTGGTCAGGTAATCATCCGCGCCGCTTTCCAGGCCGATGATTTTATCTATTTCGGAACTGCGCGCGGTGAGGATAAGCACGGGCGTCTGGCTGGTTTGGCGCAAGGCCCGCACCAGCGAGAGGCCATCCAGCCCGGGCAACATGAGATCGAGGATGATGAGGTCATAGCCCTGGGCCCGGGCTTTTTTCAGCCCCTTGGGGCCTGTGCCCGCGGTCTCGACCTGATAGCCCTGCTGTCTCAAGCTCATTTTCAATGCCCGACGCAGGTCCTCATCATCTTCGATAATCAACAGGCGAGGCATAGGAAAATGATAAACCGCGCGGGCGAGGAACGTCAATTGGCAGCCATTATGGGATCGTGGTTTTGCGCGACTCTGGTGATGGATTCTAACGGAAAACTAATGAAAAATATGACGGAATCTAACGAAAATGGCGCATCCTGAAAGAAAATCACGCAAAGGAGTTTTCTATCCATGGCAAAAAAGAAGATCGCCCCCACCGAACTGTTGCGCAAGCATGAGATCGCGCTCAATACCTTCGTCCGCGAGGATTGGGAAGCCATCCCCGATCAGATCGAAGTCAAACTCAAAAGCCTGAAAGCCTGGGGTTTTGATCTGATCTTTGGGCTGAAGGGCGGGAAGGCCAGCGTGTTTGTCTCGCAGGTGGAGGACGCGCGGCAAGTGGGTGATGTTTTTGAGGAAGAGGGTGAGACCTTCGAGGTTCAGGAAATCGTCAAAGCCCTGCCCAAAGGCGCCCGTATCCTGGTGGAAGTTGGGTTGGAGGAGCGTCGTGGGGTGGTGCGCGGCATCTATCGGGCCGACGATGGCGAAGAGACCGTGCTTTTCAGCTTGCCCGCGGCCGAGCTGCTCCTGGCCTTTTTCAAAAAACACCGCCTGCACACGCTGATCGAAGCCTTCCACGCCAGCGGGCTCACTACCGAATTCATCCAGCGCCGCGGGACCACGGGCAAGCCGTGGGATTTTGACCGTCTGCCCGCGAAGATGCGCCAGGCCCTGCGCGTGGCGCGGGATATCATCCGCGATGAAACGCATGCCGGGCGGTTTACCCTGGTGTATTTTGGCAAAAACAAGGACGGGGATGACCGTTACATCGTCACCTGGCTGCTTCCCACCATCTATTTGTTCGACGTGGATATCGCGGAGAAGATCGACAAGTCCCTGGCCGCGCTCAAATAAACTGCCTCCAATGCATCACATCCAACTCGATGCAACATTTTTATCGAAAACATGATCTAGATCATATCTCCCGCCAGAGGAATGGCGGATACTGGGGGTGTCACCTCCTGAATGCTTTTTGATTCATCGGTGCACCTCCTTTCAAAGTGTGTGGGGAGAAATCCCGAGGTTCTCACGGCCTCGGGATTTCTCTTTTTGGCTGTTCTTGAAAAGAACGTGATTGCTGGTCGCTGAAGGTTCGCAAAACCCCGGTTGGGCGAGTCGGCAAAGGTTCGTATTGCGTATTCCGTATTCTGTCCAGTCGTTACGCAATACGCAATACGGAATACGAGTCACGCCGCCCTGGCCGCGAGGCATTTTCGTCGGTATCGGCGCGGGCTTGCCCGCCGTCGGACTGCTATGAAAATAGAGGACGCAGATGAACGCTGATAGAAACAGATTCACGCAGATAAAATCAAAATAAAAATCATTTGCGACAATCTGCGCTGCGAAGCATCGGCGCAAATCAGCGTTCTCAATTTCCCTCGGTATCGGCGCGGGCTTGCCCGCCATCGGACTGCTATGAAAATAGATTCGGT
>DRQW01000003.1 GCA_011371305.1 Anaerolineae bacterium | reverse complement strand
TCCCCAAACATAATGAAAAAGGTGTCTAACACATGGAGCACCAGGAACAAGGCGACGCCGATGCCTGTTATCCGATGTAAGATAAAGGCATAATGACCGGGCCCCCCCTTGTACGTGATGCCTTTCCAAAATGCTGAAATGACATTTCCCATAACAGACTCCTTTGGCTTGATGGGATAGGGAGGAAAGGATGGGGATTTAAGAAATATGATACGATTTCCGTTGTGTATTGTGCCCCAGTTTGGGGGCTATCGTCAACTTTTTGAAGGGAAAAAGTGAAAAGTGGCAATATTTTTCGTAAGAGGCTCGCTATCGCGAGAAGACACGCGATAGGTTAATTTTTAGTATACGTTTGCCTCTTCCATCTGGATATGATGCAAGTCATAGTGACGATTTTCATTTGTTTTTCGGAGTGAGCCTATGCCGTTAGATCTCTATGCAAGAGGGGAATGTTTCCCGCGTCTGTTAATGAAAAAAGGTATGGGGGTTGACAAAGGTACCGGGAGTAAGTTAAGATCATTATGGTCGTGCTAGACGGGGAGCTAGCGGTGCCCTGTACCCGCAATCCGCTATAGCGGGGTCGAATTCCTCCCCGAGGGCCGACGCGGCTGCCCGTGTGCACCACCGGCGTCACGGCGTGGATCCCGTGCGGCGCGGGCCTGTGAACCGGGTCAGGACCGGGAGGTAGCAGCCCTAAGCAGTCACCCGCGGGTGTCACGGGGGCTTCTGCGTCGTCCCGGTGGGACGCAGCGGCGGTCGTCCTAGGCTCGACGGGAGGTGCACGACCGTTGTCTTATTGCCCGGAGGTGCTCCACCTCCGGGTTTTTTCATGCGAACCGTCGAGCGAGCTCAACCTCCACCTGCTCCCAGTGTAGTCCACGCGCGGCCAACAACACCAGCAGATGGTAAATCAGGTCTGCAGATTCGTAAATCAGTCGTTCATTCCCTTCACCCTTCGCCGCAATGATAATCTCAACGGCCTCCTCCCCGATTTTTTTCAGAATCTCATTTTCGCCCGAACGGAAGAGGAAGGCGGTATAACTCCCCTCGGGCATATCCTTCTTCCGGGCCTGGATGATAGATTCAAGTTGTGGGAGAATAGGTGATGTGGGCATGGCGGGGGCTCCTGGTTTTGAAAAACGTGTTGACTAGTCGTGCGCAATTCAGAACCAATACAGATGATGTCGGCGTTGGTCAAAGCGATACAGCCCCGCATCGCGGGCGGCTTGCATCGCCTCCTCATATTCTTCTCGAGTGATACGACGATTCAATTCGGGATAGCGATCCGCGCGATAGGCGGGATGATACTGGTCCATAATGTTGACGTAAGTGTGTGGGGAGATCTCCTCAGCCAGGAAACGCATAATCTCCCGCGTGCCCGCCAGCCCGTTCGGCAGGACGAGATGCCGCACCAATAGCCCGCGCACGGCCAAACCCTGTTCATCCAACACGAGGTCACCCACCTGGCGGTGCATCTCCTTCACCGCAGCTTGGTTTACCCGCGGATAATTCAGGATTTTAGAGTACTTGCGGGCAATCATGGGGTCCGCATACTTCATGTCGGGCATGTAGATATCGATGACGCCATCGAGCAAGCGGAGCATTTCCAGGGAATCGTAACCACCAGTGTTGTACACTAGGGGGATGCGTAGCCCCGCCTGCGCAGCAATGGCTGTCGCTGCCAGGATTTGGGCCGCCACATGGCTGGGGGAAACGAAGTTAATATTATGGCAACCCATGTCCTGCAATTCCAGCATGATTGCAGCCAGCTGCTCCGGTTCCACCTCTTTTCCAACGTCTGTCTGGCTGATATCATAGTTCTGACAATACTGGCATTTAAGATTACAACGGGTAAAGAAAATGGTCCCCGAACCGTGCCAGCCTCGCAGAGGATCTTCTTCACCAAAATGTGGGCCGTAACTGCTTACTTTCGCCCGCACGCCCGTCTTGCACACGCCTAGCTTGCCCGCGCGGCGATCCACCCGGCAATGCCAGCCACACACATCGCATAATGAAAGCAGTTCGTATGCGGCCTCGACCCGGTGTTTTAGCTCGCCAGAACGATGGAGTTTCAAATAACCAGGTTCGAACTCCATGATTGTATTATAGCATGTACCAATCCTTGGATCGGTCATCTGGCATCCCGAATCCTCCTTAAGCTATAATCTTTTTATGCGCTCTTCATCCCGAAATCCATTTTGGCTTTCCGGCATACTGTTGTTGACGCTGGGGCTTGGCATGCTCGTCAGCGCCTGCCAGGCGGATGGCATGCAGGTGTCGTTGTCCCGTGCGACCACAACACCCATCCCCACGCGCACGCCTACCCCCACCTTCACTCCCACAGCAACCATCACACCAACGCCGATCCCGCCTCTCTTCCTTCCGGCTATCGATTCCCCGACGCCTCAATCCAATCCAAAGGCGATCGAGCAATCCCCGACAGCGGAAACGTGTTCCTATCGGATCCTTTTCATGAGCGATGTGACTGTTCCTGACGGCACGCCCATCCAGCCGGGCACGGATTTCATCAAAACATGGCGGCTGAAGAATGCAGGTTCCTGTGTGTGGACACCCGACTTTCAACTTGTTTTCGTTCGGGGTGAACAGATGAGCGGGCCCGATGCGCAGCCTTTGGGACAGCAGGTGGTCCCGGGTGACATGGTAGATGTCTCGGTAAAACTAAAGGCACCCTCTAAACCGGGTTCATATACTGGCGAGTGGATGTTGGAAACGCCTAACCGTGAGCGTTTCGGGCTGGGCAACGACGCCACGACCCCGTTCTGGGTGAAAATCGTCGTTCCAATGCCGTGAGTCGGCCCCATTACCGAGTGAATTCGCGCCTGAGGTGGTCAGGGAGTAATCAGGGGAAAGGCAAAAAAGCCCAGGGTCGGGGATGGAGCTGAGATATCACCGGCGGGATTTTGGCTTCGCACCTCGTAATAGCGAGGTTCCGATTGGGCGGCCGCACCGACATCGCGCCAAGTCGAGACTTCAGTGATGTCGAACAAGAACTGGATAGGTGGTGTGAAATCGGGCTGACCGTTTCGGTAAACGCGGTAGGTGAGCGAAGGATTCCCACTCCAACTCAGCACAACATCCTCGCCATCGATCGCGATGGTAACCTCGGGTGGCAGAGGCTGTGTGACGGGTTGGGATCGGATATCCAGCAACCACACCCGCCCCATGACGCCGCGGTCGCCAATGACCACCTGTTGTCGTTCGGGCCAATAAGCCAGGGTGATGAAATCCCGGTCCGATGCTACCATGGTTTCCCAGGAGTTGGCTTGCAAATCATGGGTGCGGAGGATTCGGTTATCTTCCGTCACCAGATAAAGGCGTTCCTGCTCATCGACGGCGAAGGGATGATACACCCAGTCTTGAACTCGAAAATCTGGGAAAATGTAAGTGGATACCTGACCGTCAGGGTTCAATGCCAGGATACCATCACGGGCCGAGGCCAGAACGAGAAGCTGGTTCTTGTAGATGGTTAATCGAGCACGACAATTGACATATCCTGTGAATTCGGGCAGGCGGGTCCATGTGCTACCACCATCTTCACTTGCGGCTAGACCACAAGGCTCCCCGTAATTATCATTCCAGATGACGTAAAGTTTGTTATTGAATGTGATGATGTCATAGGTCCGATAGCTCCCCACACCATCGTCTTTATCGGCCATTTTCTCCCAGGTTTCTCCATCATCCTGGCTACGAAAGACCTCCCCCGTCCAGGTCTCGTAGTCCCCCATGTGTGCGCTGACCGCAGCATATAGCCCTGCGGGCGTCGATTCCAGGCCCCATGTGTGGATGACATCGGGTAGGTTGCGGTGTTTGGTCATCGCATCTGTGGTAGGGTCGAAGACGTAGGTGTTGCCCCAATCCCACTGGCTGCCCTCGGGTTCGGCAGGATCGGTGGGGTCAGGGCCGGGGATGTGGATGAGGGGGCGATTCCAGTCGGGAATCATGTCGATGAAACCCTGCTCGCTGGGTTGGTAAATGGCGGATAGATTGTGGTTGCGGAAACGGGCAAAAAGGGCACCACTTGCTTCTGCCGGACGGGCCTTGCCGAAGCCG
The DNA here is from genome assembly GCA_011371305.1 of Anaerolineae bacterium. Classification (GTDB taxonomy): domain Bacteria; phylum Chloroflexota; class Anaerolineae; order J102; family J102; genus M2005. The sequence goes on along the minus strand of DRQW01000003.1, from coordinate 7,878 downwards.
AGGTAGAGCTCTGTATCCCAGGACAAAAAGGCATAGCCCGCGAAGTAGCTGTCATCCGGCTCGTAACCTGTATTGCTCTCAAACCAGGCGGCGTAATCGCAGCCTGGGAGCAAGTCTTGCAGGTTGTGTACAGAAGGCGCGGGCGGCGCAGTCAATGGACAGTTGGCGGTGGCCTCCGTGGGTTGGTGTAGCGGCGTGGGCGTGGGGTGAGGTTTGGAATTGGTCGTGGGCGGGGGGAAGGAGGAAACAGGCTGGCTGCTACAGGAAACAAGTAGGAAGGTAAGGAATAGGGATATCCCGAAGAGGCGCATGGCATGTTGATGATGCTTGGTAAAAAGGGATGGATAAGGTACAATGCCGTGATGATGAGCATGATTGTGGCATACTTCCTCTCACAATTCAAATCGCGTCCCTTGCTGACATGGGCATGGAGCTTGGGGCTAGTGTTGGTGTTGGGTTGGGGGCTGCCCAGGGCGGCCGCTCCAGTTTTCGCCGGCACGACCGGTTCGGGCCCGGTCGTCTGGCTATGGTCCGGCGCGGTGACTTCCGTCTCAGCTCGAGTTAACGCCCACCTCGACAGCCCCAGCACTCAGGTACGCCTGGTTGTCAGCCCCAATCCTGATCTTTCTAACCCCATTTACTCCGCGCCCGCGGTAGCCGACGCAGCCAACGGCAATACCGTCGCCCTGGAGATCTCCGGTCTCACGCCCGACACCGACTATTTTTACGCGGTCGAGGTGGATGGCGTGCTGGATACCTCTTTGCAGGGTGAGTTCCATACCTTCCCCACGGGAGCCAGTTCCTTTCGGTTCGCCTTTGCCGGGGATGCGGAAAAGGGCTCAAACCAGCCTGTTTTCGACGCGATCCGTCAGGAAAATGCGCTGTTCTTTCTCAGCCCGGGCGATTTCTTTTATGCGGATATTACAACGAACGATATCAACCTCTACCGCCAGGCCTATTTCGACACCTTAACCGCGCCCCGCCAGCAGGCCCTTTATCAATCCCTGCCTGTTGTTTATATGTGGGATGATCACGATTACGGAGGCAATGACAGCGACAAAACTTCGCCTTCCCGTGAGGCCGCGCGACTGGCCTACCAAGAGAACGTCCCTCACTATCCTCTGGCTGACAATCCTTCTGACCACCTCGACTGTTCCTATGCCGACCCCGCTGCCTGTCGCAGTATGAACCAGAGTTTTGCCGTGGGCCGGGCTTATTTCATCGTCACTGATCTCCGCTCCGAACGCGATCCCAAATCCCAGACCGACGACGCGGGCAAGAGCATGATGGGAGTCGTGCAAAAGCAATGGTTCAAGGACCAACTTCTCTATGCCCGTGACAACTATGATCTCATCTTCTGGGTGAGTTCTGTACCCTGGATCGAGGCCCCTACTACGGGCTCTGACCGTTGGGGTGGGTATGCCACCGAACGGGAGGAACTGGCGGATTTCATCCGAGACAATCAGGTGCACAATCTCATCATCCTGTCGGCAGATGCGCATATGTTGGCGCTGGATGACGGGAGCAACAGCGATTTCGCCGCGGGCGGGGGCGCGGCCATGCCCGTGATGCACGGGGCCGCGCTGCACCGGGGCGGGTCGGTCAAGGGCGGACCATACAGCCACGGCGCGTATCCCAATCCCTCCTCGTTGGACGGGCAGTATGCGGTGGTAGAGGTGACCGACACAGGTGGGACGGTTTGCGTCAGCTACATGGGCAAACGGCTGCCCGATGGGGCCAGCGCGCCCACCACCATCCTCACCTGGAACGCCTGTACCCAGCCCGTCACCCCCGACCCTACCATCGCCCTCAACGCCACCGACGTCACCCTGAGCTGGGCGGACGACCGCGCCAACTGCCGCTATCAGGTCTTCCGCTCCCAAACGCCCTACTTCGACCCGGCGGGCCTTACACCCGCGACTGAGGTGCAATCCCCCACCGACCCGACCGAAGCCACCTTCGCTGGCGACGCGGGCGACCCTGCCGTCAATCACTACTATCAGGTGCGGGCGCTGGACTGCCTCAACCCCCAGACCGCGGATGGACCTCAACAGGGTGAATTCGATTTCGCTTTGACGCCTGGGGGATAGGGAGGGGGAAGGCGGTTGGCCGGGAAACCAGAAAACCGATAGGCAGTAGACCAGGGGTGGGGCGCGGTTTTTGTCCGGGCTTACCAGTTTGCAAGGATTGCCGATTTACTGTACGGCGTTCGTATTCCCCGCTACCCTCGCCCAGATCGCTTCGGTCACTTCCTCTACCGACAGCCCATCCGTCTCGATGACCTCGCCTAGGGCGTCGTCCGGCCCCTGTGCGTCCTGGATGCGCAGCAATTCCGGCCCGCGTTCCAACTCCCAAGCGTGATAGGCGTCATTCTCGCTGCCTCGCTTGCGAATGCGCGCCCGCAGCGTCTCGGGCGAGGCCCGCAGGCGGAATACGCGGATGTCCGGGTCCAGCGGGCGCAGTCGAGCGAGCAGCCGAGCCAGGGAGTCGGGTTTTTCGAACACGTAATTGATGACGAAATGCTCGTAACCGCCCTCTCGCTGATGCCAGGCAACGAGCATCGCCAAGGTGCGATAGAGATAGTCCGTTCGGTTGGGATCGTAAATCTCGAAGGGGTGAACATGCCCAATTGCGTCGCCGTCCAGCATGACGCCGCGGGGGAAACGCTGAAGGAGCGCTTCAGCGACGGTGGTTTTGCCCACGCCCAGCGGGCCGTTGATGATGAGGATCATGGCTTTGGGATAAAGCGTTCAAGGCCGGGAAATTGGATTCCATCATCATAGCATAGTAAAATGCGGAGCATGAAACGCCCGCTGCTACTGGCCCTGCTCCTCATCCTACTCTTGTTGGCCCTGCCCGCCAACTGGCTGCTGGCCCGCAGCGCCGCGCCCCTGCCCTGGCCCGGCGATGTGGCTCCCCTCCACCGCCAGGCCGGGGCCAATCTCGATCTAGCCGAACTGGCCGCGCTGGATGACGCCGCGTTGGCCGCCCGTGGTCAGCATCTGTGGGAGGACGGCGCCCGCGTGCTGCGCATCCGCGTGCCCTGGGCCATGATCCAGCCGGAGGCGGATGCGTGGGATTGGAATGCGTTGGATCGGGTCCTGCGGGCCTGGGAGGATTGGCCCGGCAGCCCCCGACTCATCCTCGTGCTGGACGGCTCCCCCGCCTGGGCCCGCGCGCCCGAGGACGCCGACAATCCCTACGCGCCCCCGCAGGATGTGCGGGACTTCGGGCGTTTCGCCCGGGAGCTGGCCGGGCATGTGAATCTGCGCATGCCAGAGCCATCCCCAGACGACTGGCAAGTGGCCTATCAGGTCTGGCACGAGCCCAACATCGGGCCGCACTGGGGCGCGCGCTACGCGGATCCGCAAGGCTACTTCGAACTGCTGCGGGAAGCAAGCAACAGTATTCGTTCTATGGCCTCCGACGCGCGCATCATGCTGGCGGCGCTGGCCCCCACCACCACCGACGACGGCTTCAATATCCCCGATCCCGTTTATCTTGACCGCCTGCTGGGCCTGGGCGCGGGCGACTACTTCGATTTCGCCGCGGGCCAGGCCTACGGCTTCGATCAGCCGCCCGAAGCGCCGCCCGCGGCCGACCAACTCAACTTCCGCCGCGTCGAACTGTTGCACGACGTTCTCGTCCGCCACGGCCTGGGCGACCGGCCCCTCTTCATCACCGCCTGGGGTTGGTGGACGCCGCAAGCGCCGGGTCTGGACCCGGACGCGTCCCCCTGGCGTAGCATTCCCGTGAAGGATTTGCACGAGCACCAGGGACGGGGTTGGGTGTGGATGCAATGGCATTGGCCTTGGGCCGCCGCGCCCACGTGGGTGCAGTACGTCCCCGTGCCCGACGACGATCCCATCCGTCTGGGTTGGGTGCAGCGGGACGCGTTGGGCGAGCGCACGCCCGCAGGGGAGGCGGTGGGGACCCTGGCGCACACGGACATGATCCCGGGCAAAGGCGCTTATACCGCCCGCCAAGCCGCACACGCAGTTATGCTCCCTAATGACGATTGGCGCTACGGGCCCGAGGCCGCGGACCCCAAGGGCCCTGGCGCTACCTTCCAACTACCTTTCCGCGGCTCCGCCCTGGCCTTGCAGGTGCAGCGCGGGCCCTACAAAGGCTATCTCAACGTCTGGATCGACGATCAGCCCGCGCCTGACCTGCCCATCGACCCGGCTACGGGCAACACCTACATCTTCCTCTACGATCCGGCCAACCGCGTCGCCACCGTCCCCGTGGCCCGGGCCCTGCCCGACGGCGATCACACGCTCCGCATCGAGGCCCAGGGGGGCTGGGGCAAGTGGCCTCTGCGTCGCGTCCTCATTGACGATACACCCCATCCCAAACCGTGGCCCTTTTGGCCGGTGACCACGGTGCTGGTGATAGCCTTGGGTGGCGTGGGGTGGGCGTTTTGGCGAGTAATCAGTACTCAGTATTCAGTAATCAGTGTTCGGTTGCAAGAGGATGACGCGCTTCAATCTTTAATCTTTAGTCTTTATTCCTCCTTTTCGACTCTTGCCGCCTATTTGCCCGCGGCCGCGCTCATCGTCCTGTCCCTTTACATACGCCCCGTGCGTTTCGGGCCCGTCGGCCTGCCGCTGCATGAGCTGCTGATCTGGCTGGGGTTGGGCGCGGCGGTGGGGGGTTGGTTGTTGTCCAGGGTCCAAGGCCCAAGGTCCAACGTCGAAGCAGCCTCCGACCTCCGATCTCTAACCTCTGACCATGGGCGTTTCCTCGATCTGGCGGTGATGTTGCTTCTGATCATCGGCTTTTTTGCGGCGCTGGACGCGGCCGAGAAGGGCTATGCCTTCTACGACTGGCGAGTGACCTTCCTCACCCCGGCCGCGTTCTATCTCCTCATCACCCGCTTCACCCTGCGCCGGGCGGAGGGCGTGAAGCTGCTGGGATGGAGCGCGCTGCTGGGGGCTGTGCTGGTCAGCGCCATCGCCCTGGCGCAGTTCGTCACCGGGCATTACGGCGTGGCCGAGGGCGCGCCGCGAGTGCAGGCGCTGTATGGGTCGGCGAACAATCTGGCGCTGGTGTTGGGGAGGGTGCTGCCGTTGGCCGTTGTTTTAGTATTCAGTGTTCAGTATTCAGTGTTCAGTAGCCCGTGGTGGCGGCGTGTGAGCTATGGGGCGGCGCTCGTGTTCATCGCCGCGGCCGGGTTCCTCACCTTCAGCAAGGGGCTGTTGTTCATCAGCATCCCGGTGGGGCTGGCGACGCTGTTTATCTTCCAGAAGAACCTGCGCAAGCCCATCCTCCTGTTGGTCCTGCTGGGGGTGCTGGCCCTGATTCCCTTCCTGAACACGCCGAGGCTGGCGCAGATCGCGTCGGGCACGGGACGGTTCCGCATCTATTTGTGGATCAGCGCCTGGCGCATGTGGCTGGATCACCCCTGGCTGGGCGTGGGACCCGACAATTTCCTCTACGCCTACCGCAGTTACTACGTCCTGCCCGCGGCCTGGGAGGAGCTGAACCTGAGCCATCCCCATAACCTGGTCTTCGACCTGCTCACCCGCGTGGGCCTGCTAGGCTTTTTGGCCGGGATGGGTCTCGTGCTGGGGACGATTTGGGCGGGCTTTCGGCGTCTGCGCACGGCTGTCACGCCCGAGCATCCCCTGCGGCCCTGGGTGCTGGGCCTGTGGGCGGGCTTTCTGGGCGGCATGGCCCACGGCCTCATCGACAACAGCCTCTTCCTGCCCGATTTGATGATTCTCAGCCTGCTGGTCGCGGGCGTGGTGGCGTGGTCCCCCCTGAATCCTGATGCATCACAATGAATCTCTATAAATCTCTATAAATCTCTATGAATCTCGAAATCTCCATCACCAATACCATTCAACAATATCTTAAAGCCCTCTCATCGCAGGAAGATGTTTGCGCCGTCTACGCGGCCGGTTGGGTAGCTGCACTTGAGGTGATTGTCGGCCATGGTATTTCGTGCTAACATTGGCTATTCGGGATAACGCTTTCGGAATTTTCTCCATTGGAGGATGCCTCATGCCCGAAAGGGAACACGCCCCGCTGGCGAAGTCATCTCCGGATTTTTGGGAACGCTTTTTTGAATTCGTGGAAACCTTCATCCAGCACGCCATCGCCGTGATCCTCATCGCCGCCGCTGTGATCCTGCTGGGGGATGCCGTGGTGCAGTTCTTCCGCGAGGTGTTCGAGAATCCCCACGACGCGGTGCTGACCCTGCTGGCGGCTTTGCTGCTGGCGCTCATGCTGGTGGAGCTGTTGCAGACCATTCGCGTCTCCATCGCCCAGCACACCCTCAGCGCCGAACCCTTCCTCATCGTCGGCATCATCGCCAGCGTGCGCCGCATGCTCATCATCACCGCGGAACAGACCAGCCTCATGCAAGAACCGGAGACCTTTCGGCTTATCCTGGTCGAGTTGTTCCTGCTTGCCGTGACGGTCATCCTCCTTTCCGCGGCCATCTATCTGCTGCGCAAAACTCGCAAGCTGGGCAGCTTCTGAGTATACTACCCGATATGATCGCCATCATCGCCACCGTTTACAACGAAGGCCGCACAGTCCGCGACCTGCTGGACAGCATCCTCGCCCAAACTCTGCCGCCCGACGAGATCGTCATCGTGGATGGCGGGTCCACCGACGACACGCTGGAGCACCTGCGCGCCTACGAGGATCGGCTGCCTCTGCGCATCATCGTCCAACCGGGTGCGAACATCTCCCAGGGCCGCAACCGGGCCATCGCCGAGGCCCGGGCCGATATCATCGCCTCCACCGACGCGGGCGTCACCCTGGTGCCCAACTGGCTGGAGGACATCACCCGTCCCCTGCGGCAGAACCCCGAAGTGGCCGTGGTCTCGGGCTTTTTCATCGCCGCGCCCTGGAACGCGTTCGAGATGGCGCTAGGGGCTGCCACCCTGCCCGATCTCAGCGAGATCAATCCCCAGACCTTCCTCCCCTCCAGCCGCTCGGTCGCGTTCCGCAAATCGGCCTGGGAAGCGGCGGGGGGCTATCCCGAATGGCTGGATTATTGCGAGGACCTGATCTTCGATTTCGAGTTGCGCAAGCGGTACGGGTATTTCGCCTGGTCGCCCACGGCCATCGCCGAATTCCGTCCCCGCCGCTCACTCAAGGAATTCTTCTGGCAGTATTACCGCTATGCCCGCGGGGATGGCAAGGCCGACCTGTGGCGGCATCGTCACGCCATCCGCTACGGGACCTATCTGGTGGCGGCGCCGACGTTGGCCGTGCTGGGCTACAAGCAGAACCGGGCCTTCTGGTTCCTGGGCGCACTGGGTTTTATGGCTTACCTCAAACGTCCATACACCCGCCTCATGCGGGCGTGGGAGCGGCCTTTGCCCGGCGCCATTCCCCTCTATTTCTTCGAGAAGGTGATGACCATCGGGCTGATCCCCGTCATCCGCGTCGTGGGGGATGTGGCCAAGATGCTGGGGTATCCGGCGGGGCTGTGGTGGCGGTGGCAGCATCGGCATGAGATCCCGCCCCACGCCACGGATCGGGACATCCACTAGAGTCTGTTCTGAGTGGAAATAAAATTAGGGAACGCAGATAACGCAGATTGAAACGGATAAGCGCAGATAAAAAGAAAAATCTGTGAAAATCATCTGCGAAAATCTGCTTCATCCGTGTTATCAGTGGCGAGTTCCAACTTCGACAAGTCAAATTTTCTCTGACTACGTCATTCCGACGACCGTAGGGAGGAGGAACCCAGCCCGAAGGGCGTTTCGCTAGATTCCTCGGTCGCTTCGCTCCCTCGGAATGACGTAATGTGACATTGTCAAGCAACTTTCAATGCAATGATTCTGAGCGTTGACGAAGCCAAGGTGCATAACAACCTCTAGGGCGAATCCTTGCTGGCTGGGCAAGGAAATGCCTCAC
>DRQW01000002.1 GCA_011371305.1 Anaerolineae bacterium | reverse complement strand
TCACGGCCCGGGATTATGTGCAAGCGCAGCGGGTGCGCACCCGGCTCATCGCGCATTTCCAGGCTGCGTTCGAAGAGGTCGATGTCATCATCACACCCGCCACTGGCATCAGCGCACCCCCCATCCTCGCGTCCGCCTTTCCCGACGGCGACTCCGACCTCACCACACTGACCGAAATCATGCGTTACGCGCCCTTCACTAATCTCACAGGCCATCCCGCGATCAGCTTTCCTGTCGGCTATTCGGACATGGGATTGCCCATCGCCATGCAGGCCATTGGCCGGTATTGGGATGAGGTGACCCTGTTCCGTCTGGCCCTGGCCGCGGAAAGCATGCTGGAACGCCGCCAGCCCCTTGTTTTCAAAGCGCCTCTGTCACTTGTGTGTTGAATCGCCTTCCTCTGTGAACGCGGAAAGCCAATCTCGTGAAACGTGATGCGTAATGCGTAACGACTTGATGGAATACGGATGACGCATTACGCATCACGCTCGTTCTCCCCTCTTCCAACGTCGGCTTAGCGACCTTTTGCAGGGGCGTTAACACTTGAGTAACAACGCAACACCTATCCAACCCAGAACGCCTTCTCCAGATCCGTGAATTCGCTGACCGGGCCCTGGAACTTATTGCGGCCCAGTTCCAGCACATACACATAATCGGCCACAGCTAACGCATAGCGGATTTCCTGATCCACCAGGACGATGGTCAAACCCTCCAGGTCACGCAGGTCCACCAGCATCTGATAGACCATCTCGGAGAGGAGCTTGGCCAGGCCCGCGGTGGGCTCATCCACCAGAATGAGCTTGGGATCGGTCATAAGGGTGCGGCCGATCTCCACCATGCGTTGCATCCCGCCCGAGAGTTCCCCGGCTTTGGAGTGTCGGCGGTCTTTGAGCGGGGGGAAACGCTCGTAATTCTCTTCGAGTTTGCGCTTGATACGCTTTTTATCGTTGCGGAAGGTCCAGGCGCCTAGTTCCAGGTTCTCCTCCACGGTCATCCAGCGGAAGATGCCCGGTTGCTGGGGGATGTAGGCGATCCCCAAACGGATCCGTTCGTAGGTGGGCACGTCGAGGATGCTCTGGCCATCGAAAAGAATATCGCCGTCGTTCGGGCGAAGAAAGCCATAGATAGCCTTGAGCAGGGTGGATTTGCCCACACCGTTTGCGCCCAAAATCGTAGTGATCTGAGCTTTCCGAGCCTGGAGGTTTACGCCCTGGAGGATGTTCAGGTCCTTGTAATAGCCCACATACAGGTCCCGCACATCCAGCATGATATCATCGGGTGAGGTTGTAGGCGCGGTAGTGGGCGTGGAAACAACGGCGGTTTCGGTCATGCGGCAACTACCTCCTTTTTCACTTTGCGAACGGGCTTCCACGGCTCATCACTATCACTACCCAGATAGGCTTCGATGACCGCGGGATCGTGTTTCACTTCCTCTGGGGGACCATCCGCAATAAGTTTACCAAAGGCCATCACCAGCAAGCGTTTGCTCAGAGTGAAGATGGTTTCCATATCGTGACTAATGATGAGGAAGGCCTTGCCCTGCTTGTTGGTTTCGATGATGTATTCGTAAATGATCTCCATAAGCTTGGGATGTACGCCCGCGAAAGGTTCATCCAAGATGATAAAGTCGGGGTCGAGCATGAGCAACCGGCCCAGTTCCAACAATTTTTGCTGACCACCTGAGAGTGCGCGGGCGTATTCGTTGAGCAAATGGTCGATGGTCAGGAATTCGGCCACCTCGCGGGCTTTTTTGATGAATTGACCTTGCCGCGCGGTGGGATGCATGGCCAGCGCCGGGACAAGGAGATTTTCCAGCACGGTCATGCGTCGGAACGCGCGCGTGACCTGGAAGGTGCGCCCCAGCCCCGCCCGGGCGATTTTATAGGGGGGCAATACGTCGATCCGTTGGCCGTTCATATAAATCGTGCCATTGGTAGGCTTAAGCGCGCCGCTGAGCAGGTTGGTTAGGGTGGTTTTGCCCGCGCCATTGGGCCCGATGAGCCCAATCAACTCAGGCCCGCGCACCTGAAAGGACACATGATTCACGGCCAACAAGCCGCCGAAGTTTTTGGAGACGTTGTTCACGTCCAGTTCGATCATCGATTCGCGCTCCTATGTCGGTATATACACGTTATCGAACATTTTGTTCTCATACGACACGAATGGGAAAACACCAATAGGAAAAATCTATATCCGTGTTTCCTCGATTCGTGTTTGCTTTTCACGCCGAACTTGCGGGCGATCAAGGACCCTCCTCGGGATTCGCGCTCGCAGCCTGAAGGCGCTTGGCCACGGTCTCTTCCGCCACACCGCGGCGGGTGATGCGCTGAATGATGGGATAGATAAGCCCGTTACCCCAGAAGCGCAGCGTGATCATCAGCAAGGCGCCAAACACGACCAGACGCCAGTCGGCCATATTAAGGGTAAAGCTACCGACGGTGATATCGTTGCGCAATTGCTCCAGGGCGAACTCAATGAGAATGGCTCCAATGGCCGCGCCCAGCAGGCTTTCCATCCCCCCGATGACAGCCATGGCGATGACCACACTCATCTCTTTGATCACCATCATGTTGGGCGCGATGACGCGCACAAAATGCGCATACACCCCGCCCGCGGCCGCTGCGATCATCGCGGTGACCGTGAAAAGCAGGATTTTGTAGCGCACCACATTCACGCCTAACGAGGCCGCGGCCTCTTCATCCTCGCGGATGGAGCGGATAAACAGGCCAAAGCGAGAACCCGCCAACCAATACATGAGTCCCAGCGAAGCCAGGAACAATGCCAGCATGAGCAGATATGGGGGCAGCTTGTCCGCGGGGCCGAACTCATGGCCCAGAAGCGTGACGCCATTGGGAAAGAGGGGGTCTAGCTTCAGCCCGCCAGGTCCGCCTGTGATATCCCGTTCAGCATTCACCACGGTGCGCAGGATCTCGGCGAAGGCGATGGTGAACAGAGCCAGGTAAGTACGGCGTAGACGCAACACCAGCGCGCCGATCAGCAGACCGAACAGCCCGCCGATGAGAATTCCCGCCACGATGTCGGCCCAGGGCGGCAGCTTGACGATAAGGGAACCGACGGGCATGGTCGCTTTCGCCTGTTCCAGGCAGGTGGGGGATGCCGTATCCTGTATCACCATCCACCAGCCGCCCAGAGGCACCTCGAAACACGTTTGGGTGGGCGCCGAAGTCAGCCGAACGAATTTACCAATGAGACCGGCGGTGTACGCGCCCAAACCGGCAAAGGCCATGTGGGCGAAGGAAAATTGCCCTCCATAACCCGCCAGCAAGGCCCAACTCGATGCCAGAATCGCGTAGTAGAGCGCGATAACAGCCACGTGCATCCGGGTGGGGATCAACCAGGGTAGGATAAGTAGAAAACCGGTCCCCACCACCCACGTCAGGGTTTTCAGCAAGCGCATGTTTCCTCTCATAGCTCCCTCCCGAACAAACCTGTGGGCTTGAGCAATAGGACCAAGACCAGGATGATCATGCCATAGGCGGGAAGATACGCGGCCGCGCGATTAGGATCGGGGACACATCCCGCACCCAATGCTTCAACCACGCCCAGTACCAGCCCGCCAATGAACGCACCCGGCAACGAGCCCATACCGCCCAAGACAATGATGACAAAAGACCGGGAGGAAGCCGGAATGCCTACCCAGGGCACCCATGAGAAGACCTGCACCAGGGCCGCGCCCGAGATGCCTGCCAGCATACCGCCCAGGGCAAAGGCGAGGGTATTCATGCGTTTAGGGTTAATGCCCGTCACCGCCGCGGCCTGGCGGTCCTGGCTCACCGCGCGTAGGGCTTTGCCCGTCCAGGTGCGGTAGAGGAAATAAATCAGGGCAAAAAGCAACGCCAATGCGATCATCATGGCGGTGAACCGGGCCGAGGGGATGGAAATCGTGTCGAAAAAGGTCAGGTTTCCGGGGGTCACCTTGAGCAAGTTGCCTGTCTCGGAGGGAAGGGTGATACGAGGATAATCGAAGAAGCGGGGTACTTTTTTGGGGCTGGCGCCCACCAGGGTCAGGGTCGTGTATTGGAGGAAAAAAGCCAGGCCAAAGGTGACCAGGATAGCATATTCCCCCGGACGTTCGATCTGCCCTGTGATCATGGGACGGAGGAAAAGCAGCTCAAATATGGCACCCAGGGCGAAGGTGAACAGCGCGGCCACCAGGACCCCCAACAGGGGGTTGATGTCTGGGAACCACACCTGGGTGAAGTAATAGGTCACCATGCCACCCAACATATAGAATTCGCCGTGGGCGAAACTGACGATGCCCAGGATGGAGAAAATCAACGTCAAGCCCAGGGCCATGAGCCCATAGATGGAGCCGATGACCAGGCCGTTTGCGATTTGAGTGGCGATGAAACTGCCGCTGGTAACACAGAGATTGTCGGGATCGGCTTTGGCAAAGGCCAGTGAAAGCCACAACAAGGTGACAAGACCGGTCAGGGTCAGCCATTTGGCCGTCACCGGGGGCGTGAACCACCAGAGGAGGACGAGGCCCACAGGCCCGAAAGCCGCGCCCACAAACGCGCCCAGCATCGCGGTCTGATGGGTGAATTTATCTTTGTGCGCATACACCCTTGGCGTCACCAGCGCGCCCACCGCCCCCCAAAAGATCAACCATAAGATGGTGTACCAGAAAATGCTTGGGAATTCCATGATGGCACGAGTCTGAAATGAAGTCGGCGTTCGTTGATAAAAGCGTCTTAAAGCCCAAGGTTGGCGTGGCAGCAACGGGCGTGTTGACACTTCGCATTCCGTCACACCCTTCTTGGCTCACTTCAGTTAATAACACGGATGGATGGACACGGATGAGAAAGGTAATCATTACCTATGGTCCAAATGTATGCATGTTGCTTCCACCTATCCGTGTCTTTTCTTATCCGTGTTTTGTAGTATTCTGGTCGCGTGACGGAACACAAACGATGGAGGACGCCTCCTGGCTGCCCGTGCTGCTATCGGCCACAAAGTCCGTTCGCCCACACAGGAACATTGGAAGACCAGGACGGGGTGGACCGGGGCCAGCCCCGCCCTGGTCATGGAAGCCAATTTACGGCAGAATGGGATCCGCGGTCTTGAATTTTTCGGGGAAGACCACGGGGGCTTCGGACGAGAGCTGGCCTTGTTCCTGATACTGGATGAACACGGCGGCAAAGTCGGGGAACTGGTGCCACCATTTATCCTCCACGCCGGCCTTTTCCGGCGGATTCTTGGAGTTCACCGGGAAGGTGATGGTGCCCAGGGCACCGTCATACTCGATGTTTTCCAGGGCCTCGATGATGGCGTCGGGGTCGGTGGAACCTGCGTTGTTGATGGCCGTCACCATCACCCAGAGGGAGTCGTATGCTTCCATGGCATACGACGGGGGCACAGCCTCGCCTGTTTTCTCGGTGTACTTCTTGGCAAAGGCTTTGGTTTTCTCGGTCCACAGCACCGGTGGCAGGCCCACCTGCCGATAGAAGCACAGGTTGCCATCGGGGACGTTCTTCCAGAAGGATTCGCTGTCTGCGGCGACCTGATTGCAGATCATGATCAGGTCCTGGGGACCGATGCCTGCCTCTGCGGCCTGTTGTTCGAAGTTGTAGGAGGTTTCGCCCGTCAGCAGCACCAGGATCAGCTCAGGGCTCTCGCCTTTGATGCGTTCGATGATGGCGGAGAAGTCCTGGGTGCCGGGGTCGGCCGAGAAGGTCACGGCCTCGATGCCCTTTTCTGTCAGCTTTTCCGTCGTCTTCTCTGCGGCGGGGATGCCGTAGTCCGTGTTCTCGGTCATGATCACCACCTTCTTCACACCCAGCGAAGCGATGAACTCCACATCCAGCTTCGCCACTTCCGAAGAGAGGGGTGCCACGCGGAAGACTTCGGGATAGCGGGAGGCCGTGATCTTGTCGTTCCACGTTTCGGCAAAGACGATGGGGATGTGATTGGCGTGGGCCACTTCCATCTCAGCCAGGCCCACCGAGCTGTGGTATTCACCTACCACAGCCACCACCTGGTCCTGACTGATGAGCTTTTCCATCACAGCGGCGCCACGTTCGGGCAAGCCCTCTGTATCCTCCATGATCAGTTCCAGTGGGCGGCCCAACACACCGCCAGCGGCGTTGATCTCCTCCGCTGCGATTTCAAAGGCCGCCTGCATCGCCTTGCCGCCCGTCACCGACCCGGGCGCACTCAACGGCATCACCGCACCGATCTTCACCGGCTCGCCGCTGGGGCCTTCGGCTTGTTCTGGCGCTTTGGTAGGCTCAGGAGCCTTGGTGGGCGCCTCCGTGGGAGCGACGGTAGGCTCGGGTGCTTGGGTAGGCTCGCCGACCGTTTCCACCTGAGCGCCGCCGCATGCAGCTAACAGCAGCGTCACCAGGGTCAGTAACGCAACCAACATCCAAAGACGTCGAGATGGCAACATCAAACACCTCCTTGTGAATGAATGGGTTGGATTGAGGTAACACGGTGGCGCGCGTAAACGTCACACGATGTGTTGAGTTGAGAAACACGATGTATGCAACATCGTGCCTATCATCGTGATTTTGAACAAACGACCGCTATAAAGCGAGCGTCAAATTCAATGCACCAGCATCAACTGGCATGCAGCTTTAGGCGGGTTTTGGATTGATATGATGTTTTGTTTTTCCCCCGGACGTCCAATCGTTGGACGCAAAATCACGCCGTAATATCTTAACGCATGTAGAAGGATTTTTCAAGATCCTTTCGTGGAGCGATGGGTTGTAGCATGGGAACAAAACGCTGAATGCTCCGCGGATGAACGGTTCATCCAAGCTGAGGCAGGATCGCGCCAAAGAGCCCATAAAGGGCAACGCAAGCCATCACCCCCTCCGCGGCCAGCCCCCACCAAAATGCGTCAACCCGTGCCAGCCAACGCCTGCCAACCATCATTCCCATCGCGAGGATCGATAGCAACACCCCCCATTTGTTCATCTGGCCCGAGCGCCACCCCAAACCCAAAATTGCAATGAAATAGACCCCCACCGCTGTCATGCCCCAACGGCTGCCTTCTACCGAAAATACGCCCATCAGCCCTGCGGCCGCCAGCAAGCTGATAGGCAACAGCGCGGGGAACAGGTATCGGCCCTGGTGTTGAACGAAATCGAGATTGTACCAGAGAAACGCTCCAGTGACTGCGACTAGCTGTGCCAGCAACAGCCACCCTCCCCGAATCTGCACGGGGCGCAATTGCAACATGCCTTTCCGCCAACGCCAAAGCTGGAAGAACACGCCTGCCAGGATCAGCCCACTGAGTAGCGTCAGGAGCATGTAGATGCGCGCGTCCATGAACACCCCCATCCAACCGAACACCCCCCAGAAGGAACGGAAGGTGAAGGTGACAAAGCGATCGAGAAACGCGCTCCATCCCTGGGACGCGATCCAATCCACGGTGCGGGGCTGCCCCACCACCACGGCCGCGTGGCGATCCAGCCCGAATGGATCGGTTGGGCCGTAGTGGGCCATGTTGCGCAACCACCAGGGTAGAGGCAGCAACAGCATGGGAAGCAACAAAGCCATGGCTGTGCGCCAGGCCCGGGCGCCTCGCATGCCGTCCATTACCTGCCAGCCCCATACGCCCAGGGCCAGGGGTGCCAGAAAATAAGTCTGGAACTTGGTCAGCAGGGCCAGGCCCACCATCGCCCCTGTGATGGCCCAGGCTCTTCCGCTGGTCGCTGATTCCATCACATGTCCTAGCAGTCGCCACATCACTACCGCGATAAAGAACTCGGCCAGGGCGTCGTTGTTAATGGATGCGTTCATGGCCACATGCATGGGCAAAAACGCGGCGAAACCTACGGCCAGCAGGCCCAGGCGGGGCCGGCGGGGGAAAAGCCGTCGCACGGCCAGCCACAGCCAGCACAATGCGCCCGCGCCGATAAGCACATTGACCCATCGCAACACCCACACCTGCCCACGCACCCCGGCGCTCTGCAAGGCCCCCCACAACGGCGCCATGAGGCTGTAGTACAGAGGGGGCTGATGCCCTTCATATCGTACACGCGTGATGGAAAGGTGAGGCGGGAACCGTTCCCTTTTCAGTTTCTCCAGATACGCCTGGTCATAATCGCCCGGTTGGAGTACCGGCAGATGGCCTGTTTGCGCGATGACTGCGATGTTATTGAAATGCGCGGGCTCATCGGGCGCCTGCCAGAGAGGCGTCAGCAACGCGTATAATCCACCCAGGACCAGATAGACGGCCAGGATGAGAAACAGGAGGATGCGGTCGGACGTGCCAGCGTGAGGACGGGAGGACATAAGGCAGGGGAAGGGAAAGTGACCGAGGTGCAGTCTGTCAATAGATGGATGCCGGGGGGCTGTCTGTGCGGATGATCTCAGCCCCTAATGCCTGCAGCTTCCCTTCCAGATTCTCATATCCCCGGTCGATCTGCATCACATTGGCGATGACGCTGGTTCCTTCCGCGGCCAGGGCTGCGATGACCAGGGCCATGCCCGCGCGGATATCCGGGCTGGACATGATCTGACCATACAGAGGCGAAGGTCCCACGACGACCGCCCGATGCGGGTCGCAGAGGATGATGCGGGCACCCATGTTAATGAGTTTGTCCACGAAGAAAAGACGGCTCTCGAACAATTTCTCATGCACCAGCACTGTGCCTTCCGCTTGAGTTGCCACTACCAGGGCGATGGAAAGCAGATCCGCGGGGAAGTGGGGCCAAGGGCCATCGTCGATCTTGGGCACGGCGCCGCCTACATCCATTTCCACCTTGAGATGTTGCTCCGCTCCCACCACCAGATCATGTCCGGAGGCCGTTTCCTCCAGCCAACAATTCACGCCCAACCGATGGCGAAATACATGCAAAACCATGCGCAACTCGTCCACCCGCACATCCTTGATGCGAATCTCGCCGGGCGTCACCGCGGCCAGTCCGAGGAACGACCCCACCTCGAGCAAATCGGGTCCGATCTCAAACTCGCCTCCATGCAATCGCTCCTTCCCCACGATGTGCAGGGTGTTGGTCCCCACACCATCGATCTCCACGCCCATGCCAATGAGCATGCGACATAGGTTCTGAACATGAGGTTCAGAAGCCGCGTTGCGGAGCACGGTTTCTCCCGGTGTCAGGGCGGCCGCCATCAACGCGTTCTCGGTGGCCGTGACGCTGGCTTCGTCAAGGAAGATATCACGGGCATGTAATCCGGCTGGGGCGGTGATTTCGATCCGATGGCGCGCCCGATTGATTTCCACTTGCGCGCCCATGGCCTCGAAGGCCAGCAAATGCGTGTCGATGCGACGACGTCCGATGACATCGCCGCCGGGTGGGGGCAAGCTAACTCGACCCAACCGGGCCAGCAAAGGCCCGGCCAGCAAGATCGAAGCCCGGATCTGGGTCGCCAGCTCCCTGTCCAGCATATGGGTTGCCACATTCCGGGCCTGGAGGGTGAGAGTGGCATTGCCATTGGCCAATACCTCCACGCCCAATGCTTTCAGCAACCCCAACATGGTGTTTACATCCCCGATGCGGGGCACATTGTGCAACGTCACCGGTTCATCGGTTAAGAGGGTGGCAGCCAGCATGGGCAGGGCGGCATTTTTGTTGCCGGTTACCCGCACTTCACCTTGCAGAGGGCGTTTTCCCTGAATAATGAAATATTCGCTCATAAGCATCGATCCTCTGAAACCCAACGGCGGTGTCGAGGCGTCGTCGGTTATCGGGGCTATGATATCGGCCGGGCAACCACCGAC
>DRQW01000001.1 GCA_011371305.1 Anaerolineae bacterium | reverse complement strand
GCGAGTCGGCAAAGGTTCGTATTGCGTATTCCGTATTCCGTCCAGTCGTTACGCAATACGCAATACGGAATACGAGTCACGCCGCCCTGGCCGCGAGGCATTTTCGTCGGTATCGGCGCGGGGTGGCCTGCCGTCGGACTGCTATGAAAATAGATTCGGTAGGCCGGGAAACCGGTAGACCGGTAGACCAGTAGACCGGGGTGAGCGAATCGGCCCGGTTTCCTCACACGCTAATTCTCTGGCCCTCTGGCTCTCTGAACTACTGAGCTGCCTGCTTCCATTGCGCCAGCAGTTCCTGCCAGCTTTCGGGGGGATTTGTATGGAAAGTGATGGCTCGCTCCAGGCTGGCGATGGCTGCATCGCGCTTGTCCAGCTCCCACAGACTCAAAGCCCGAAAGTATTCCCCCCATGCATTCGCAGGATGTTGGGCCAGCGAGGTATTCAAAGCCTGCAGGGCCTCCTCATAGCGCCCCTGTTTATACAGCACAATGCCCAAATGATGCAAAGGGCGCCAATGATCCGGCGCCAAGGCCAGGGCCTTGCGATACCACGCTTCCGCTTCAGCATCCTCGCCTCGATAACGATAGCTTTCACCAAGCCCGATGTAAGGATCCATGGATCCATCGTTTAATGCCAAGGCCTGGCGATAGGCCTCTTCCGCACCCTCATAATCTCGCAGGCGGATGCGCAGGCTGCCGATGCGAAGCAGGTAGGGGTAAGCATCCACGCCCTGGGCCAGGGACGCTGCTTTTTCGTACAAGCTCAGCGCTCGTTCCAGCTCTTGATTCGTCTCAGCCGTACGCGCTTCTTTCGCCCAATGCTCAGGATCCAGCTCAAGGGTTGGGTAGGTCTCCCATCGGGCCAGGAGGTCTAACCACGCTTGCGAGGGATTTGCTGTCAGGCTGATAGCCTGTTCCAACATGGCCCGCGCGGCCTGACGGTCGCCCTGGGCATCCAGTACCGTAGCCCAGTAGAAATACAACGTGGGTTCATCATCCCGGATGGACTGAGCTTGCTGGAAGTATTGCAATGCCTGGGCATATGCACCTTCATCTCGCGCGATCGCGCCCAGCGACACCAGCGGCCAGTAAGCTTCTTCGTCCTCAGCAGCCTGGATTGCGCGAAGGAACCATTGCCTTGCCGATTCAAGTTCACCTTCTCGGCGGGCGATGGAACCCAATAACTCGTAGGGTTTGCTCTCTTCAGGAAATTCCTGGGTCAGGCGCAAATAGATATCTCGTGCCTGTTTGGTCTCCCCGATGCGCTCCAACATCATGGCCCACCGAAGTAGATATGGATAAGCATCTTGCGGATGGGCCAGCTCGGCCGCAAGTTTGTAGTGGTCCGCGGCCTTATTCCACGCTTGGGCCTGTTCCGCTTCCTGTCCCAAACGCCAGAATTCCTGCGGGTCGGAGGAAGCCTCGGGATAGCTGCGCCATCGCGCAAGCAAGCTCTGCCATTCGGGCCTGGGCGTTTTGCTGCGACGGATGGCTTCTTCTAATGCAGTAATGGCTTCCTCGCGGCGCCCCAGCGCATCCAACGTCAGGGCTTTTTGATAGTACGTCAGGGCGTCGGCAGCATTCCGGGCCAGGGCTTGGTCGAACCATCGCAGAGCCGTCGTATAATCCCCTTGCTCCCGAGCCATAGTTCCCAGGTAATAATAGGCCGCGTAATGATTCGGAGCCACTTCGATGGCTTTCTCATACCAGGGAAATGCTTTTTGGTATTGCTTCTGATAGCGATAAACATGGCCCATGCCCAGGTAGCCATCCACCTTTTTCGGGGCCCTGGCAATGGCTTGCTGATATGCGGCAGCCGATTTTTCGAATGCTCGGGCCCGAAGCCACATCAACCCTTCGCGGAGCAGATACTTGTAGCCGGTGGCATCCGTAGCCGATGTCGCGGCCTGATGATAGGCCCGCGCGGCCGCTTCCCAATCCTTTTGTTGCTCCGCAATCTGGCCCACAGCCCACCAGTATTCAGGGGAATCGGAGGTGAACGCGGTTTGCAATCGCATCCACACATCCTCTGCGGAAACATCCCGGCCTAATTTCCCATACAACACCGCGAGCTTCCCCGCGGTCTTCCCCGAAGGATCGTAGGCGAACGAGAATTCATACCAATCCACCGCCAGAGAGAGCTTATCGGCCTTTTCCGATCGGTTGCCCCGGTTGTAGCCATAGGTGCCGATCCCTTTTCGATAGGCGGTGTCGATGATCTCCCGATGGGCAAAGGATGCAATCGCAGCAAACAGGTTCTCGACAGGCGGAGGAGGGGTACGGTCCGCGGCCTGCTGCCACGCCCGCGCGGCCCGAACCAAATCCCCCTGCACACACGCCAATTGGCCCTGGTGAAGCAGCATGTTGGGATCGTGGTTGTTTGCCCGGGACAGAGCCGCGGCCATGCGGCTGGCCAGCCGGGGTTGGATGGGGGCACAGGCTTCCTGGTTGGGAAGCAGTGTCTCCACGGTCCAGACCCGGGCGAGGTCACGCATGAACCGATTGACCTGACCTCGTGCCCAAAAGGTTGGTGTCAGGGTCAGCAGGGCAAAACACGCGGCCAGAATCACCAATACGAGCAAGAACTTGCCGGAGGCAAGCCGCGACGCCTGGGCTTTCACGCCGCTTCCTCCGCCCGGTTGCGGTAGAGGTTGGGGTCCACCACCTCGACCATGGCCCGCACGTCTAGCCCACCCCCCAGGAACGCATTCACTTTTTCGGCCCAAGGCTCCGGGTCTGCCAGCATGGCATTGTAATCCATATCGAGCATGGTGAAATTGGGCTGGCGGGCCAGCCACAGCTTCACTTGCTGCACATGTTTTTGCAATAATTTGGCCAGCTTCTCATCGCTAATCTCGGACTTTTCCCCGCGGCGCTCCAGCATCTTGCGCTGCGAGGCCAACACCTCGGGCATCTTCCGGTTCATGAACAGGACACGATACTCATATTCCCGGGGGAGGTATTCCAGCAGGGCGGAAATGACCTTGACCGCCTTGCCCTGGGCATCGGCCACCCAGGCCGTATCCCCTTTATCCAGTTGCTTCACCCGCTCGAATTCGTAATAGCCCTTGGGGTTGTCCTCATCCGGGGTACGGATGCCATCGATGACCAGTTCCATACCCCCGGCCTCTAGCATCTTCATCATCATGGACGTACCCGAGCGGGGGAGGCCCGAGACCACGACCACGGGCTTGGGAGATGGTGGGGTGGATTTCCGCTTTCGGAACAACGATGATAATCCTTTCATGGCTTGTTCTGTGCTTTAGGCAAAAAAGGCATGGAGACGCCCACCAACACGATGAGTCATCATCCATGCCTCGATGACGAAAGGAATGGGATGCCCCCAGCGCTTCCTGAATTCAGGTTTCTGAGGATCAGTCTTTTTTCAAGAAACCGCGTTCAATCAGATAGTCGATGATCTTGTGTGCGTTTTCTTCAGCCGTATAGTTGACGGTATCCAGCACGATTTCGGGATTGTTGGGGGGTTCGTAGGGATCGTCGATGCCGGTGAAGCCCTTGATTTCGCCACGGCGGGCCTTGGCATACAGGCCCTTGACATCACGCTCCTCGCAGACCTCCAGGGGCGTATTCACAAAGACTTCGATAAAGTTGTCCGAACCCACCATATTGCGCACATCGTTGCGTGTGGCCCGATAGGGGCTGACCGCGGCGCACACGGCCACTCCCCGATGCCGGACAATCTCCGAGGCG
Organism: Anaerolineae bacterium; assembly: GCA_011371305.1. Lineage (GTDB taxonomy): Bacteria > Chloroflexota > Anaerolineae > J102 > J102 > M2005. The sequence continues at coordinate 10,442 of DRQW01000001.1, read as the reverse complement.
ACGAAACCAATGCGACGGATGTTGATGTCGCGGTCTTCTTTGCTGAAACCCAGGCCCTTCGAGAGATGCGTGCGCACCACATCACCGTCCAGTTGGGTGACCTGGCGGCCATGTTCCAGCAGCAGGGTGGTGAGGATCTCGGCGGTGGTGGATTTGCCCGAACCGCTGAGGCCGGTAAACCACACGGTGAACCCTTGCTTATGTTTGGGGGGATAGCTATCGGCCAGGATTTCGGCCACCTCGGGACGGGTAAACCATTCGGGTAAGGAACGCCCATTGTTCAGATAGACATCGCGCACCTCGGTGCCGGAGATGGAAGCGGTGCGCGCGTTGGGCGGCAGCTTATCCACCTCTTCGTAACGGTCCTCATCGGGCAGATACACCAGCATCTTGAAGGGGATGACCTTGACGCCCAGCTCATCACTGAAGGATTGGGCCAGCTCCTGGGCGTCGTAGGGTCCATAGAAGGGTTCCCCCTTGGAGTTTTTACCCGGCCCCGCGTGATCGCGGCCTACGATGAAATGATTCGCGCCGTAGTTGCGGCGGATGAGCATGTGCCAGACAGCTTCCCGGGGCCCAGCCATGCGCATGGCCAGCGGCAACAGCGCCAACACCACCGAACCGGGCTCGTAGTATTTCTCGGTCAATACCTTGTAGGTACGCACCCGGGTGTAATGGTCCACGTCGCCCGGCCGGGTCATGCCCACCACCGGATGCAACAACAGGGTGCCGTTGATCGAGGCAGCGGCCCGTTTGGTCAGCTCTTCGTGCACGCGGTGTAGGGGATTCCGAGTCTGAAACGCCACAACGTTCCCTGTCTCTGAACTCGCTTCCAGCTTCGCCCGGGTTTGGGCCGGGGTCAGGCGAAGTTCTTTGAAGTCATATCGCAGGGGAAGCTGGAGCACCCGCAGCCGGCCAGAGATGTTGAGTTTGCCCCACCGGTGCATCTCCGCCACCAGGGGATGCCGCAGATCGGTGGTGCCGAAGACCTTCTCCGCGACCTCGTTGATATCCCACTCATAAATCTCCTCGATAGTCATCAGCGCCAGGATGTTGTTCTTCTGGTCCCGCAGTGCGATCTCCTGTCCCAAGCGGATGTCGGGCCCCGGCTCCACGGGCAGGGTGATAGGGATAGGGAAAACCGCGCCATTGCTCAGGCGCATGGTATCCAGCACGCTTTGAAAATCCTGTTGGCCCATAAAACGGTCCAGGGGTGAAAAAGCCCCCGTGGCTAACAATTCCAGGTCGCAGATGGCGCGCTCGGAAAGCTGAATGGAAGGCAGTTTTCCGGCATATCGTTTCAGATGGTCCAGCTCCTCCTCGGGCGCCATTAAATTCACCAGCTTCCCACCATAAGGTTCGATAAGTTTGCTTTTTTCTATGGTCATCACGGCTGACATATGGTGTGGTTACTCCTTTGGAATGAAAAAGGGGATATTTTAAGTCCAAACGATGATTTTACAAGACGTGCCGGGTATCCACCAAAAGCGCAGCATGTTCTTTGATGGCCCGCCAATCATAAACGGAATGATCAGTCACAATGACCACGCAGTCTGCAGCCTGCACTGCCGCGTCCAGGTCGGGTTCACTGGTCAACGTCAGGCCGTTGTAGGAGAAATGAGGTACGTAGGGGTCATGGTAGCGGACGTCCGCGCCTTTCTCCTTCAGCAGGGCAATGATATCCAGCGCGGGGGATTCGCGGACGTCGTCGATGTCTTTCTTGTAGGCCACACCCAGGATGAGAATGCGGCTGTTTTTGACCGGTTTTTCCACGTCATTCAGCGCGTCCTGGACTTTTTCCACCCAGTAGCGGGGCATTTCGCTGTTGATCTCGCCCGCAAGCTGAATGAATCGGGCATTGTAGTTCAGAGTTTTCAGCTTCCAGGAAAGGTAATGGGGGTCCAGGGGGATGCAATGGCCGCCTACCCCCGGCCCGGGGGTGAATTTCATAAAGCCGTAGGGCTTGGTGGCCGCGGCTTCGATGATCTCCCACACGTCCAGGCCCAGCTTGTCGCACATCAGCGCGACTTCGTTGACCAGGGCGATGTTCACTGCCCGAAAGGTGTTTTCCAACAGCTTGGTCATCTCCGCGGCCGCGGGCGAGGATACGGGGACGATGGCGTCAATGGCCTGCTGATACAGCTCCACCGCGACCTCCAGACAGGCGGAGGTGACCCCGCCCACCACCTTGGGCGTGTTCTCCACCGTCCAATCGCTGCGGCCGGGGTCGATGCGTTCAGGCGAGTAGGCCAAGAAGAAATCTTCCCCCACCCGACAGGGCCGTCCCTCTTGGCCTCCTTGCGTTAGCATGGGAAGGAGCAATTCCTCGGTGGTGCCAGGATAGGTGGTGGATTCGAGGATGACGAGCATGCCCGGATGCAGATAGCGGGCGATGGATTTCCCCGCGTCGATGAGAAAACGCACATCGGGATCGCGGGTCTTGTTGAGCGGCGTGGGCACGCAAATGATGGCCACATCCGCGTGTGCGAGTTGGGCATAATCGCCGGTGGCGGTGATTCGTCCGTCATCCTGAGCTTCCACCGTCCATCGGGCCAGTTCTGCGGAAGGGATGTCATTGACGTAGGAGACCCCACGGTTGATCGAGACCACCTTCTGCTCGTCCACATCCACGCCAATAACCTGAAACCCGTTTTTGGCGAACGCCACCGCTAATGGCAGCCCCACATACCCCAGGCCGATCACCGCGATGACGGCCTCGCGCCCACGGATTTTTTGCAACAGGTTTTCTTTGTGATTCATCGGGTTCGGTCTCCATAATGGATTTTACGGCCCCGGCCACGGGTGCCGCGACGGCGTTTGGGTTTGAGTTCAAGCTCGGCCAGGTCCACTTCCACCAGATTTTCTTGGCCGAGGAACCGAAGCAGCACAATGGCGCGATCCCGCGGGGGAAGGGGTTTCACAAACACCGCCTCCATGCCCGCCAGGGGGCCCGAGCGCAAACGGACCAGATCGCCTTCGTTGAAGTGCTGGCTGGGCAACCCACCCGCGGCGTTCAGGCGTGTCACCTCTTGCCGAATGGCCTCCACCACGTCGGTGTCCAGCGGCAGGGGATGCCCGTCGAAGGACACCAGCTTGACCGCGCCGGGGATGTGGTTGATGACCGTAGGCGAAACCTGGTTTAGATCCAACTGGACGAAAAGGTAGCGGGGGAATAAAGGGCGTTTCTGCAGCCTGCCCCGGAATTTCTGCAACACCTCGGGCAGGTAGGCGGTCAGCTTCTCCCGGTCGGTCAGCAGGCTGTAAACGTACAACTCCTTCTGGGGCTTGGTATAGAGCACGTACCAGGGGATTTCGGGATCAAATACGGTGTTCATTGGCATGCCCTTGCGTTGAAAACGCGCGCTCCGCCCTCGCCGTCCTAAGGGACGGCGTGCAAACAGCGCATGATGAAAGGCAGTGGGAGCTGAAGAGCTTCAACACACTGCCGGATGTTCAACCGATGGGATGTAAGGAGTTGTTACGCTTGCAGCCAGGCGATAACTCGTTTCAGAATTGTATCGAGATCGTACTGTGGTTGCCAACCTGTCACGGCCCGGATGCGGGTGGTGTCGGGCACGCGTCGTTGCATGTCTTCAAAACCTGGCGCATAGGCCTGCTCATAGGGCACAAAGGTGATGGGCGAGGTGCTCCCGGTAAGTTTTTTGACGCGTTTGGCCAGTTCCAGGATGGTGACTTCCTCGGTGGAACCGACATTGAACACCTGGCCTACGGCCTCCTCGGTCATGAGCAAGGCTTCGAGCGCACGTACAGTATCGCTGACATCACAGAAACAACGGCTTTGTGAGCCATCGCCATACACCGTGATGGGGTCACCGGCCAGGGCCTGGCGCACAAACCGGGGTACCACCATGCCATAGCGTCCGGTTTGACGCGGCCCCACCGTGTTGAATAGCCGGACGATGATCACGGGCAGGTCATATTTTTGATGATATGCCAGAGCCAGGAACTCGTCCACCATTTTGGAAGCCGCGTAGGCCCAGCGATGGCGGCTGGTCGGCCCCAGGACCACGTCATCGTCCTCGCGGAAGGGCACGCGCACCCCCTTTCCGTACACCTCAGAAGTGGATGCCAGGATGACTTTGGCCCGGTAGCGGGCCGCGGCCTTGAGCACGGCCTCCGCGCCCATGATGTTGGTTTCGATGGTGTGAACCGGCTTTTCGACCACCAGCTTGACCCCCACGGCCGCGGCCAAGTGAACAATGGCATCACTTTCGCTGGCGAGCCGGTCGAGGACGATGGCATTGGTGATGCTATCGATGGCGAAGGAAAATCCGGGACGTCCAACCAGATGGGCGATGTTCTCAAATCGCCCCGTGGAAAGATCGTCCAGCACCGCCACCTGCATACCCGAATCCAACAGTTTTTCGGCCAGATGGCTCCCGATAAAACCGGCACCGCCGGTGATCAAGACGCGTTGTGACATGATTCGGATGAGGATTTTAGGGATGAGAGAGGGGGTGGATGAGATGGTTGACGAAACTGAGGGCTACCGACTGAAACGAGAGAATTGACGGCTGAGCCATCCCCGTTCTGCTTGCCTCCTGGATTTTCGCCGACGGGATGCGCGCTTGCCATCCCCCTCGCCCCGACCACCTTTGCCATCGGTCGAGGCGCCGTCATCCTGACTGTAGTAACGGTCGTAATAATAATAGTAGTAGCCAGAGCTGCGTCCTCGCCGATAGCGATTCAACACAATACCAATGATGTTGGCGTTGACCTTTTCCATTTCACTGAGCACATGGACCAACGCGGGTTCCCGGGTGGAACCGGCATCCACCACAACGATGACACCATCCATGTTCCGACCCAACACCACCGGGTCTGTGACCGCCAGCGCCGGTGGCGAATCGAAAAGCAAGAGGTCGTATTTCCCCAACAGGTAATCGGTCAATTCTTGCAGCTTATGGGAGCCCAGGAGTTCGGAGGGGTTATGGGGCAGTTGGCCGCTGGTCAGCAGCCAGAGATTCTCGACCTGGGTGGGCGAGAGGAGATAATCCAGGTTTTCCGAGAGTTCATCCATCAGCAAGGCGCCGGTCAGGCCCACGGTGTTGGGCAGTTTCCAGCGTTTATGCTGGGTGGGTTTGCGCAGATCTGCATCGATCAGCACCACCTTCTTCCCGGCTTGGGCGATGACCACCGCCAGATTGGCCGCGGTGGTGCTCTTGCCCTCGCCCGGCCCCGCGCTGGTCACGACCAGGGTGCGAATGGGCTTGTCGATGCTCGCGAATTGGATCCCTGTTCGCACGGTGCGATAGGCCTCGGCAATGGGCGAGCGTGGGTCTTCGAGGGTAATCAGGCCCTCGTCGCCATATTTGGATTTGGCGATGATGCCCAGGGTGCTCACCGGCGTGATACGCGCGAGATCGTCCGGTGTCTTAACGGTGTCATCCAGATATTCAATGAGAAATGCCGCGCCCAGGCCGATCATGCCGCCGATGATCATGGCAAGAAGGGTGTTCATGAGCACCCGGGGGCGCACGGGATGGGTGGGGGGCACGGCTGGCTCGACCACGGTGACGGTATCCAGCGCGTTGGCCTCGGCCAGGCGGATATTTTCCAACTGGGCCAGCAGGTTGCCGTAGGTGCTGCGATACTGGGCCAGCCGATCCTCCAGGATGGTACGGCGGGACGCGGTTTCCGGGTCGGTGGCATCGCCTAGCGCCTGAAGACGTTCATCCGTGGTCTGGATTTCCTGGCTGATTTCTTCGAGCTGGGACTGGAGGGATTCTTTCAGTTCCTGATAGCGGGCGGTTTGTTGTTGGTTGGTGAATTCGACGAAGACTTCGGGCAGTGTGTTGGCCAGTTTGGCCGCAATCTGAGGATCGGGGTGTTCGACGTGCAAGTCGATGAGCTGGGTATCGCGCACGGGCTGGACCGAGATCGCGTTTTCCAGTGCTTCGGGGTCGATGATACCTTCCAACCCGGCTTTGGCGATGGCAGCTTCGATCATGGGGCGGGCGGTTAGCATCTGGGCGTAGGTGCTCGAAAGGCGCTCGGCCGCCAGGATGTCCGCATATTGCATGGAGGTGCTGTTGCTCACGCTCTGGCTCACCAGCAGCCGGACCGATGCCCGGTAGATGGGCGTTTGCTGGGAGCTAAAGAAGTAGGCTGCAGCCCCTGCGATGATTGTGGTGAGCGCGATCAACCATAGCCATTTTTTGAAGAGGTCCCAGTATTGTCGTAATTCCATCGAAAAAGCATCTCCTTAACCAGGTTGGCAACAATTATTGAGAGCCTGTATGCAAAACAGGTGTTTCCTGTGCAGAGCGCGTAGGTCCATGAACCAGCCCCCAGAAAAAGCCCAGGCCCGAGGCATATGCCCGGATCAATAGCATGGGGAGGGCGATCAGTAAAACCGGTTTGTCGCGCTGATAGATCAGTTTGAGCAGAGAAAAGGTGGAGAGAAGAAAGATCATGGCCAGCGCTAACGCAAGCCAGCCGAAGGCTGGTGAGAAAATCCAGCCCACCAGCGCGAAGGGGAGCAGCGCGGCCAGTGCGATCTGGATTTTCAAGGAGGGGGTGGTATGGGAATCGTGGAGCGCGTATTCGGGATGTTGTTTTGAGAGGAATGCCTTCCAGTAGCCGATGCGGAATTTGCGTCGGGCGTATTGGCGCATGGTTTCCACATGCCAGTGATAAACCGCCGCGTCGGGCACAAAGCGAAAGGTGTGGCCCGCGTGGGCTAGCCGGAATGAAAGTTCGTGGTCTTCGCCCGCGGCATGCCGATAGCGCGTGTCAAAACCGCCCGCCTCCAGGAAGACTTCCCGCCGATAGGCCGCGTAGGAGGTGTCCAGCGCGTCCACACTCCCTTTTTCTTTCTGTAGCCGGGCGATCCGCTGATACCGTTCCTCATATTCGAGCTGGACAAAACGGGCGACCAGGGATGTTTGCTGGGTGCGATACACCCCTCGCGTACCGCTGATCAAGGGCGCGTCGAAGGGTTCGATAAGCCGTTCGAGAAAGTCGGGAGCGGGCTCACAATCGGCATCGGTAAAGACGATGATATCGGCCCGGGCCAGCTCTGCGCCCGCGTTTCGGGCCGCGGCCGGCCCCATGTGGTCGAGCTTCAACACGCGTGCACCGTGGGCTTTGGCAACGTCGGCTGTGCCATCCTGGCTCCCATCATCCACCACAATGACTTCGTACTCATCCTGGGGTAAGGTCTGATATTCCAGGGCCATCAAACATCGGGCCAGTTCTTTTTCGGCATTGTACGCTGGAATGATGACGGATACGCGGAGGTTCAACGGCAAAGGGTTCGATGGAAACATGAGCATGCACAGGAATGGGTGAAAAAGGCAAGTATGTATTTTACATCAGGGAGGCGAAAATGCACTAACGAAGAGGCTCGGGCGCCTCTCGCCCGAAGAGAGCCCACGCCAACAAGGCCCGATAAACCCTGCAGCCACGGCGAGCGCGGGGATGCCACGCGCGAAGGGGGCAAAACACCAGGGTTTTGAAAAGGGCTATCCAGCCGATAAGCCATCGGTGCCAGCGTGCCGCGCCCTTACCCTCCCACGTGGAAAAATAGCGGTTCATGGCCGATACCGCCGTCCAGGCCGAGAGCTCCGGCCGTTGTGCGCTGCTGGCGCCGCCCACATGCGTCATCGTGGCTTCGGCCACCAACACACATGGCAAACCCGCATGCCAGACGCGGCGACACAGGTCGATATCTTCACCATACATGGGATAAGCCGCGGAAAGTTGTCGCAACGCATCAGGAAGATAGGGAGAGAACAGCAAACACGCCCCGGAAAGCAGAGGTACAGCCGATGTCTGGCTTCTATCATACCCCGGTCGACGATTTTTTAGCAAACATGGCAGGGGCAACCAGCGGCCTATCCCCGACCAATCCACGAATTCGGACCAGGGGGTGGGGAATGCCCGGCCCGTGCGCCAGTCATCCCGACCCGCGGGATCGAGGATGCGGGGGCCCAGCAACCCCGCTTCGGGATGCGCTTCCGCATATCGCACCAGGCGGGTGATGCTGCCGGGATGCGGGATCATGTCGGGGTTGAGCAGCATCTGCATCCGCCCGCGGGCCTGGGCCAGCCCCTGATTCGCGGCCGCGGTGTACAACACATTTTCGCGATTGGCTAGCACCTTCACCCAAGGAAATGCCGCACGCAACTTCGCGACCGTGCCATCCGCAGAGGCATTATCCACCACGATGACCTCATATTCGATGTCCGCGGCCGCGGCGGGAAGGGCCAGCAAACAGCGCCGTAGATGCGGCCAAACGCGCCAGCTTACGATGACAATGCTTAAATCGGGACGCCCATGCCCGCCAGCCACTTGCTACCTGCTACCTGCGATTCGATCCAGATCGATCCCAAAGAGTTCTGCCAGATCCTCGATGCGCGTGAGATAAAAATCCACGAAATCGAAATGCGCCCGCTTGCGCTGCGAAACCAGCGCGGTCACCATGCCCAGGGCCTTGGCCGGCTTTAAGTTCTCGGGAAGATCGTCGATGAACATGCTCTGGGTGGGGATAACCCCGGTCTTCGCCTGGCATTGTTCGTAAGCGCGCGGATCGGGCTTGGGGATGTAGCCCACCTCCTCCACGCCGATAACATAGTCGAAACAATCTTCCACCCCCAGCACATGGAGCACATTGTGGGCATGTTCCGATGAAGCGTTGGTGAAAATGAGCTTCCGATGGGGGAGGGCTTTTAGCAGCGCCCGCAATCGGGGGTTGGGCCCCATGAACGGGGAGATATCGAAATCGTGCACATAAGCGAGATAGGGACCGGGTTCGATGCCATGCTCCGCCATCAACCCGGCCAGGGTCGTGCCATACTGACGCCAGTATTGCTTCTGTATCCGCCGCGCTTCGTCTAAAGGCACATGCAAAACCTTGGCCACATATGCCTGAATCCGATCATCGATCACCTTCCACAACCCATTGCTTAGCGGATAGAGGGTGTTGTCTAGATCGAAGCAAAGCCATTCGAGATGCATCAGCCGGGGGTCCATAGCTGCCATTATACTGTAGGACCCCGTGGGCGCCGAAATGCTTCTTTCCATGGGCCGTTATCCGGCGTTGAAGCACAAACTTCATGGGATTGTAAAATTGGGGCAACGCGCCCCTGCCCCGTATAATAAGCCTGACATCCCTCACCATGTCCACCCTGCTCCGATAACCCATGACCCGCAATCTGCACACCCTTCGCATCTTCAGCGGCACCGCCAATCCGCAATTGGCCGAAGAAGTAGCCAATCATCTCAACCGTCCGTTGGGCCGTATCGGCATTCGTAAGCTGCCTGATTCCGAAATCCACATCCTCATCGAGGAGCTGGTGCGTGAGGATGACGTTTTCATCATTCAACCTTGCTCGGAACCGGTGAACGACAATTTGATGGAGCTCATCCTCACCATCGATGCTTTTCGCCGGGCTTCGGCCCATAACATCAACGTCCTCATCCCCTACTTCCCCTATGCCCGTCAGGATCGCATGGCCCGAGGCCGGGAGCCTATCAGCGCCCGGGTGGTGGCTACCATGTTGGAAACCATCGGCGCTTCTCGGGTTATCTATGTGGATATTCACGCGGAGGCTACCCAGGGTTTCTTTACCGTCCCCGTCGATCCTCTCTCGGCCATGACCGTCTTTGCCGAGCATATCCAAACCCTGGACTTGGTGGACCCGGTGGTGGTGGCGCCCGATGTGGGGCGGGCGAAGCTGGCCGGGCGATTTGCCCGGCTGCTGGATTTGCCCCTGGTGCTCATGCACAAACGCCGCACCAGTTTCTCATCCACCGAAACCACGGCCATCGTAGGCGATATCGAAGGAAAAACGCCCATCATCTTCGATGATATCATCGCCGGTGGGAGCGTGCTTGCGCAGGCCCAAAACCTGGTGGATGCTGGCGCACGGCCCGAAATCATCCTTACCATCACCCATCCGGTGCTGCTCCCCAGCGCACTTGAGCAGCTAGACGCGCCCTACATCCAAAAGCTCTACGTCACCAATACCATTCACGTCCCGCCCGAAAAACAACATCCCAAACTGGAGATTCTCTCCATCGCCCCCTTGCTGGCCGAAGCCATCTTCCGCATTCATAGCGGCGAGTCCATGTCCCCGCTGATGGCGCATCAGGGATAGGGCTAGCTCGAGGCGATACCGATAACATGCCTTGGGCCATGCTGGCGCGGAAAGCCGATGCCGTAATGCGTCATGCGTAAGTCCTCACGTTTCACGCATCACGTTTCACACTCGCTGGCGCCTCGCTCAACGTTGTCCTGACGACCTTAATCCTCATCGATCCGAATCTTATTTTCATAGCAGTCCAACGGCTGGCTTGCCAGCGCCGATACGGACGAAAATCGTGGGCGGTAACCCGGTACACCTGGAAACCAGGAAACCAGGGAAACCGGGCCGATTCGCTCAGCCCGGTCTACCGGTCTACCGGTTTCCCGGCCT